>CAJXZG010000005.1 GCA_913063265.1 uncultured Prolixibacteraceae bacterium | reverse complement strand
AAATCGTGAAAAGGATAAGAACGATATCGAAGAATTGCATAAAATTCAACTCCGCCTGAAGAATTAGCTTTTCCATGACAATTCGGGTTTTGCACCAAATTCTCTTGCTGTAATATTATTAATTCGTACTTTAATAATCCCTACATTAACCACCGAAGGTTTACCAAATTTAAATTTTCTATCGCTGTATTGTTTCATCAATAATTCAAGGCAACGTGTTTTTTCTTCAAAATCTTCAACAAATTCTACTTTGCCTTCTGCTATAACAGATTTTGATTGGACCCGGTAACTGCATCCTACACGAACATCCTGCCACTTTAACTCTTCCCCAACAATCCAGTTAATGCATACATTCTTATTTTTATTTATTGTTTCCCACATTCTCCCGCTTTGCGCCGAGTGTAAAATAATATGGTCTCCATCCAATGCAAAATTCATCGGTAAAACATAAGGAACATTTTCATCGGACATGGCTAAAAAACAGGTTTTACACGACCGTATTACATTGTCGATTTCTTCTCGTTTTTCAATTAATAATGTTCGCATTAATTATTAGTTTTCAATTTCAGTTTATAGTTCGACTACCCAGTTTCTCTGCAAGGTATTTTTCTACACGTTTAAGATTCATATATTTCGACTGCAAATCAATTACATTATCAAAATTGTCGTTTTTATATGAATCATTAATTTCATCTTCAATTTCGCGAAGCATTATTTTGATTTTCCGTGCTTTTAGTTCGTTTACAATTTTTGGAACCAGTAATTCAAGAATATCCTCTTCCTGTTCGGTAAATCCACCTCCCCTTTTCCATATTTTGCTTTCAACAAATTTTTCAGAAAGTAAATCAGTAGCAAGTGCACTTACTTCGCTGTTTGAATGGTAAATAAAGTGTTTCCATGGATCAAAATCCTTGTTTTCGAGATTCTCGCTTACTTCATTAAAAATAGTCTGGAATAATTCGTTTTCTGAAACTAAATCATCTTTTTCCAGTTCTTCAATCATGTATTCAGCAGCAGTTAATACTTCATTCGAATTTTCATCCTCTGAATCCAGTTCAAATACCGGGAAATTGTAATATTTTAATAGGAATCTCAGGAATACCAATTCTTCTTCAAGAAATCGGGGAGCTTTTATTTCTTTTGGCTTAGCTAGCTGTTTTGCAGCTTTACGTGTTTGTTCACGAACCTGATTTTTCCTGAAATCATCGTTATGTTTTCTTTTTTGCTTTTGAACTTCGCTATACAAAATCTCCTCGTTTACTCCCAATAATTTGCTACATTCCTTTATATAAACTGAGCGGGTAATAGTGTCGGGAATCACGGAAACCGAGCGAATTACATCTGAAATTAAACGGGCTTTGGCAACCGGATCATTTTCTGAATTTTTTAAAAGCAACCGGGTTTTGAATTGAATAAAATCCGTTTCGTTTTCCTGAATATATTCCAAGTATCCCGATGCACCTTTTTTTCTGGCAAAAGAATCAGGATCTTCTCCTTCAGGCAAAGGCAATACCTTTACGTTCATTCCCTCTTCCAAAACAAGGTCAATTCCCCGCATTGAGGCTTTTATTCCTGCGGCATCTCCATCGTAAATAATGGTAATATTTGGAGTAAATCTTTTAATCAGTCTGATTTGATCAGAGGTTAACGCTGTACCGGACGATGCCACCACATTTTCAATTCCGACCTGGTGCATCGACATCACATCGGTATAACCTTCAACCAAATAGCATTTGTCAACTTTCGACATTTCTCTTTTTGCCTGAAAAATGCCATAAACAACTTTACTTTTATGGTAAATTTCTGATTCAGGAGAATTCAGGTATTTGGCAATTTTTTTGTCCTCTTTTAAAATCCTGCCACCAAAAGCGGTTACTCTTCCGGCAAGGTTGTGAATCGGGAACATTACCCTTCCTGCAAACCGGTCCCGAATCCAGTCATCACGTTTTATAGTTAATCCCGTTTTTTCAAGGAATTCAATTTTATATCCTTCCTTTTGAGCAGCATCTGTAAAAGGCGTTTTTCCGTCGGGGGCATATCCAACCTCAAACTTTTTCAGTATATCTTCTCGAAATCCCCTTTCCCTGAAATAGCTTAATCCAACACTTCTGCCTTCATTTTCCTCCCATAAAAACCTGGTAAAATATTTTTGAGCATAACCAGAAACAATCATTAAACTTTCCCGCTCATCATTTAGCTGTTTTTGCTCTTCTGAATCTTCATGCTCTACAACTTCGATATTATATTTTTTTGCCAGCCACTTTAGTGCTTCAGGATATGAAAGGTTCTCATGTTCCATTATAAAATTTACAGAATTACCTCCTTTCCCGCAACCAAAACATTTAAAAATACCTTTAGCAGGAGAGACGGTAAACGAAGGCGTTTTTTCGTTATGGAAAGGGCATAATCCCAGCATATTAACCCCTCTTTTTCTAAGAGTTACAAAATCAGAAACCACATCCGAAATTTCGGCGGCATCTAGAATTCGTTCTATGGTAGCATGGTCTATCATTTGATACAAATGTACCAAATCAGTTTAAAAGATAATGAGAATTTGAGCGCTGAGATTGAATATAAAATTCTTCAAATTCTTAACAATTTGAGTTTTATTGATTTATCAGAAATATATGAAAAAGAAAATAATCGTACTTTTATCTCTGCACTCACTACTTTTAATCTTTAATCCAGTGAAATGAAAAAATTGGTTGTTCTTTCAGGTGCCGGTATGAGTCAGGAAAGCGGTCTAAAAACTTTTCGTGAAATGGGTGGACTTTGGGAAAATTATAATGTTGAAGATGTAGCGAGTTATGACAGCTGGCAAAAAAATCCTGAACTTGTAATGGACTTTTATAATCAACGGCGCAAGCAATTGTTGGAAGCAGAACCCAATGATGGGCATTATGGAATTGCCGAATTGGAAGAATGGTTTAATGTTTCAATTGTAACTCAAAATGTTGATGATTTGCATGAAAGGGCAGGCAGTACACATGTTTTACATTTGCATGGCGAATTGAAAAAAGTCAGAAGTACCATTGATCCTGATTTGGTTTATACAATGGATGATTGGGAATTGAAGTTTGGAGATAAGTGTGAAAAAGGCAGCCAGCTCAGACCTCATATTGTATGGTTTGGGGAACCGGTTCCCGCGCTTTATGATGCCATCCCAATAGTTCAGGAGGCCGATATTATTGTTGTAATAGGTACTTCTCTTGTGGTTTATCCGGCGGCAGGATTAGTACATTATGCTAAACCAGATGCACAGGTTTTTGTTGTAGATCCTAACCGGCCGGAAGTTGCAATAAAAAATGTTGTTTACATTGAAGAAAAAGCAGGGCGGGGTGTTGACATTTTAAAAGGAAAACTTGAAAAACTTAAATAAATGACTAAACGTATTTTTATTTTTTTAATCCTTTTTTTTGTGGTTAATATTATTGTTGCTCAGCGTTTTGATGGAGGTGCTATTGTTGGATTTAATGCCACTCAGGTTGAAGGTGATTCATATCGGGGATTTCATAAACCCGGTATTGCTGCTGGGTTTTATGTTGAAACTGACCTGGCTCCGGCAGTTTTTGCAGGTTTCGAAATAAAATTTATGCAAAAAGGCGCACGCAAAAAAACAACGGAAAATGACCCCACAAAATATATCATGAGGTTAAATTATATCGATCTGCCATTGTATGCAGCGTTTCGCGCAAATGAGAGAATGTCAATCCTTGGAGGACTTTCACCGGGTTTTTTGTTAAGCGGAAAAGAATTTAATGAATATGGGGAATTCCCGCCCGAGGACCAGAATAAGTTTAGTCCTTTCGATTTACAGGCGCTTATTGGTTTTCAGTTTAAGATGTCGGATAACTGGAAAACTGATTTAAGACTTGCCTATTCTTTAATACCGGTCAGAGACAAACCGCCGGTAGAACCTCCTTATTATTGGTTGCGAAACCAGTTTAATTTTGTGGCTACTCTGGCACTTTACTACCAGATTGGGCGCAGGTAAAAAATAAATAATGAATCGGAAAATAGTTATAGCTGTAACAGGAGCAAGTGGTTCAATTTATGCCAGCATTTTATTTCAAAAAATAAGGGAAATAAAAAAGCAGTTGGATGAGGTAGCTGTTGTTTTTTCGTCGAATGCCAGAGACATTTGGGATTATGAACTAAAAACAGAATTCGAGGCAACTTTCCCGTTTCATGTTTATGAGAAAGATGACTTTTATGCACCTTTTGCATCGGGTTCCTCCGATTTCGATACAATGATAATTTGCCCATGTTCAATGGGGAATCTTGGACGTATTGCCAATGGTGTTTCTGATGACTTAATTACCCGTGCAGCCGATGTAATGTTAAAAGAAAGAAGAAAGTTGATTTTAGTTCCCAGAGAAACCCCCTTAAGTTTGATTCATATTGAAAATATGAAAAAAGTTACACTGGCAGGAGGAATAATTTGTCCGGCAATTCCTTCATTTTACAGTAAACCAAAAACTATTGAACAGGCAGTAGAAACGGTGGTTGAGCGTATTTTAAATCTTTCAGGATTGAAAATAGAATCTTATCAATGGGGTAAATCAGATTCTGAAAATTTGTAACAAGGATCAAAAATCCATTATTCCTTTTCTATTGTATTTACCATCCATTTTGAAAAAGTATCAAGATAATTCCAAAAAGAAAAAAGAACTTCTTCCGGCAAATCAAGTTGTTTTAAAACTTGAATGTAACAATTGAGCCATTCCTCCCTTGCTTTTGGTGTAATTTTGAAAGGTAAATGTCTTCTTTTTAATTGTGGTTTTCCCCGGTTCCGGTTAAAATATTCAGGACCGCCGCAAATCTGAATAAAAAAATCAGCAGAATGTTCTTTTGCTTTTTCAAGCGCAACAGGGTTTTTAGGAAATAAATCTTTAATCCTGCTATTCTTTAATAAATCGTAGTGATCGCTTACCATGCTGCGTATTCCTTTTTCACCCAAAAGAACAAACATTTGTTTCGACGGTAAAGTAACTCCGGGTGAAACTCCGGGAATATATTTGCTGATTATAAAATTCATTGATTCTTTTTTGCTTTTTAACAAACAAATTTAAAAGAAGTTGAAAGGCGAAATATAGGATCAATTATAATTAGCACATGCAAAACTTTAATAATCGGCAAAAGCCAAAGTTGCAACACTCACTTTTACTTCCGGAATTTTTAAAAGTTCCAAAGCACAGGATTCAAGTGTAGAGCCTGTAGTTACTACATCATCTACAAGTAAAATATGTTTGTTTTGAAACTCTTCAGGTCTTTCAACCTCAAAAATATTTTCAACATTTTCAAATCTTTCAAATCTGTTTTTAGAAGTTTGTGTAGAAGTGTGAATTTTTCTTTTCAGGTTATTTGAGGATAATGTTTTTTTCATCGATTCTGCCATCCCTTTGGCAATCCATTCACTCTGATTATATCCTCTTTTTTTTAGTTTTTTTGGGTGAAGCGGTACAGGCACGATTATCTCAACCTGAGTAAATTCTTTGGACCCTAAAAGTGATAATCCAAATCTTCTTCCGGTTTCAAAACCCAGTTCTTTAAGCCCCTTGTATTTGGTGTCGTGAATCAGTTTTTGATAATTGCTGTTCTTGTAGTAGGCAAAATAAGATGCGGCATTTTCAATATTTACCCTTCCCCAAAATAGCTGGGCAACCTTATTCTCTTTTTTTAAATGAAAATTGGTTACAGGTAAATCAATCCAACAATCGATACACAAATATTTCTCCTGACTTACTAATCTGTTGCCACATGATATGCATAACGATGGAAATATAAAATCGAGAATATAATAATATTGTTTGCTTAAGGTGTTCATTTTCCGAAAGATACGAAATAAATACTCTCCTGAAAAGTGATTTAACAGATTCTAAATTAATGTTTAACTTAATTGTAATGTGTTGTTCTTAATATTGAAATGTAAATGGTTAAAACATTTCAAGAGAGTTTTTTCTATCCTCTTCTTAATTCTTTTCGAGAATTAATTATTCCCCGGGTTGTCTTCTCAGGCAACCTTTTTTGTATCAATTAAAACAATAGAGGTTTATGTACCTATACCAAATGTTTTGTTTTGAATGTTAGAATATATCAATCAATTTTAATTGTCTGAATAAAATCTAATTGATTAATTCTTTCTAAATACCGCACAATTCAACATATTATTGAATATCTTTTTAATAAATTGCTATTTTTGGGGTTCATTTTAAATCAATTGAACCTAAAGTAAACGTTGAATATGTTGAAAAGATTTGTTGGATTCTTACGCAGGAAAATTTTGCTAATTTTACTTATTGGCTTTACAATTGGAATTATAGCAACAATTTATGGCAACAAAGCCATAGAAGCTACTTCCACCAACGAATCATGCGAAATGTGTCATGTTCATCCACATGTTTTTGACTCCTGGAAAAAATCAGTTCATTACGATACCCGTGTAGGAATACAAATCGGGTGTGTTGATTGTCATCTGCCACCTAAGGGACAAAATTATTTAAAAGAAAAAATAAAAGCGTCAGCAAGAGATGCTTATGGATTCATCTTTAAGGACAGCGCCGATTTTAACTGGGAGCAAAAATCTACGCTTGAGTATGCAAGCCACCATGTGTTTAAGGAATCATGTGTGGGTTGTCATCAAAATTTATTTCCATTAACCTTGACTAAAGATGGACAAAATGCTCATCTGTATTACACCCAAAAAGAAGATGAACTTCGCTGTATTAACTGCCACTTACATGTTGGGCATTACGATCCAAATGCACTTCATGCTAAAAATGTTTCATTTGGAAGTTCAGGAAACGAATCGAAAGAAAAGTTCACTGCTGCGACTGTCGTAACAGAACATAAGGATTTTACAGAAACCATTCCCAACACAACTGTTTCAATTAACATGAAAGCCATTCCCGGAGGGACATTTAAAATTGGAAGTCCTGAAACGGAAGCAATGCGAAAACCAGACGAAGGTCCGCAAAAGGAAGTTAAACTTAGCCCTTTCTTTATGTCTGAAATAGAAATTAGCTGGGATGTCTATCTCGCATTTTATTCGGCTACCGCAGCAGAAGGAAGAACTACAGATACCGAAGGTACGAGAACAGAGACAGATGTTGATGCTATTTCGGGGCCAACACCACCCTATGGTCAACCCGATCAAAACTGGGGCCTGGGGGATCGTCCTGCAATAACCATGAGTTACCATTCTGCTGAAACATTTTGTAAATGGCTATCGCAGGTAACCGGTAAAACCTATCGTTTGCCTACTGAAGCTGAGTGGGAGTATGCAGCTCGCGGAGGAACAGAATCTCCATTCTTTTTTGAAGGTGAACCAAAAGATTTTGCTGAAAAAGGATTCATTGGGAAAATATTTGGAAAGGAAAGTGATGTAATAAATAATTACGTTATTTTCGAAAAGAACAGTGGTGCCAAAACTCAGGAACCGGAAAATGTAGAAGCTAATCCGTTTGGATTGAAAAACATGTTGGGAAATGCTGCCGAATATTGTTCTGACTGGTACGCTGAGGATGCATACGAAAAATTGAAAGATGGTGCTGTAAATCCAAAAGGGCCGGCCAGCGGAGAAGAACGTGTTATCAGGGGAGGTACTTTTAAAAGCAATGTTGGTGAAATTAGAAGTGCTGCACGAGATTTTACAAAATCGGAAGCCTGGATGAAAACAGATCCGCAAATGCCGAAAAGTATTTGGTGGTTGTCTGACTGTAATTATATTGGATTTAGGGTAGTGTGCGAACATAACGAGAATACAATGGCAAGCGCTAATAATAATTAGAAAATAAAATCGTTGAATAGAATTATATCTTTCTGATAATTAAAACAATAAATAAAAATAATTTAAATCCTAAAATCGACTAAAAATTATAATCATGAGTAAGAATCAGTTTTCAAGAAGAAAATTCTTAGGTAGTGCTGCAGCTATAGGAGCAGCGAGTACAATGGGTGTAGGTTCACTTTCATCTTGTAGTGGAGGAAAATCAAACGAAACTGCGGTATTTGACTGGAAATCCCGCGAATATAATTTCCCGCCTATGCTGGATACAGTTCCGGCCGGAAAAGTACTTAAAGCAGGAATTATCGGTTGTGGGGGCCGCGGTTCAGGTGCAGCAGTTAACTTTTTGGAAGCCGGTGGAGACACGGTTCAGGTTACTGCACTTGCAGATGTTTTTAAAGACAGAGTAGACAGTGCAAGAGAAAAAATTAAAACGGAAAAGAATGTTGAGGTTCCTGAAGAAAACTGTTTTGTAGGCTTTGATGCATTTCAAAAAGTTATCGAATCCGATGTGGATATTGTCGTTCTTGCTACTCCACCTAAATTTCGTCCTGAACATTTTGAGGCTGCTGTTAAAGCACGAAAACATGTATTTATGGAAAAACCTGTTGCCGTTGATCCGGTTGGTATTCGTCAGGTTATTGCAGCCGCAAAAATGGCTGATGCTGCTGGAATTAAGGTAGTTACGGGCACACAACGCAGGCACCAACATAAATATATTAATATTTACAACGAATTGGCTAACAATGCTATAGGTCATATTATCGGAGCAAATGTATACTGGAATGGCGGAAAACTGTGGCATCGTGATAACAATCCAAAATGGAGCGAAATGGAGTGGATGATTCGCGACTGGGTAAACTGGACCTGGTTATCCGGTGATCACATTGTTGAACAACATGTTCATAACATCGACGTAGCTGCATGGTTTATGGGTGCTCATCCTGAAAAAGCCTTAGGGTTTGGTTCACGTCAACGAAGGATTACCGGTGATCAGTATGACAATTTCAGTGTAGATTATGTAATGGATGACGGACGTCATATTCATAGTATGTGTCGCCAGATTAATGGTTGTACTACCGGTGTTTATGAAGTGTTTAACGGCACAAAAGGAGCCTCATTTACTTCACAGGGAGGAACGTCAACAATAAAAGACAGTGCCGGAACAGAACTGTTCTCTTTTGAAGATCATGAAACTAGTCCTTACGTGCAGGAACATAAAGATTTGATTACCTGTATTCGACAGGATATACCTTTTAACGAGGCTGAAGAAACTGCCAATTCTGTATTAACTGCTATAATGGGACGTATTTCTGCCTACACAGGTAAAGAAGTTACAAGGGAAGAAATTATGAACTCGGATATGAAACTTGGTCCTGATACATATGTTATGGGAGATATTGGTTTTATGAAAAATGCCAAAGTTCCTGTACCGGGAACCCTGGAAAGAAAATAATACTCGCTGCCCTGTAATTACAGGGATTAATCAATCAATTCGAAAGTTAAACCATTCTCAGATTCATTTCTGCAGAATGGTTTTTCATTTTATGTATTCATCAAGAAAACAGATATTTTAAAATGCTCTCAAGCTAAATTCATTTAAAAATGTACTTTTGTATGCTTTAATTTGAAAATAAAGATCTGGCGATATAAAAGCAGTAATATGAAACGAACAAAAATCAAGGATATCCTGCAAAAAGGAAAAGCTAACGAAACTGTTGTTGCAAAAGGTTGGGTAAGAACAAAAAGAGGAAGCAAAAATGTAATTTTTATTGCATTAAACGATGGTTCGATCATTCACAATTTGCAGGTGGTTGTTGATGTAAATAATTTTGAAGAATCTTTACTACGCGATATCAATACCGGGGCCGCACTGTCAGTAACAGGTAAATTGGCCGAATCGGCAGGTAGCGGACAAAGTATTGAAATGCTCGCAGAACAGATTGATTTGTTGGGAGGTTCTGATCCGGATAAATACCCTATTCAACCCAAAAGACATACGCTGGAATTTTTGCGGGAAAATGCACATTTGCGTTTCAGAACGAATACTTTTAGTGCCGTTTTCAGAGTAAGGCATGCCATGGCTTTTGCCATCCACAAATATTTTAACGAAAAAGGTTTTAACTATTTGCATACTCCGATAGTGACTGCCAGCGATGCAGAAGGTGCCGGTCAAATGTTCAGGGTAAGCACCCTTGATCCCAAAAATCCACCACTTAATGAAAATGGCGAAATTGATTATAATCAGGACTTTTTTGGGAAGGCGACCAATTTAACTGTATCAGGACAATTGGAGGGAGAACTTGGAGCTTTGGCTTTAGGCGAGATTTACACTTTTGGTCCGACTTTCAGAGCTGAAAATTCAAACACCACAAGGCACCTTGCAGAATTTTGGATGATTGAGCCGGAAATGGCGTTTTATGATTTGAATGACAACATGGATTTGGCTGAGGAGTTTTTAAAATACCTTATTAAATATGCACTTGAAAACTGTATGGATGACCTTCAGTTTTTGGCAAACAGGTTAAAACAGGAAGAAAAAAATAAACCTCAGGATCAGCGTTCTATGGATTTAATAGAAAAGCTGGAGTTTGTTCTGAATAATGATTTTATACGAATTACCTATACAGAGGCCATAGATATTTTAAAAAAATCAAAACCATACAAGAAAAATAAGTTTCAGTTCCCGGTAGATTGGGGAATAGATTTACAAAGCGAACACGAAAGATACCTTGTTGAAAAACATTTCAAATGTCCTGTAATTCTTACTGATTATCCTAAAGATATTAAGGCATTCTACATGAAACAAAACGATGACGGCAAAACCGTAGGAGCTATGGATGTTTTGTTTCCGCAGATAGGGGAAATAATTGGTGGTTCACAACGTGAAGAAAATCTTGAAAAACTCGAAAAACGAATGAAGGAAATGGATATTCCGGTAGAAGAAATGTGGTGGTATCTGGATACACGACGTTTTGGATCGGTGGAACACAGCGGATTTGGATTGGGTTTTGAAAGATTTATTTTATTTGTCACAGGCATGGGTAATATTCGCGATGTGATTCCTTTTGCCCGGACTCCAAAAAATGCCGAGTTCTAAATAATTTTTAAAAAATTAAAGTCAAAAAGTAGTAAATTAGCCAACCTAACTAATCAACGGGGAGATGAAGCAAAAATTAATATTACAACAAAAATTGCTTCAGAAGCTTTCGCCGCAGCAAATACAGGTGATAAAGCTTTTGGAAATCCCTACTTTGCAACTTGAACAACGAATAAAAAAAGAGCTTGAAGAAAATCCTGTTCTGGAGTTGGAATCTGATAGTCCGCAGGAAGAAGAAAATATTGAGGTAAGAGACGATGCCGATGTTGATTCCGATATAGATAACGATGAATTTACCTACGATGATTATTATGATGAGGATGAAGATATTCCATCATATAAATTAAATACCAATAACTATTCAAAAGACGATGTTCATGTTGATATTCCATTTTCAGTCGGTATTTCGTTTCATGAGTTTTTGATTGAACAACTGGGAATGGTTAGTCTTTCAGAAGATGACAGGTTACTTGCAGAGTATATTATCGGGAATATTGATGATGATGGTTATCTACGACGTGATCTGCTTGCAATTAGTGATGATCTGGCTTTTAATCTGAATATTGAAGTTTCAGAAGATAAACTTTATACCATCCTGAAAATAATCCAGGATTTTGATCCGCCCGGAGTTGGGGCAAGAGATTTGAGAGAATGCCTGCTTATTCAATTCAGCAAAAAATACAAAGGTGAAAACGATGTGGCACATACTATTGTTACCGAGTTTTTTGATGAATTTACAAAAAAGCATTATTCCAAGATCCAGTCAAGACTTGAACTTACAGATGAAGAATTAAAAGATGCCATTGATCATATTCTGAAATTGAATCCTAAACCGGGAAGTTCATACAGTAATCCGTTAAACAAGTCGAATCAACATATTGTTCCTGATTTTATTCTTGAAATTGTAGACGGTGATTTGGCACTTTCCTTAAATCAGCGAAATGTTCCCGAATTGAGGATTAACGAAACCTATTTAAGCATGCTTCGTGCTTTAGGCGAAAATCATAAAAACAAGAATAAAAATAAAAAGGAAGCGGTAAAATTTGTAAAGGAAAAATTGGATTCAGCAAAATGGTTTATCGATGCGCTTCAACAAAGACAAACCACGCTGTTGCTTACCATGTCGGAAATAATTAATTTTCAGAAAGAATATTTTCAGGATGGAGATGAAACCAGGCTTCGTCCGATGATTCTTAAAGATATTGCTGAAAGAACAGGACTTGATATTTCAACAATTTCAAGAGTATCCAACAGTAAATACATTCAAACTCATTTTGGAATTTATCCGCTTAAATATTTCTTCTCTGAAGGATTGCAAAAAGATGACGGTGAGGAAGTTTCGACACGTGAAATTAAAAAGATTCTTCAGGATTGTATTGACAACGAGGATAAAAAGAAACCGCTTACCGATGATAAACTGGCAAATATTTTAAAGGAAAAATCGTATAATATTGCCCGCCGTACCGTAGCTAAATACCGCGAACAACTTGGAATTCCCGTAGCCAGACTTCGTAAAGAACTTTGATATTATGCTTGAAAAAGTTTCCAGAATAATTTCGATAGTATTTAATCCAATTCTTACTCCCACACTTGGTTTTATTCTTTTGTTTTTATCCGGATTCTACGAAAACATGTTAACTGCAGAGGCTAAAAGATTTGTCCTTCTTGTTATCTTTTTTAGCACCGCTACATTGCCCATGTTAACCATCGCCATTTTATCCTTTAATCCAAAATTTGATTTTTTAATGAAAAACAGCCGCGACAGTATCGTTCCGTTATTGCTTACTGCAATTTATTACTACATCGGTTTTGTTTTATTGGGAAGAATACATTTTCTGTCGATGTTTAAACTTTTTATGCTTGGGTCGGTGCTGTTAATAATTTGTCTTTTGTTTATCTCCTTCAAATGGAAAATAAGCATTCACATGGCTGCAATTGGCGCTGTAACTGCTACATTTTTTGCAATATCGTTCAGAACCGGAATTAATCCGGTTAGTGCTGTAATTATTTTGGTAATTGTATCAGGATTAATCGGAACATCACGTTTGGTTTTGCAAAAAAACAGCCTGCTACAGGTTGCAGCAGGCTATGTTCTTGGGTTTTTAATTTTATACCCTGTAATTTATTTTCTCTAAAATTTTATTCTACAAACTTATAACCGATTCCTTTCAGCGTTTTAATATGTTCGTTACCAATTTTTTCACGTAACTTTCTGATATGAACATCAATGGTTCTGTCGCCAACCACAACATTTTCTCCCCATACCGAGTGATAAATCTCTTCCCTGGTAAATACCTTTCCTTGTTTTGAAACCAAAAGAGATAACAATTCAAATTCTTTGCGGGGTAATACCATTTCTTCATTGTTAATACGGATAAGATAACGTTCTTTGTCGATTAACAGATTGCCAATATTTACCGTATTTTCATTTACCGGAGCTGGCGGAGCAACGCTTTCACCCGTACGTTTTAGTAATGCTTTTACACGGCTAACCAATACTTTTGGTCTTACAGGTTTTGTTATATAATCATCGGCTCCTGCTTCAAAACCTGCAACCTGGGAATAGTCTTCACCACGTGCGGTAAGAAAAGCAATCACTGTATTATCAAGGGCCGGAATTTTTCTCATTTCTTCACATGCAGCAATTCCGTCCATTTCGGGCATCATCACATCAAGGATCACCAAATGTGGAACTTGTTTCTCTGCAACTTTAATTGCTTCAACACCATTTTTTGCCGTAAAAACCTTATATCCTTCTTTCTGAAGATTATAGCTAATAAACTCAAGAATATCTTCTTCGTCGTCGACCAGCAAAATTTTAAAAATATTGTCTTCCATAATTAGTTTGTTAAATGGGTAACAAATATACCACCTCATTATTAAACGGATATTAAAATCCGAATTATTTTAAGAATCACAAAGTTAGGTTAATATTTGGCTTTTTCAAGGGTGAATGTAAAAGTAGTCCCTTCGTTCAAAACACTTTGAACATTTATAGTCTGGTTATGAGCTTCGATGATGTGTTTCACAATCGAAAGGCCAAGTCCGGTTCCTCCCTGCTCCCGGGAACGTGATTTATCGACCCGGTAAAATCTTTCAAAGATTCGTAATAAATTCTTTTTATCAATACCAATTCCGTTATCTGAAACCTCCAGCATTATTTTGTCATCAAAATCGTAAAAGCTTATTTTTACAAATCCGTTTTTAGTCCCGTATTTTATTCCGTTCACTACCAGATTGGTTAGGACTTCTGTAATACGCTTCTTATCAGCTTTTACCAATAACTGCTTGTCAGGTTTTTCATTAATCAATAATGAAATTTTTCTTTCTTTTGACAAAGGCTGATGTAATTCAAAAACTTCTTCAACCACTTTCACAACATCAAATACGCCGAACTTTGGCTTTAATTCTCCGGTTTCCAACTTATTTATCGATTCCAGATCTTCAACAATAGAAATCATTCTGTCGATGCTCTTTTCAGTTCTGTTCAGATATAATTTATTTATATTCGGATCCTCCAGTCCTCCTTCAAGCAGTGTTAGAATATATCCCTGAATATTAAAAATTGGTGTTTTTAATTCATGCGATACATTACCTACAAAATCTTTTCGGTAACGTTCAAGTTCTTTCAGTCGTTCAATTTCCTGCCTTTGGTTTTTTGCCCAGTCCTGCACGTCTTTTTCTACTTCCAGAAGTTCAATAAATCCTTTGGAATGTTTTAACTCATCGGTTGTGATACTTTTTTTTTCGGGTTTAAAATCTATGATTTTATATATCGGCCTGATTTTTTCGAGAAGAATTTTATTAATGGCAAACTGAATAATAAAATATGCAATAAAGAAAAATATTACTAGTCCGATAATCATAAATACAAAAGAGAAATCGGTAATAATAAGATAGTACCATCCAAGCCCAACAATTACGGTTAAAATAAGGGCAAGAAATATAACAACCTGTCGTGAGGAAAATTTATTCATTCGTTATGATTATTGTGCGGCGTAAAATTACAAATAAATATTACAGATTGATTAATAGAAATTTAACAGTTCTTTAATATTTTGTTTATATTGAAAACCAAAAGTGAATATACAATTCATATATTTTTGACGACCATAACTAATAACCAAAATAATGGAAAATTTTTACTTGATTCTAGTTGTAGTTCTGTTTGCACTTGCTATTTCAGACCTTATTGTAGGTGTTAGTAATGATGCAGTTAACTTCCTGAATTCAGCAATTGGTTCAAAAGCAGCTCCTAAATGGCTCATCTTTTTAATGGCCAGTTTAGGTGTACTGGTGGGTGCTACATTTTCGAATGGTATGATGGAGGTCGCCCGTAAAGGAATCTTTCATCCCGACATGTTTTTCTTTTCTGAAATCATGGTCATATTTTTGGCTGTAATGATAACAGACGTAATTCTGTTGGACATGTTCAATACGTTTGGAATGCCTACCTCAACAACGGTGTCTATTGTTTTTGAATTGCTGGGTTCGGCAGTTGCAGTTTCTATCATTAAAATTAAAGCCAATGGCGGAATTGTTATGGCGGAGCTTTCGAATTATATTAACTCCAGTAAGGCCCTGGCAATTATTACGGGAATTCTGCTCTCGGTTTTTATAGCCTTCACGGTTGGTGCTTTCGTACAATATATTTCGCGTTTGGTGTTTTCTTTTAATTACAGAAAACCAATGAAATATTTTGGTTCTGTTTTTGGCGGCCTTGCAATTACAGCTATAACCTACTTTATGCTGATTAAAGGTATGAAAGGATCTTCTTTTGCAGATATTGAACTGGGAAGCGGGATAACTGTACAGGAGTGGTTCAAAAGTAACAGCGGAATGGTATTGCTGTACAGCTTTGTTGCCTGGGTGGTTATCATTCAACTCCTGAAGTGGGTATTCAATATTAAAATACTGAAAGTTATTGTATTGGTCGGAACTTTTGCTTTGGCAATGGCCTTTGCCGGCAACGATTTAGTAAACTTTATTGGTGTTCCGCTTGCAGGTTTCAACTCGTTCCAGGACTGGATGGCTCAGGGAGCCTCAAATCCTGATACTTATTCAATGATTAACCTGGCGGGTAAAGTAGCCACTCCGACTTATATGCTTTTAATAGCCGGTTTGGTTATGATTATCACTCTGATACTTTCTAAAAAGGCAAAAAGTGTGATTGCTACTTCTATTGATTTATCCAGACAAAGTGAAGGAGCAGAAAGGTTTGGTTCTTCGTTTGCAGCTCGTTTTATTGTCAGGGGAACTACTAATTTTAACAGAAAACTTTCACGAATTTTTCCGCAGTCATTTACAGAAACTATTCATTCCAGATTTGTTCCAGTACAATCAGATTATTATAACGAAGAAGAACCACCGGCATTTGATAAAATCAGGGCATCAGTAAACCTTGTGGTAGCAAGTATATTAATTGCAATTGGTACCTCATTAAAATTACCGCTGTCGACTACCTATGTAACATTTATGGTGGCTATGGGAACATCGCTGGCCGACCGGGCCTGGGACAGGGAAAGTGCTGTGTATCGTATTTCAGGGGTATTTGCGGTAATTGGTGGTTGGTTTCTTACCGCTCTGATTGCATTTTCAGTATCGGGTTTTGTCGCGTTGGTAATATCTTTAAGCGGTAAATTTATGATTTTTGTATTTGTCGTAATTGCTCTGATTATGATTATCAGAACACATTCGATGCTGAAAAAACGTGCATCTCAAAAAGTAGAAGAAGAGGAAGATACTATTGAAAGCGAAGATGCTTTGGAACAAATTATTGCAAAAAGTTCCAAGCAATTAGTTAAAGCATTTGTGTTCTCAAGCCGAATTGTTTCCGGTGGAATTGATGCCTTTATAAAAGAGAAACGAGGTGGTTTAAGAAAGATAGAAGAAGAGTGCAAAACCTTTTCAAAAAAAGCAAAGAAAAACAAGGATAAAGTTTATTCGGTTGTTCAACAAATTGCGGAAAGTAGCGTGGATACCAGCCATTTTTATGTGCAGATGATGGAGCATAAAAGGGAAATGGCTCACGCGGTTCATTTTATGCTTAATCCGATGATTACCCATATTGAGAATAACCATAAACCGTTTTTGCCCGAACAATGTGAAGAAATGAGTTCAGTTGCATTAAGAGTAGATACTTTCTTTAATAATGCCTTGAATGTAATAAAACAGGAAAAATTTGAAAATCTGGATGAACTAATTGAAGAACGTGACCAGATTATTGGAATTTTAAACAAATACGAAAAAGTTCAGATTAAGAGAATTAAAAGTAAAGATGTAAATACACGTAATTCTCAATTGTACTTTAAAATAATATCGGAAATTGAGCAGTTGCTGCTGCACTCAGTGAATCTGGTTAAAGCACAACGTGACTTTATAACATTTACAAGACAACAACAGTAAAAATAAAATATTTTGGAAAACAAGGAGCGATAATTAAGTCGCTCCTTTTTTTATTGATTTCAGAACTTAAATTGGTAGTATATTAGATGTTAATAATAATTGCTGATTTTTTATGAAAAAAATACTCTTCAAATCAAAAGCAATATCACTCCAAAATATATTAGCTGCATTTTTTATATTGGTTTATATCTTTTGTATTTCCTGTGAAAGGCAAAGCGAAGGCTCCAGGAAAGAGGGAGAACATATTCATAACACAGTGAAAGCGTCAGTAGAAACCGATCCGGTTCCTCAAGCTAAAAATGCCGATGCAGCCGATGATCCGGCAATTTGGATAAATCACAAAAATCCCGCAAAATCAGTAGTTTATGGAACCGACAAAAGAGGAGGTATTGCTTCGTACGATTTAAATGGAAAACAGTTAAACTACTATCCTTACGGGAAAATGAATAATTGTGATATTCGATATAACTTTCCGTTAAATAATGAAAAAATTGATATTCTGGCTTGCAGTAACCGTAGTTCTCATTCCATTTCTTTATTCAAAATCTCGGAGGGTGGAGTGCTGGATAGTATTCATTCAGGAATTATTACCTGCCGGATGAAAGGAGAAGTTTATGGATTGTGTATGTATAACAGCCCGGTTTCTGAAAAATACTATGTATTTATAAATAGTAAAGCAGGTGAAGTGGAACAATGGGAACTTTTTGAAAATGAAGGGAAAGTCGATGCAAATTTGGTTCGTTCTTTTAACCTGGATTCTCAAACTGAAGGAATGGTAGCAGACGACAAATATTCAACAGTTTATATAGGTAAAGAAATAGATGGCATCTGGAAATTTGATGCTGAACCAAATGGAAACAATATAGGTAAATACATTAACAACAGTTCAGCGGAAAACAAAAATATCAGATATGACATTGAAGGTTTGGCAGTGTATAAAACTGAACAGGGAAATGGTTATTTAATTGCTTCTTCACAGGGAAATTATTCTTATGCAGTTTTTGAAAGGCAGGGTAACAATAAGTACTTAGGAAGTTTCAGAATTGTTGATGGAGAAATTGATGGAGTAGAAGAAACGGATGGTATTGAAATAACAAATTTCTCGCTGGGCAAAAACTTTCCTGCAGGAATGTTGGTGGTACAGGATGGATATAATTATGATGAAGGCAAAAAAAGAGCTCAAAATTTCAAATATATTTCCTGGGAGCACATAGAAACTCTTCTAATAACTTTTTCCTCTCAATAAATCAGAATATTTCCATTAAATCAAAATATTTCATTTTTGTTACAAAATGAACAATAAATCATATGGTTTAATAATCAGTGACTTACCAAAACATGCGCTATAAAAATTAATCGTTTTGTAATATTTATGTAACTCGAATGTAATTCCTAAGCAACACCTTTGCCCCTGTAAAAAAAAACAAAATTCAATCTTAAGTAAATGAAAAAAACAATTTTATTGTTGTTTTTGATACCAGGTATCATTTCAACAGTATTTAGTCAGGATTCATCTGATGATTTTAAACCGAATGGAAAACCAGTCGCTTTGATTTTTACAAATTTTAATACCGCTTTCAAAGATGGTGGTGAAACCAAAAAGAGTTTTCAGATCACAAGGGCATATTTAGGTTACGAGTACAATTTTACACCTCAATGGTATGCTAAAATTGTAATGGACGTTGGTGATCCTAAAGTGGGAGCATTTCAACGGGTAGCATACTTAAAGAATGCATATATTCAATATAAAAACAAAGGATTTAAAGTTTCCGGAGGTATGATTTCAACGACTCAGTTTAAGGTTTCAGAAAAAACCTGGGGATTGCGTTACATCGAGAAATCATATCAGGATGCTTACAAGTTTAACTCAAGTGCTGATTTGGGTATAAATATCGAATACAAATTCGCCGATTTTATTAGTGCAGACTTTTCTGTTATAAATGGTGAAGGTTACAAAGTTTTGCAAAACGATAATTATGTACGTCCGGGTGTCGGAGTTACCGTAACGCCGGTTAAAAATGTGGTGGCCAGGGTTTTTGTTGATAATATGGGAGATACCATTAAGCAACAATCACTGGCAACATTTTTAGGTTATAAGGGTGAAAAACTTGTTGTTGGGGGTGAGTATAATTACCAGAAAAATTTTGGAATGGACGTTGAAGGAAGAGATGTTTACGGAACTTCTTTTTACGCCACTTATCAGGCGTTTGACAAATTTATGTTTTTCGCACGTTTCGATGATCTTAAATCAAAAACCGTTGAAGGAGAACAAAATCCATGGAACTACAATAATGATGGTCAATTGATAATGGCAGGTTTCGAGTATGCTCCAATAAAAGGAGTAAAAATAGCACCAAACTACAGATTCTGGGGGCCGGCTGATTCTTCAATTCCTTCAACCTCGTATGTCTACTTTAACGTAGAATTAAAATTTTAAAATATTCAAAAAACAGAAAATTAAAATGAAAAATTTAGCAATCATTATTTTGGCAATTTTTGTCTTGAGTGCATGTAGCAATTCGGGCAAAAATGCAAAAGAAAAATCGGCAAGTTCGTCAAAAGTTACTTTGACAGCTGCCGGAGCAACCTTTCCAATGCCATACTACAATATGGTATTCAAGGCTTACACTTCCGAAACCGGAACACTTTTAACATACGGTGGAATTGGTTCAGGTGGTGGTATCAGAAGTTTAACTGATAAAGTTGTTGACTTTGGAGCAACTGACGCCTATTTAAATGACGAAAAACTGGCAGAAATGCCGGCTGATGTCGTTCATATCCCTACTGTATTGGGTGCGGTTGTTATTGCATACAACCTCCCCGGTGTAGAAGGACTGAAACTTTCAAATGAGTTATTGGAAAAAATATTTATGGGTGAAATTACAAAATGGAATGACTCACAAATTGCAGCCAATAACAGTGGTTTGTCTTTACCGGATAAAGATATTGCGGTTATTCATCGCTCGGATGGCAGTGGAACAACCTACATTTTCAGTGACTACATGAGCAAAATTAGCTCAAAATGGGCTGATGAAGTAGGTAAAGGAAAAGCATTACAATGGCCCACGGGTATGGGAGCAAAAGGTAATCCCGGAGTTGCAGGTACCATTAAACAAACCGAGGGTGCCATCGGGTACATTGGCTCGGAATATGCATTTGCACAAAAAATTCAAACTGCCCTGGTTCAAAACAGTTCGGGTAACTATATCGAACCATCAATTGCATCGGTTAGTGCAGCTGCAAAAGGAGAAATTCCTGCTGACACAAGGGTGATGCTAACAAATTCTGATGATCCTGAGGCTTACCCGATTAGCGGATTTACCTGGATAATTCTGTACAAAGATCAAAATTACAACGGTCGCTCAAAAGAACAGGCTATGGGTACAGTTCAATTTCTTGATTGGCTGGTAAGTGCTGAAGCTCAGGGACAAGCAGAAAAAGTTCATTATGCTCCACTACCGGACGCTGCTGCAACAAAAGCAAAAGCAATCTTACGTTCAGTAAAATATGGCAATGAAGCTTTATTAAATTAATAATATTTCCTCAACGCAATACATATCCATGACAATGAATTTTGGGATTAGAATCTGTTAGCTAAAACAGATTCTCAATCTCACTATTCAAATCACGAAAGAATTTCGTTTGTAAATGAATAGCGATAAAATAACCAAGGGAGTATTACTCTTGTCTTCATTTATAATCCTTTTGGTAGCAGGAGGAATGATATATTCTTTGGTTCAGGGTTCTGTTCCTGCATTTAAGAATTTCGGATTTAAGTTTATATATTCGAATATCTGGAATCCCACGGATGGGAAAGAAAATTACGGTGCACTTCCTTTTATAGCAGGAACAATTGTTACTTCAATAGCGGCACTATTAATTAGTTTGCCTTTGTCTTTCTCGGCATCGCTTTTCTTGGGTGAGTATTACAGGGGAACCAAAATGGCTAAGGTTCTTGGTACAATGGTTGACCTACTGGCAGGTATCCCTTCAATTGTTTATGGCTTATGGGGTTTTTATGTTTTGCGTCCTGTATTAATAAGCTTTGGATTACCAAACCAGGGATTTGGTGTTTTTACTGCAAGTTTGATACTTGCTATAATGATCATTCCTTATGCGACTTCTTTAAGTAACGAGATTATTTCAATGGTACCCAATGAATTAAAGGAAGCTGCTTATTCTTTGGGAGCAACAAAATCTGAAGTAATTTTTAATGTAGTTGTCCCTACAGCCAGGTCAGGTATTATTGCAGGTTATATTCTTTCATTTGGCCGTGCCTTGGGAGAAACCATGGCTGTTACAATGCTTATTGGAAATGCGAACATCATACCTAATAGTTTTTTCAGTACCGGAAATACAATGGCATCGGTAATAGCCAACCAGTTTGGCGAAGCGGAAGGATTAAAATTGAGTTCACTGATAGCCATCGGACTTTTATTGTTTTTGATAACGGGAATTATTAATGCAATCGGGAAGTTTATAATTAAAAAAATGAGTTAGGTAACAATTTTGGTTGTTTACTAAAGTGAGAAAAAGATTACGGTTTAAAGAAATGGAAGCAGTTTCAAAAATAACGGCAAAGAACTTAAGGAATAGAACAATTAAGGACAATATGGTAAAAGTCCTTGTGATAACTCTTTCCGTGATTACGATTTCTCCAATTGTTTTAATAATTTACAAGTTGGTAGCAAAAGGTATAAAGCAAATTAGTTTTGATTTTTTAATTAAAACACCACCCGATACTTTTGAAGCAATGACGGCTCTAAGTAATGGAGAATTAATACCGGGTGGCATTGCAAACGGAATTACCGGAACATTATTAATGGTGGCATTAGCCGCAGTAATAGCCATTCCGGTTGGAGTAATAACAGGTATTTATTTGTATGAAAATCCTGGTAAGTTTTTGGCTAACCTAACAAGAAATGTATCAGATATATTACAAGGTGTGCCTTCCATTGTACTCGGATTAATTGCCTATATGTGGGTCGTAAAAAATATAACCAACGGTTTTTCAGCTCTTGCCGGGAGTGTTTCCTTAGCAATTATGATGTTACCCATGATAGTGCGTTCTACAGAAGAAACACTAAAAATGATTCCACAAACCATTAAAGAAGCAGCATTAGCACTGGGAGTGCCCTATTATAAAGTGATAATACGCGTTTTAATTCCCACAAGTTTTAGTGGTTTATTAACCGGAATTTTATTAGGAATTTCAAGGGTTCTTGGAGAAACGGCACCATTGATGCTTACCGCATTGGGCAGTACCATAATCAATCTCGATATTACAAAACCTACAAGTGCAGTGCCTTTATTAATTTGGGAGTTTTATAACGATCCAAACATGGTGGATTTGATTTGGAGTTCATCGTTGTTGTTAATGGCAATGGTATTAGCTTTAAATTTGATCTCAAAACGTATTGCCGCCCAAACAAAATAGATAACAATGAACGAAAATATTGTAAATATCAAAGATCCGGTGTTATCGATAAAAGATTTATCGGTTTCATACGACAAAGGAAAATATGCTGTTGACAAGGTTTCAGCAGATATCAAACGTAACAGTGTAACGGCAATTATGGGGCCTTCAGGTTGTGGGAAAAGCACCTTATTACGGGCCATTAACCGGATGCATGAATTATACGAAAACATTGAAACCAAAGGAACTCTCATATTGAATGGAAAGGATATTACACATATGCCAACCATTCAGTTACGACGAAAAGTGGGTATGGTATTTCAACGTCCGAATCCTTTTCCTACAATGAGTATTTACGACAATGTTATTGCCGGATACAAATTAAATGGAATTCGGCTTAAAAAAACAGAAAGAGACGAAATTGTTGAACGTTCGTTGAGTAATGTTACCCTTTGGAATGAAGTAAAAGATACCCTGCATAAAAAAGGCAGTTTCCTGTCAGGAGGCCAGCAACAAAGATTGTGCATTGCAAGGGCACTGGCATTTAATCCAGAGGTGATTCTACTGGATGAACCTACTTCTGCACTGGATCCGATTTCAACATCGAAAATTGAAGATTTACTGGTTGAATTAAAAGAAAAGTACTCTATTTTAATGGTTACCCATAATATGTCTCAGGCAGCAAGAATCTCTGATTATTCGATGTTTATGTATCTCGGCGAATTGGTTGAATATGGTAAAACCAAAGACATGTTTACCAAGCCTAAAGACCGTCGAACAGAAGAATATTTAACAGGTAAATTCGGTTAATTTTTTTATCTTCACTTAATTACAAAATACGATGACAACAAAAAAAGACGAGGCTATAAACAGCATATTAAGCGACTTTGAGGAATTTGCAAATACGGTTTTAACACAACTCGATTTGCTTGAAAAATTTGTAAGCTCAGGTGAAGTAAACTTCCCGGAGAAACATGTAAAAGAAATGTACAGTAATGAAAAAAAACTGGATAAACTGGAGGTAAAAATCAGTGATAAAATTGTAAATACCATTGTTCTTTATCAACCGGTCGCTTCTGAAATCAGAAAAGTAATTGCCTGCTACAGAATTATCTTAAACCTCGAACGTGTTGGCGATATGGTAATTAATATTCTGAATTTTATTCATAATGTTAAGGCTCCCGAAATTTACGATGAATTATCAGATTTAATTTCAAATATGCTGATTAGTAGTTCGAGTATGGTAAATAAAGCATTACTGGCATTTACCAACGATGACAAAGAATATGCAATCTGGACTATAAAAAATGATTCGGTTTTTAGTGAAAACAATAAAAAGTTACTAAAAAAGGCCATCAAAAAAAGTAGCGGTGGAAACGAAGAAAAACAGATATTAATGAGCTTTATCAATATGAATGCGGTTTTATCCAATATAGAACGAATTGCGGACCACGCAACTAACATTGCAGAAGCAGCAATATATTCAATAGAAGGAAAAGATATCAGACACAAGAAAATTGACTAGCTTAAATATGTTTAAAGAAATGTAAAACTATCAACTCATACAAAATGGGTAATTCAAGACAAAAAATATTAATAGTTGACGACGAAAAGGATTTATGCGAGATTCTCGATTTTAATCTTACAAGCGAAGGATTTGAAACAGACATTGCATTTTCGGCGGAACAGGCATTAAAAAAACCATTGGACAAGTTCGACCTTATTTTACTTGATGTAATGATGGGAGAAATGTCAGGTTATAAAATGGCTTCAAAAATCAGGAAGGAACTAAAACTTGCAGTTCCTATTATTTTCTTAACTGCAAAAACAGCGGAAAACGATCTTTTAACCGGATTTAATGTTGGTGGTGACGATTATATTTCAAAACCATTTTCAATTAAAGAGGTTGTTGCAAGAATTAAAGCTGTGCTCAAAAGAGGAATTCAGATAGAAAGTTCAAATACATTGCTGAAATTCGATGATCTTGCGGTAGACACAAACAGTAAAACAGTTACAATCTCTGACGAGCCTGTTAATTTAACAAGAAAGGAATTTGAAATTCTGGCACTTCTTTTAAAACATGAAGGTCAGTACATCGATCGTAATGAAATCCTTAATAGAATCTGGAGTGATGATGTCATTGTTACAGAAAGAAATGTTGATGTTAATATCGCACGGCTGAGAAAAAAAATAGGTGAATACGGAAATAATATAAAAGGAAAATCAGGTTATGGTTATGCCTTTAAAAAATAGTCCAATTATAATATTTAGATTTCAAATGATTTAAAAAATTTGGGATTTGAAAATTGAAGTATTGGTATTTATTTGAGAGTTGAGATTTGAAAATTGAAATTTAAAATTAGTAACGGTGCCATTAGAAAGATCATTCAGAAGAAAAATATTTTACTATTTCATTGCTGTATTTTTCATTTTTACTCTGGCAATATTGTTATTTCAGTTAAACCGTGAAAAACAATATAAAGTAAGTCAGCTTGAAAATACACTTGAGAATGTTTGTGAAATTTCTCAAAATTATATTGAACATTACAACCTGTTCGAAACTAATAATTTTAACAATGCCAATGTATTAAAATATCTGGTTCCACAAAAGAACATCAGAATTACGGTGATCGACAAAAAGGGTGTGGTATTGTACGATAGTTTTGTTGATGATTACCAAAATATGGAAAATCATATTAACCGTCCTGAAATTCAAAAAGCGTTGTATTCAGAAATTGGATCAAATATCCGTCATTCAGCAACAACCGGGCAGGACTTTTACTATTATGCAAGAAATTATGGAGAATATTTTGTCCGCACGGCAATGGTTTATAATGTGGCTGTTGAGAATTTCTTAAAAGCTGAAAAATACTTCCTGTTTTTTGTATTGGCAATATTTGTTGGTATTTGGTTGATAATAAATTCATTAACCAAACATCTTTCAATTTCAATTACAAAACTAAAAGACTTTGCTGTAAAAGCAGGAAGAAACGAGGTTATTGATGAAAATGAAAGTCAATTCCCTGACAATGAACTGGGTGAGATTGGAAGTCAGATTGTTAAAATTTACAATAACCTGAGTAAAGCAAAAAACAATGTAGCCCTCGAAAAAGACAGGCTGTTTAATCATATGAATATTTTGAATGAAGGCATTGCTTTTTTTAAACCCAATAAAGAGAAAATGCTGGCAAACAGTCATTTTATTCAATATATCAGCATGATTTCTGATACCTCCACCATTTCAGCAGAATATATTTTTTCTATACCTGAATTAAAAGACATAAATAAATTTCTGGACGAAACTCTTGCCAGTGAAACCGAATTCCAAAGTAATGATTTACCGCAGTTGGAAATGACAATCAACAAAAATGAAAGGTATTTTAAGGTACTTTGTATAGTTTTTGCCGACAAAAGTTTTGAGGTTTTGATTACTGATATTACCCGTCCTGAAAAACGTAGATTATTAAAACAACAACTTACATCCAACATTGCTCATGAGTTAAAAACACCACTTGCATCAATAAAAGGATATATAGAAACATTAATGAGTAATCCTGATATTGAGGTAGAAAAACAACAGTATTTTATACACAAAGCTCATGGTCAGGCCGAGAGACTTAATCTTCTCTTAAATGATATTTCGTTGTTAAACAATATTGAGGATGCAGGAGAATTATTTGAGATTAAACCTGTAAATATTAAAAGTATAATTTCTGATGTAAGGGAAAATCTGGAAAGCAGACTGACTGAAAAAAATATTAAATGTATTTTAAACATTGACGAAAATATTGTGGTAAAGGGGAATGACTCTTTATTGTCTTCAGTATTCCAAAACCTGATGGAAAACTCTATAAATTATGCCGGCGAAAACATTTCTATTGAAATAAAGAATTATATGGAGGACAAAAAATTTCATTATTTTTCATATTCCGATTCGGGAGTTGGAATTCCGGAAGAGCATTTACATCGAATCTTTGAGCGTTTTTACAGAATCGATTCCGGAAGAACCAGGGAGCAGGGTGGAACCGGATTGGGTTTATCGATAGTTAAAAATGCAATACAATTACACAAAGGAAAAATTTCGGCACGAAATAAACCTGAGGGTGGAATAGAGTTCTTGTTTACACTTTCAAAAAAATAATCAGTTTGTTGTAAATGATAAATAGTCAAGCCTTTGCAGATTTTTTGCAAAGGCTTTTTTCTGTTACAAAATTGTAAAAGGTCAGAAAATACATTACAAAACAATTAAACGAATGTAATTTAAGTTTAAAATTACTGTAATTCGCCTGTAACATATTTCGGGTTGCTTTGCCACTGTAAATTCTAATTGAGTTTATAATAAACACTGCAACTTTTAAATATGAAAAAATTACTCATTAGCATTTATTTGCTAATTTATACTTTGCTGGTTACGGCACAAAACGGAACAATAACAGGGACTGTAACCGATGCAAAAACAAGCGAATCACTTATCGGGACCACGGTGGTAATAAAAGGAACAACACAGGGAACAATCACCGATTTCGATGGGAAATACATACTTCCAAACATTCAATCAGGCACTCATACCATTTTGGTTTCCTTTATTTCGTACGACACAAAGGAATTTCAGGTCGAAGCTAAGCCAAACGAGGAAACTGTATTAAATGTGGCCTTGCAACCTGCAACCTTAGAAATAGAGGGAGTGCAGGTTGTGGCAAAGGCCCGTCGCGAATCGGAAGCCATGTTGTTAATGGACCAGAAAGCGGCAACAGGAATAAAAGAAAGTATCGGTTCAAAAAGAATGTCGGCACTGGGAGTATCCGATGCTGCCGGAGCTACATCAAAAATATCAGGAGTTACCCAAAACGAAAGCACCGGAGATATTTATATACGTGGATTGGGAGATCGATATTTAACAACTACGATGAATGGTTTGCCTGTTCCCTCAGATGATGTGGATAAAAAGAATATCGACCTAAATTTGTTTACCACCGATATAATCGGCAATGTTGGTATCAGCAAAACTTTTGCTGTTGAATCTTATGCTGACCAATCTTCAGGAGCGGTGGATATCGGTTCAAAATCTTACACAGAAAGAATAGAATTAGAACTAAAAGCCCGAACCAGAACCAGTGTGCTTGAAAAAGGATTTGGAAATTTTAAAGCTACACAAAATATCAATGATGTTTCTTTTGGATTTTACAAAAAACCATATAACACCGTTGATGCTATTACCAAACAAAGCTGGAATACCGAAAAACAAAGTTTTCCCTTGGGAATGGGTTTGTCTCTTTTTGGGGGAAAGAAATTTAAACTTTTTAATAACAATTTTTCAGTTTTTGCCACTCTTTCGCACCTGTACGATTATGAATACGAAACAGGTATTTTTCAAAAGTACCGTTCAAATGTACTGGATAACTCATTTTCCGATGCAGAACTTTTTGTTTCCAAGGTTACCACAACGGGATTACTAAATCTTACATACGATTTTAATTCAGACCATAGTTTGAATTTTAATAGCATGATGATTATTAAAACCGACGACGAATTATACGAACAAGGTAGAAACGGTGAAGGATATGTTTTTGACCAGGATCCTCAGGAAGATGGTGCTTTTGTTCGGGATCAAAACCTAAAGCAAACTTCGCTTTTTATTAATCAGCTTTTGGGTTCACACAAAATTGGCCAAAAAAACCATTTGAAATGGGCAGCAGCATTTAATCTTGTCGATGCTGAAGAACCCAACCGAATTCGTAACGAGGTAAATATACTTGACGAAAATACTATGCAGTTTGCACACGTAGGTGATTTCCAGCAACGTAAGTCATTACAAAATATTGAGGACACCGAATTTAATGGATATATTAAAGATGAGTTTAAAATCATTGATGAAGAAAAGAAAAAACTAAAACTTGATTTTGGTGCTAATGCCAGGAGAAAAGAAAGAGATTTTACTTCATTGTTTATAGGTGTAAGGGCAAAAGGTGTTCAGGTCCAATCTATCGATAACCTGGATGAAGCATTTTTAAATGAAGAGTTATACGAAAATGGATCACTTATCATTAGAGAAAGAAAACCCGATTTATATACGGCAAATCTGGATGTTTATGCCGGATTTTTAAATGCCGGATTCGAATTTGATAAAATCTCAGGAAATGTTGGTGTACGTTACGAAAAGGACAAAATTGATGTTAACTGGGATGTGGCCAACTATGTGGGAAGAGTTGGAAGTATTTCAAATGATTACAACAATATACTTCCGGCTTTGAATTTAAAATATGCTTTAAGCGAAAAAAGCTTTTTACGCTTAGCAGCAAGTAAAACAGTTACTTTGCCTGAGTTCAAAGAGTTATCACCCTTTGAATATGTGTCTCCTACAGGAAGGGTAACCAAAGGTAATCCTGATTTAAAACACTCTGAAAACTATAATTTCGATTTAAAATGGGAAATGTTTCCATCAAATAGTGAACTGGTATCAGTAACCGGTTTTTATAAAATGATCAACGACCCTATAAACCTGGCTCAAACAAGGGGTTCTTCGGGTAACTTTATTTATGAAAATACGGGTGAGAAGGCAAATGTTTATGGCCTCGAGGTTGAATCGCGCTTTAACATAATCGAAGCAGAAACTGATGGTATGCCCAATTTGAACATGATAATAAATGCCACAAAAATGTGGTTCAAACAAGATTTGTTAAAGGAGTTTCAATACAATAATAAAGTTGAAACAGAATTGCAGGGAGCTGCAGGATTTATAGTTAACGGAGCACTTTCCTACTCAACCAATACAGAGAAGGAGTTTGTGGCTACACTTTCAGGAAACTACTCTTCTGATAAAATATACGCCCTCGGGGCACCGGAAGATTTTGAAAACAGTGATGTGCTTTTTAATAACGAAATTATTGAAAAAGGTTTTACAACAATAGACCTTGTGTTAAGTAAAAAATTGTCGAACCGGGTTAGCCTCAAATTCTCGGGCAAAAACCTTTTAAATCCAAAAGTCGAACAGACCCAGGAAATAAAACCATTGTCAGGTGATCCTTACACTGCGGTGGTTAGCTCTTACAAAAAAGGTGTAAACCTGAATTTAAGTGTAAAAATTTTATTGAATTAATAATTAAGAAACAAAATTTAAAATCTACTAAAATGAAAAATGCTTTTTTAAAAATTTTAGGACTTGCTTTAATGGCAACTGTAGTTTTATCAGGTTGTGATGATGATGACCCGATACCGGATCCTCTTCCACCGGTTCTTGAAAACCTGGAAAATGGAATTATGGAAGGTGAACTTACCGAGGATTATGTTTTAGAGCCAGGAAAACAATATGTACTTAAAGGTGCATTTATTGTTCCCGATGGAATTGAATTAACTATCCCGGCCGGCACAAATATTCAGGCTGAAGCAGGAGGTACTGATGTTTATCTTGCTGTTTTAATGGGAGGTAAAATTAATATTAACGGAACTGAAAATAATCCTGTTGTTATGTCTTCAACTGCTGCACAACCAGGCGACTGGGGTGGTTTAACCATTTGTGGAAAAGGCCTTACCACTGCCGGTGAAAATGCAGAAGCAGAAGTTGGAGGATTCAAATATGGGGGTAGCAACGCTACTGATAATTCAGGAGTTGTAAAATATTTGGTTATCAGAGGAACAGGTGCACAAATCAATTCTGAATCACAATACAACGGTGTTTCTCTTTATGCAGTTGGTTCTGGAACTACATTGGAAAATATTGCTGTAATTAATGGTGCTGATGATGGTATCGAGTTTTTTGGAGGTTCAGTTTCAGTAACCAACTTGTTTCTTCAAAATAACGAAGACGATGCGATCGACTGGACTGAAGGGTGGAATGGAACAGTTACCAACTCATATGTTGAGCACACAATTGCCGATTTCTCAACAGTGGTTGAGGCTGACAAGGCAAACAACAATCCAAAATTAGTTAATCTTACGGCGGTTTCAACTACGGGTGGAACGGCATTACAATTCAAAAAAGAATCGGGTGCAACAATTACAGGCTTGTCTTTATCAGGATATTCAAAAAGTATCGATATGAAAGACAATGGCCCTCTGGAAAATGTAATCATCGAAGGAGAAACTGCTGATCCGGGTAACAGTTACAATAATCCTCCAACTGTAGATCCTTCAGGCTGGACCTGGGTAGGTGCAGAATTGGTGGAGATTGTTGTTCTTGAAGGTGAATTATCAGGTGAACTAACGCTTGATCCATCAAAATCATATCGTTTAAAAGGTTCATACATAGTACAGGATGGTGGTAAATTAACTATCCCTGCCGGAACAAAAATTCATGCTGATGCCGGTGGTACTGATGTATATCTTGCTGTTTTAATGGGAGGACAAATCTTTGTTAACGGTAACGCTGATAATCCGGTGGTTATGGCTTCCGACTTAGGAAAACCGGCCGATTGGGGTGGTTTAACCATTTGTGGAAAAGGTATAACTACTGCCGGTGAAAATGCTGAAGCAGAAGTTGGTGGATTCAAATATGGAGGTACTGATAATGCTGATAATTCAGGTTCTGTTACTTACCTTGTAATTAGAGGAACCGGTGCTCAGATTAATTCTGAATCTCAGTATAACGGAATCTCACTTTATGCTGTGGGTTCAGGAACAACATTGGCAAACATTTCAGTTATCAACGGTGCTGATGATGGTATTGAGTTCTTTGGTGGTGCAGCTTCAGTTACAAATATTTATCTCGAAAACAATGAGGATGATGCTGTTGACTGGACTGAAGGCTGGAACGGAGGTATTTCAAATACATACATTTCACATACTATTGAAGGTTTTTCAACTGCATTTGAAGGTGATAAAGTAAACAATAATCCAATGTTTACCAATGTAACCTGTATTTCAACTGTTAACGGAACAGCACTTCAATTTAAAAAAGAATCGGGTGCAACCATTACAGGATTACATATAGATGGTTATGCTGTTGAGCTTGATATGAAAGATGGAGGGGCACTTTCCAATGTTCAGGTTCAAGGTGCTGATGCAGACGTAAGTTTAATTTCGGGTGAAACCAGCAAATACACTTTTAATTCAGGAGCTGATGCTTCACCAATTGATATCAGTGGCTGGACCTGGAAAGATGCAGATTTATAATATATCTGTTCAAATTAAAACAAAAGAGGAATTTTAAACAACTTTGCAGTGTTTATTAAAGCTGGAATAAATCCAGTTTTAAGGGCTCCGGATACAAATCCGGGGCTTTCCTCTTATTTATTAATAAAGAAAAAAATTGTTTGGAATTTAAATAAATTATCGGGATTAATTTGCTTACTGTTAGGACATGCTATTTCCATTCGATACATTTGAATACAAACGGTTTTAATGATACTGCTGAAAGCAAACAATTATTTACGAATGAAAAAATTATTGGTTTTATTCACATTTTTGGCTTTGATAATCACTGCAGCAAAAGCACAAAAAATTGAAGAGATTGAAGGTATATATTACAAAGACGGCGAAAAATATACCGGAACTTACACAAGCTATTTTGAAAATGACCAGGTAAAAAGCGAAATAAAAATCAAAGATGGAGAGAAACACGGGAAAACTTTGATTTATTTTTCTAATGGTCAGTTAAATGAAATTCGTTCCTACAGGAAAAACAACATGCATGGAAAATGGACCATGTATAACGAGCATGGAATAAAAACTTCGATTGCCAGATATAATAATGGAAAAAAACATGGTAAATGGACAATCTGGAACGATTATGGCAAATTAATGTATGAACTGGAGTACAGCCAGGGAGAGAAAACAGGAACCTGGAAAAAGTACGATGGAAAGGGTAATTTAATTAATGAAAGGGAGTATTAACTGATTTACATCCCTATTTTTAATCATTGTAGTCCAGTAAAAAAACAGGAAATTACTTCGCTACGCTCGTAATGAAGAGTGTTTGGAATGTTTTTGTTTTGGGAGGGGGTTGGCGGCTTTGCCGCCAACCCCCTCCCAAACTACAATCTACTGATAATATCGTCATTGCAAACGAAGTGAATCAATCTTTTTTCATCTTGAACATTTTACCGGACAACAATGATTTTAATTCGGAAATTCTTTGAATACTTAAGGAAAGAAAAGGTAAACGTTTTAGAATTCACGTTTAATAAAACTGTAATGATTCTGTAACTACCCCGTAATTTACACCAACTATTTTTGTGGTATAAGTTTTAAATCATAAAATCTAAAAAGATGAAACGAGTATTTATCGCACTGATGTTAGTTCTATCTGTTTTGGCAGTTCAGGCAAAAGATACTGAGGCAAAATCTAAAAGCCTTGATACAAAAAGCGAAGCAACCATAGTAGTATCCGGTTCGATCGCTGATGAAAATTCAGGTGAAACACTTGTTGGTGTTGAGGTTAAATTAGAAGGAACAGATTTGGTTACTTACACCGATTTCGACGGAAATTTTTCATTCAATAAAGTAAAACCCGGAGAATATAAATTGGTAACCAACTATATATCATATAAAAAGAAAACAGAAACTTTGAATGTTTCGCCCAAACAAAACGAATTAAAAATAAAGCTTCAAGCATCAAAATAAGTTTGATTTGTAAGCTTACTTAAGATTGAATCCACCTCTGAGAGCAGGGGTGGTTTTCAGGTTTAATGTCCTTCGCGTTTCGATGGGCATTTTTTGGGCTCTGCTTAAAAATCTATTGGACCGTAGAATTCTATTTATAATTATTTGTTTTTTTGATTGTAGGTTGGTTAAAGTTTTTCTCGCTACGCTGCGACCTACTTTTTTTCTGCAGCAAAAAAAAGTAGGCAAAAAATGCCGCCGCTGACATGAAAAATGCTAAAATTTGGTGAATCCCACTAAAAGAAAATAAACTCCCCTGACACTCGTCCCCTCGGTCAGCGTCAAACAAATTTTCTTTCTTAACGCTACATTCCCAAAATTTCTTCACGCTTTTTCCTGAAGGCGGACTGTGAACCGACCACTAGCTGCTTTCTCGAATTAAGCAATCTTTCCTTATGGCCTTTTTTTATCAAGCCTGGAATCGAAACCTGGACTTAGTGAACACGGGAAGCTCCGAAGTGATGAGGAGATCATCCGCGTGAACTTAGTTTGGGTGAAGATGGAAGGTGCAGATAAAAAGCAGCCTTGAGCTTTTTGCTTCGTCCCGAGTCCTCGCGAATGAAGGCCTCGGCAGGAAAAACTAAAGGAATTAAGGTAAGAAATTTTCTGCTCCACTGGTATTTCATAATGATGGGCATTTTTTGTTTGAGCACATTTCTTTACTTTTACATTAGCCAAAATGTTAATAATTAAACCAAAATGAAACTCAGAAACCTTTTTCTTATTTTAATTGTATTGTTTTCTTCTTGTTTAAAAGAAAAAAATACTGTTCCCCTTCCCGAGCACCCTCGGCCCGATTTTCAGCGTGAAACATGGCAAAACCTAAATGGTACCTGGCAGTTTAAACCTGATTCTGCAAACATTGGGTTAACTGAAAAATGGCAGTTAAATCCGGAGAAATTTGAAAATAAAATTCTGGTACCGTTCTCATGGGCAAGTCCAATGAGTGGTATCGAAATGCCGGGAGTTGATATTGGCTGGTACAGCAGAACATTTAATCTCGAAAACTTAAAAGAATGGCAGGGGAATGACCTTTGGGTGGTATTTTGTGCCAGCGATTTTAATACTACTTTGTGGATTAACGGAAATTTGGTCGGGCAGCATTCGGGCGGTTATGTTCCCTTTGATTTTAATATCTCCGATTTTTTTATCAAGGGAGAAAACCAGGTTGTAGTACGTGTTGAGGATGAGGAATTACAAAACCGGCCATCCGGGAAACAGTATTACGGAAATGCCAAAGGAATATGGCAAACTGTATACCTTGAAGCTCGTCCAAAACATTTTATTAAAACCATAAGATTTATTCCGGATATTGATAATCAAACCGTAAAAGCCGAAGTAGATTTTTCCGGGAAAATGCCAACAGATGCGGTTTTTAGTATAATGGGAAAGAATAATCCGATATTTCATGAAGAAAAAATATCTAAGGGGAATATGAGTGCAAGTATCACAATTCCTGTTTTTGAAATGAAATTATGGGAACTGGAAAATCCATTTCTTTACAACGTCACGGCATCTTTACAGTTTGAAGACAAAAGTGATAAGATTTCAAGTTATTTTGGCATGCGTAAAATATCCGCCGTTAAAATTCCGGGACAGGATTTTCAATATGTGGCATTAAATAATAAGCCGGTTTACTTAAAGCTTGCACTTGATCAAAGTTATCATCCCGAAGGTTTTTACACATTTCCGTCAGATAAGTTTATGAAGGAGGAAATTCAGAGAGCAAAAGATATTGGCTTAAACGGTTTGCGAATTCATATAAAAGCGGAGATTCCAAGAAAATTATACTGGGCAGATAAACTCGGATTGCTAATTCAGGAAGATATTCCAAATTACTGGGGCGAACCCGATTCTGTAGCAAAAGCAAATTGGGAGTATATAGCCCAAAAACAGGTAGAAAGAGATTTTAATCACCCCTCGATTTTTTCGTGGGTATTATTTAACGAAACCTGGGGATTATTTTCAAATGATACGATAAACGGAGGAAGAACATACTTGCCTGAGACTCAGGATTGGGTAAGAAAGTGGTATCATAAAACCAAACAATACGATCCAACTCGTTTGGTGGAAGATAACTCACCCTGCAACTGGGATCATGTAATTACCGATATCAATACATGGCATTTGTATGCACCTGCCCGACATTGGTCAGGTTTTTTAGACATGGCGGTTGAAAATACTTATCCCGGTTCTGAATGGAATTATATTGGGGGAAACAAACAGGGAAGCGAACCCATGTTTAACTCGGAGTGTGGAGCAGTTTGGGGATATTCAGGGAGTACCGGAGATATTGATATTACCTGGGAATATCACATCATGATGAATGAATTCAGAAAACGCCCGAAAATTGCAGGCTTTCTTTTTACAGAATTTCATGATGTAATTAATGAATGGAATGGTTATTACCGTTTTGACCGTTCATTAAAAAAATTTGGACTGAATGATATAATGGAAGGAATGACGATTAATGATTTTCATTCTGATTTTTATGTTGTTGCAGGAGAGGACTTTTACCAGGAGTATCCGGCAGGTTCGGAGATTCAAATTCCGGTGGGTTTAAGTATCGCTTCAGAAAACATTCCCGATGAGTTAAAAATGAAATATTTGATTTTTGGCTGGAATGAATTAGGGGATAAGGTTGATTTTTCAAAAGGCGAAATTGAAATTGATGGTGAACCATTTGTTATCAGGCAGTTATATCCGATTAAATTCACAGCTCCCGAGAATAATATGCTCATGATCTTTGGTACAATTCTCGAAGACGGAAAGGGCAATGTACTTCATCGTAATTTTGTTCCGTTTAAAATCACAGGAGGAGAAAAACCGGAGCAAATGATTCTTACACAGTCACCGGCAGAATATACCGGTGCTGACTGGAGTATTAAACATCGTTCAGCACAAAATGGTAAAAAGGTTTGGGGAATGGGGTCCGGTTATTTTGAATACGTTTTTAATCTGCCCAAAGAGCTAAATGCTGAAAATATAAAAGATATTGAATTCAGAGCTGAAATCGCTTCACGTTATCCCCAGGAAAAATATCTTGAAGAGGGAGATGCTGAAAGAATTGGAATGACCATTGTTTCTCAAAAAGGGCAAATTCCCGGGTATGGGAAAAACAGCTATCCACAGACTGATGAAATCGTTCATAGTTCTTTGGTAAAAATTGCGGCCAACAATCAGTTGCTTGGTCAGATTGAATTGGTTGATGATCCGGCCGATCATAACGGAATCCTTTCATGGATGAACCAGGAACCCGGTTGGGAATGGGGCAGTGAAGATCGAAGTAAAGAATGGCTATTGGATGAAGCCGGTTCGTATGGATACCTGATTAAAGTATTGCTAAATGAAAAAGCCAAAGAAGCAGCATATGAAAGTAAAAAAGTAATTGTGAGAATGTACGTCGATGAAGATTTTACAAATCGGGGTGGTCTGTCGATTTATGGAAAAGAATCAGGGAAATATCCAATGGATTTGATTTTAATCTTCCATAGAAATCCGGAATAACACATAATATTTACCATTTGCAAAAACTTTTTACGATTTAAAAATTAGAATTGTTGATTTAGTTTGATCTTTGCGGTCATAGAAATGGTTAAGATTTAAAGATATTCGGACTGGTTCAATTAAAAACCGGTCCGGCCCTCTAACTAAGTTGCCAAACGGGCAAAAGTATTTTGAAGGATAGTCAATGGCTATCCTTCTTTTTTTAGTTTATTAAATTAATTCTGTTTTTTGTTCGGTAACGACCAGGCGTTATCCCTTCCGATTCTTTAAATGCCCTGATGAATGTACTCAAAGAACCAAAACCACATTGCTCCGATATGTGCTCCAGCGAATACATTTGAAAAGATTCTTCACGTAAGAGATTTTTAGCTTCTTTAATTCTGTATTGGTTGGCAAACTCATTAAATGTACATTCAAACTCTTTATTAATCAGATTCGAAATATATGTTCTGTTGGTTTTCAGGATGGATGAAACCTGTGTAATTTTTAGATCAGGATTTTTAAAAATCTCATCTTTTTCAAATATATCAAGCAAATGATTTTTTAATAGTTCATTGTTGTATTTTTTAATATCAAAGGTGTCAGTTTTCTGGTAGCCATCATTAAGCAAATCAACAACAGTATGATCCTGTAAATATCCTAATATTCCAATTATAAACAGCAGAGTGCTGAAAATTATCGATGGAATTAAAAGTAACGAAGTATGATCATAAAAGAACGCCTTGCCTATAACATTAAAAATAATACTCATAAACGATGTAAAAACAAATGAATAAAGCAGAAAATTAACCCAACTTATATTCCTGCTTTCAAGGTTTGAATAAAAATTGGCAATTCTTTTGTTATAATGTACAACCAACTTGCTCCCCTTAATTAAAAAATAAATCACCTGAAAGGCAAAAACAAACCTGCTGGTGATAAAAATCCACATTTGAATTTTCATAATTGTTTTCTCGAAAACAAATGGATTTTTCTGAAAAAGATGTTCTTTTAAATAGATCACTTGTTCATCGGGTGTCATGGCAATGTATAATGCTGCTGTTATTAAACCCAGAAGTAATCCCGGGACAAGCATCCAAAGATTTTTAAAATTTATACCAGTTTCAATCGTTAACAATTTAATATACCAATAGTATAACGGATATACCAAAAGGGATGCCATTATATAAACTGGTTCAATTATTATATAAGCGTCAAGATATTGTTTAAAAAAGATAGCATGTGACAAATACAAAAAATATGCAGCTACCATAAATATGCCTAAGAAATGCTTTGCCCTGTTTTTCTTTTGGTGAGCTATCAACAAAATAACAGCCCAAAAAAAGGTAACATACATTGGGGTATAAATAATTAAATCGTGCAGCATTAATCTTCGGTTTTTATATCAGCATTTAAATGTCCTCTAATTTACCACTAGATTATTGCTTAAACAATACAATGTTTAGTTTTTAATGAAGCTTTTTGTAATATTATTTATACTGGCATTCGAATTTTATGAAAATCAGTGAAATATTTTAAACATCATACGAAATTTACGATATGCTTAATTGTTTTACCGATTGATATAAATAGACAAACAGGTCACTTTAATTTAGTTGGCAATAATACTTAATTTGTTAAATATGAAAAATATTGTATGCTTCATTGGATTGTTACTTTTAATAGTTTCCTGTAACGATGACGATCTAAGCTCGGTTGGAGGGAATCAGTCTCCAATGGGAGAAGTGGGGAGTAAAGTAAGTTCTTCTTCTCAACCGATTATGGGTGTGAGTAATTTTTCCGCCAAAGTAATTTCACTTTCAGACGGTATCTCAACTTTTTCGGCTACAGCAACAGTTACAAATGAAGCTGTGAAAAATGTATTATCCAATATTCCGGAAGTTACAATTAATGGAGATAATGTAACTGCAGAGGGTTTTAAGTTTAAAATTACAACTGAGGGGATTGAAAGTGTTGAAGGCACAGGAGATGGAGTAATTGTTAAATACGATGCTAAAGTTGGAGATTCATATCCAATTCAATCCATGGGTCATTCCAGAAAAGTAGTTTATCGATCTACAGATGATGACTATGATTATGGATTTTTTTATATCAAGGTGGTTAAAGTTGAAGTTGACTCAAAAATGCCGGGAGTGGATAAAATTACATATTGGGCGAATCATAAGTTTGGCATTGTAGCCATCGATTTTCAATTCGATGATGGTACAAGTGCCAAGTTCCCTGTATACTTTAATACTGAAAATCCTTAATCAAAACCAATGATTCGTTTTCTGCCTTTTAAATACAAGAGAATAGGCATTGTAGCTGTTTCAGTGGCAGTTTTATTAAGTGGCATTTATTTCTTTTATGAACTAAAAATTGAAGTGCCTGTTTTAGCAGTGGCCTCATCATATTTAGACACTAAATTTTTCACTTCTTTTTATACAAATGTGATTGAAGAATTAATTTTACTTCTTTTTCTTATCGGATTTTCATTGATTGTTTTTACAGAAATAAGAAATGAAAAACATTGGGTAAAAAATGTAAGAATAAGAGCGCTGTGGTATACTATAATTTCTTATCTGATTTGGTTGGCATTTACCACAATATTTATTTTTGGAAGTGCTTATATTTCTGCCTTAATAATTAATACAATTTTACCTTTTATTGTATATATTGCAGTATTCTATTTTATTTACTACAAAACTTGCAGACGAAGAAAAATAAAAATTTTGCAACAAAAGCTTTTTAAATCGCAAGCCCGCAATTAGCTAGCGTTGTAAAAAAAAGACCGCTCAAAAATGAGCGGTCTTTACAATTTATCTAAATATTAAGTTGGATTCACACCGAATAGTAGAAATAAGAAGAATTGCCACTAATTCACAAAAGCACCAAAAAACACAAAAATTTCATAATTAGAGATTTAAAATTTGTGAAATTTTTATGGTTTAGTGTTTTTGTGGCAGAAATATACTTTTCGGAGTTGGCTCTAAGTTTAAACTTCAAAAGAATCAACTTCCCGGTAAGCCTGAATCAATCTTTTTTCACCTTCAATTCCTTTTCCGGAAATACCATGTTCCATACCCATAACTCCATTATAACCCTTGTCGTAGATATATTTAAATACTTTAAGATAATTTATTTCTCCCGTTGTAGGCTCTTTTCTTCCAGGATTATCTCCGATTTGGAAATATGGGGTTTCATCCCATGTTAGTTCGATATTACGAATAATATTTCCTTCATTTTTTTGCATATGATAGATGTCGTAAAGAATTTTACATGAAGGGCTGTTGACAGCCTTACATATCATATAGGTTTGATCGGATGTACGTAAATAAAGGTCAGGGGAATCTGACAAAGGTTCAAGCACCATGGTCAAACCATGTGGTTCAAATATTTCGGCTCCTCTTCTTAAAGCATCAATAACATTGGCATGTTGAATTCCTATTGGTAAATTTCTTTCAAATCCTCCTGGCACGACTGTCATCCATTTTGCATTTACACGTTTTGCCACATCCACTGCACGTTTGCAACCATCCAGAAAAATGTCAAGATAATCCTTTTTTCCTGCCGCTAAGGTGTTGGCCATATTTCCACCTTTATCAACAACAAATACCCCCATGGTCATATCCAGCTTTGCCAAAGTTTCACCAATTTTATTTTGAGTTTCCACATCACGTTTCATCATTCCGTTATCTTCGAATGCTGTAAATCCATTATCTGCCATAAACTTAATCTGGTCGATCAGGTCCTCCCCGGCACTGTGTTTAAACATTCCAAAATGAGGTGCGTATTTTAGTTTAAATTTTGCAGCATTTGAAATCCTGGTTCCTGAGGCTGAGGCACTCATTATTCCTGTTATCCCTGTTAAAGCAACTCCACTGGCTGCAGTACTCTTAAGAAAATTTCGTCTTTTCATGGTTATTTAGGTTTTATTAATTTTATTGTAAGAGCTGTAAAAATAAGTATTTGATCTTTAATTCTAAATCTTGTTTTGTTATTCTTTTTAATTCAATTAGAATATAGCCTATAGCATTACTTTAAACCGGAAAGTAAATTAAACTATATTGAGCCTTAAAATTGTGTCGTTAAAAAAGAGTTGTTAATTTTAGCATCGCATTTTTTAAAATCAACTAAAAATTAATAACATGAATAGAAAACTTCGAATGGGAATGGTCGGTGGAGGTACTGATGCTTTTATTGGGGCAATTCATCGATTGGCGGCATTAATGGATAACCAGATTGAATTGGTTTGTGGCTGTTTTAGCGTCGATCCCAAAATCTCAAAAGAATCAGGTCAACAATATTTTCTTCCGGAAGACAGGGTATATGAAACTTACCAGGAAATGTTCGAAAAAGAAGCTCAACTTCCAGAGGGCGAAAGAATGGATTTTGTATCAATTGTAACGCCAAACTTTGTGCATTTCGATCCAGCAATGATGGCCCTGGATAATGGTTTTAATGTAGTATTGGATAAACCCATCACTTTTACTTTAGATGAAGCCTTAAAACTTAGAGATAAAATTGAAGAGACAGGATTAACATTTGCTTTAACTCATACTTATTCAGGATATCCTGCTGTTAAACAAGCCAGGCAAATGATTGCTGAAGGCAGATTGGGAAAAATCAGAAAGGTATTTGTCGAATATCCACAGGGTTGGTTATCGTCAAAACTGGAAGATACAGGTAATCCTCAGGCCAGTTGGAGAACCGATCCAAAACGCTCAGGTAAAGCAGGCTGTATGGGAGATATTGGTACTCACGCGCATCATTTGGCTGAATACATTACCGGATTAAAAGTTACCGAAATTTGTGCTGATCTTAATGTTTTCGTTCCTAACCGTTTATTGGATGATGACGGTGCAGCTTTTATGCGTTTCGACAATGGAGCTCAGGGAGTTTTAATGGCTACTCAAATTGCTGCCGGCGAAGAAAATGCAATTAAAATTCGTGCTTATGGCGAAAAAGGTGGAATCGACTGGGAACAAATGGAACCCAATACTTTAAAAGTTAAATGGGCTGATAAACCCATGGAAGTAATGCGTGTAGGAACAAGTATGGACACCAATATTGCAGCGCACAATACAAGAACACCCGGTGGACATCCTGAAGGTTACCTTGAAGCTTTTGCTAATATTTACCGTAATTTTTCTTTAACTGTAAGAGCAAAAGCAAATGGCGAAACACCAACTGCTGAAATGCTCGATTTTCCAGGAGTTGAAGATGGAATCAGAGGAATGCAATTTATTGATACAGTTGTAAGTGCCGGTTACAACGATGAGGTAAAATGGGTGAAGTTCGGAGAAATGATATAGAAGCCCCTTTTAACTCCCCCAAGGGGGAGACCTTTGGGTGCCGAATAAATTTAAAAATAAAAGAATCAAATAATACAACAGTCTTTCGTGCTCCCCTCTCTTATGGAGAGGGGCTGGGGGAGAGGCTTCTAAACTAAATAGTTATGGCAAGACCAGTAACATTATTCACCGGACAATGGGCCGATTTACCCATTGAAACCATGTGTCAAAAAGCCAAAGAAATGGGTTACGATGGTGTGGAACTTTGCACCTGGGGCGATCACATGGAGATAGATAAAGCCGATCAGGCTTATTGTGATGATAGATTAGCATTGCTAAAAAAATATGATCTTAAATTATTTGCAATATCAACCCATCTTGTAGGACAATGTGTTGCAGATAATATCGATGAGCGTCATAAGAGTATTGTTCCCGATTATATCTGGGGTGATGGTGAACCTGAAGGAGTGCGTCAACGCGCATCAGACGAATTAATTAAAACTGCAAAAGTGGCAAAAATGCTCGGACTGGATACTGTTATCGGTTTTACAGGAAGTCCGATTTGGCATTTACTTTATTCTTTCCCTCCCGTACCTCCTGAAATGATTGAAAAAGGATATGCGGATTTTGCTGCCCGTTGGAAACCAATTCTTGATGAGTATCAAAAACTGGGAGTAAAATTTGCTTTGGAAGCTCATCCTACTGAAATTGCTTTTGATATTCATACAGCTCATTTGGCCTTGAAAGCATTGGATAATCATCCAAGTTTTGGTTTTAACTTTGATCCAAGTCATTTTGGATATCAACATGTAGATTATGTACGTTTTATTTACGAATTTTCAGATCGTATTTTCCATGTGCATATGAAAGATGCATACTGGAGCGATGTTCCAATGGGTGTGGGCGTATTTGGCGGACATATGGATTTTGGGGACAATCGCCGATACTGGAACTTCAGAAGTCTTGGGAGAGGTAAAATCAATTTTGAAAATATTATTCGTGCATTAAACGACATTGGTTATACCGGACCACTTTCAGTGGAGTGGGAAGACAGCGGTATGGATCGTGAAGCAGGAGCAACTGAGGCATCAGCTTTTGTTAAAAAAGTTGACTTTGCACCTTCAAATGTTGCTTTTGACGATGCAATGCAGAAGGAATAAAAAGTCGGAAGCATGAAGTTTGAAGCTCGAAGTGGAGAAATCTTCGTGCTTCAAACTTCGTGCTTCGTGCTAAAGAAATAATCATGACAAACAGAAGAAATTTTATAAAAACTTCGGCGATGGCTACTGCCGGGGTTGGATTGGTTGCGGGAATGCCGATGGCAATGAATTCCTGCAAAGGAGCAAACGAAAAAATAGTTTGCGGTTTAATTGGGGCCAATGGTATGGGATGGGCAAATCTGAATGCCTTTCTTAAACAAAAAAATACAGAATGTGCAGCAATTTGCGATGTAGATGAGAATGTATTAAATCGGCGAATTGCGGATGCTGAAAAAATCCAGGGTAAAAAACCCATAGGAATAAAGGATTACCGAAAGCTTTTGGAAATGCCGGAAATCGATGTGGTAATCATAGGAACACCGGATCATTGGCACTGTTTACCAATGGTGGAAGCATGTCTGGCGGGGAAAGATGTTTACTGCGAGAAACCTTTAGGAAACTCAATTGAGGAAATAAATATTATGGAAAAAGCGGCCAACAAATACAACACTGTTGTTCAGGTTGGAATGTGGCAGCGAAGTGATCCACACTGGAGGGATGCAGTAGAATTTGTAAAATCAGGGAAATTAGGTAAAGTCCGTACGGTTCGAACATGGGCCTACCAGGGTTGGATGGAACCTGTTCCGGTACGACCCGATGAACCTGTTCCTGAAGGAGTTGATTATGATATGTGGTTGGGACCAGCTGCGGCAAGACCTTTTAACAGAAATCGCTTTCATTTTAATTTCAGGTGGTTTTATGATTATGCAGGTGGATTGATGACCGATTGGGGAGTACATATTATTGATTACGGATTATTTGGAATGGGTGATCCTGTGCCAAAGTCCATAATGGCCATGGGAGGTAAAATGGCATACCCTGATGATGCCGCTGAGACACCTGACACCCTTCAGGCATTGTATGAATTTGATGGCCATACGATGCTTTGGGATCATGGAACAGGAATCGACGGAGGATATTTCGGAAGAAACCATGGAGTTGGTTATGTAGGTAACAACGGAACACTTGTTGTTGACCGGGGTGGCTGGGAAGTTATTCCGGAAAAGAAAAAAGGGAAAGATCTGATGGAAAGAGTGGAGTTGCAAAAAGGTACAGGAAAAGGCCTCGATTTACATATGGAAAACTTTCTGGATGGTGTTCGTACCCGAAATAGAGATTTGAATGCAAATATTGCCGTTGCTGCAAATACGGCACGTGTTGCTCACCTCGGAAATATTGCGCATCGAACAGGACATAGGTTGTATTGGGATGCCGAAGCACGTCAAATTATTGATGATGATGAGGCAAACAAATATTTGGTGCCTACCTATCGTGCTCCTTGGAAATTACCAATAGTGTAAGATTCAATATTTTAAAATAAGAAGAGGCCTTCTCAAAAGCGCAAAAGAGAAAAATTTAATTTTCAATTTGTAAGCAGTGACCCCTCCTAACCTTCCGCCAGTTGGCGGGGAGGAACTGTCCCCCTTTGGGGGATTTAGGGGGTCAAAAAAAGTTTCAAGCTTTCAATTTGCAAGTAATTCATATTTTGCAATTAGTTTTGATACGGCCTCTTTTTTTGTTACTGATAAACCTGTTTATTTTGACAGTTTGGAAAAAAAACTCTACAAAACCGTATCTTTAAAAAAAGATTTTCAATATGTCCAAAGCCAGACTTTTTTATATCGATAACCTTCGGATTTTTCTGATAAGCCTCGTAGTTCTGTTGCACTTTAATATAACTTACGGAGCTCCGGGAGATTGGTATTATAATGAATCGGAATCCGGTATACCGGAAATAATTCCACAGGCGATGTTTAATGCTACAAATCAGGCTTTTTTTATGGGTATGTTCTTTTTTATATCTGCATTTTTTACTGCAGCTTCAGTACAGAGAAAAAATACAGGAAAATTTCTGAAAGATCGTTTAATAAGACTTGGAATACCCTTATTGTTCTTCTATTTTATTTTAAATCCTGTTTCAATATTTATCCTGCTTAAATTTATCAGAAATGAGGAAGTAACTTTAATTCGTTTAATTGCAAATCCGGGAGCATGGGGATTTGGTCCAATGTGGTTTGTGGAAGCACTGCTGATCTTCACCATTTTTTTTCTGCTCATTCGTCAACTGAAAATAAAGATTGTGCTAAAATTTCCCGGAACATGGCAGGTGATAAGTTTAGCAGTTTTTATTGCTATACTGCAATTTACTATTAGGATATGGATGCCTGTGGGCTGGAGTATGCCATTCACAAACTTTCAGTTTCCTCATTTTATTCAATATATATTTTTAATGTTTTTTGGAGTAGTGGCTTATGAAAACAATTGGCTTGAATCGATAAATTATAAAATGGGTATTAAATGGTTTATTTTTGCACAAGTGCTGATTTTTGGTGGTTTCCCGGCTGTGTTTATCGGAGGTGGAGTAGTGGATAAAGGACTGGAAATATTTATGGGAGGATTAACCATACAAAATTTTTTATATGCTTTATGGGAACAACTGCTGGGATTTTCAATGATTTTGGGATTACTGGGAATCTTTAAAAAGAAACTTAACCGCCAGGGGAAAGTGGCCAAAAACTTATCGGATAGTGCTTACGGAGTTTATGTATTTCACACACCAATTATAATTGGTATCAGTGCAGTATTTTTAGGCTTTCAAATTAACCAGCTAATAAAATTTATATTACTTGCTCCTTTAGCTTTGGCTACATGTTTTATAATTGCATGGTTAGTCAAACAAATACCGGTTGTTGGCAAAATTTTGTAGCTTTTTTTAAACGGGAACCATTTGAATACATTCGGCAGGACATATAAGTGAACATGCACCACAACCCACACATTTTGACAAATTAACTTCCGGAGCCATAATAATGGAATTTTCCAATGACCGAATCTCGATTGCGTTGTATTTGCATACTGCTTTACAACGATCACATTCTTTTTGTCGGGTTAGTAAACACTTTTCAGATTCAATTTCGATTGTGGCAATGTAAAGTTTTTTCTTAGCTTCAATCGAAAAAGGAGAAATAGAACCACTGGGGCAAACAGTGCCACACAAATTGCAATCTTCATGACAGTAACCTCCGGTTTCGAATGTTAGTTCAGGTGTCATCCATGTCATCCAGCCTGATGTGTCATGAATTAAAATCTTTCCCGGGCATGCTTTGATACAGCTTCCGCAACGTATACAAACTGTACTGAAAAGGGGTTCATGTAAAGATGCAGGAGGTTTGAGTTTTTTTATCTGATTTCCATGTAAGAATTTTGGGATTACAATTCCGGCTGCGATGCCGGCTCCACCGGCCAGGAATAAGCGCCGGCTTGTTTTTAATGAATTATAATTTATGCTATCCGTTTTTCGGGAAATAATCCTTCGAAGCAAATAAATATCATCCATCAAACCTCCCAATGGACAAATTTTAGTACACCAAAAATTGGGAAAAATCAAATGCAGCAATAAAAGAAAAGGTAATCCCAACATGGAAATTAAAACAATCCAGGAAAATGGTTCAGCAAACACAGAAAAGAAACCATTAAATATGGCCATAGGATCGAGAACTATAAAAACAGGAATTTCTAAAAGTGCTGCCAACAAAGATATGATATAAATCCAACGTGCCAGAGCAGGGACTTTTTTCATGTATGAAGATTTTATTGGACTGATTTTAGATACCATATCACAACCTAATCCAACCGGACATAAATAACGGCAAAACCATCTGTTTTTTACAAATGAAAATCCCAGTACTACAAATCCCAAAATATTTAAGATTACCAGTGATTTTAACAAAAAGAAAGAATTCAGCAAAATAAACGGACTTAACCAATTGTAAAATCCTGTGGCCCAATTGAAAGAAAATGGCAATGCAAATAAAATTGCCACGAGGGTTGATATCAAACGGATGTGTCCGGACTTCATTATAAGGATCTCTTTGTTTTCAATTTCCAACTTCAGCCTTCAATTATCCAAACCAAACTTTCTGTTTAAGCAACAGTTCTCTCAATTTATTCCTGTCTATATCTCTTACAGTTACTCTTTCTGCAACTGCACGGGCAGCTGCTGCCCCGGCGCCATGGCCGGTAACCAGGCACGTGCCAATGATTCTTGTATCTTCTACCAACTCCTTCTCAAAGCAGAAACAACGCCCGGCAACCAAAAGATTTTCTGTTTTTTTAGGCAATAAGGAACGATACGGAATCTGCCACATCGGGCGTTCATTCATATTCACAACTTTGCCATTATATAAAATATTTGTCCATGCACCACTAATTCCAATAGCGTCATCAAAGGTTTTATATGTCATTGAATCCTCTATGGTCAGTCGGTACTCTCCATCTAAAATCCGGGACATTCGAACTCCCATTTGCGAAGCTGTATCAAGCAGAAAAATCTTTTCGTGGCCTGGTACTTTTTTTATCTCTTCCACACTTTCCCATATTTGTTTACGGTGTTTCAGTTGCAGGCGGGAAAGGTTTAGCATGTCAATGCCGTCCTGATCATTTGGCCCGTGCATATTTACCCAGTTTACTCCTGGTATAGGTGTTGGATCTCCAACAGGAACCTTTTTGTAACCGCTTGCATTTTTATTAATTTGGTTAACATTTCCCAGCCTGTGCACAAGTCCAATATGGTAGTACATGTTTTCATAATTCTCTCCGGCCCAGTGTAATACATCACCATCTCCTGTGCAGTCGATTACTACTTTTGCCAACACTGCCTGTCGCCCCGATTTGCTTTCAATAAATACACCTTTTATGGTATTCCCATCCATTATTGCGTTAACTCCCCATGAATGGTATAACATTTTTACACCGGCTTCAACAATCATTTCATCCAGAACATATTTTCCAGCTTCCGGGTCAATTACAGGATTTACTTCATGAATCGCCATGCCAAGATTAAAAAGGCGTTGTGCCATTTCGTTGCCAAGTCCGTGAATGACCTGGCGGAACTGATTTTTTGTATCTCGGGCATGAGTGGAGAGATAGGGTAAAACCAATCCACCAGTCCATAAACCTCCCAAATGGTTATATCGTTCGACAAGGTAAGTTTCAGCTCCGCCACGGGCTGCGGCAATTGCAGCTGCAACACCTGCCGGTCCACCACCTATTACAAGGACATCTGTTTCACCGATCACTTCAATTTCACGTGCAGGTTCAGTAATCGTTTTTCTTTCGGACGATTTTTTTGAAGATTCATATTCTTCAGGATTTGATTCACTTGTTATTTTGCGTCCACAGCCAAAGCCAAGGGTAATCGCACCTCCTGCGGCTGCCAAACGGGTAACAAAATCTCTTCTTTTCATCGGCTCAGGTTTTTGGTTTAGTATAAAAGTAATAAGAATTGTTAAATCATTGAATTAACTCCCTTACTTTTAAAGTGATGAAACAGAATAATTTCCTTGCCGGTTTGCTTTGGGAAAATTACATTGATAAGATATGGTGTTAGATTTTTGGCTTCAGTTTTTAAAGCATTACCAAAATACCACCGGTAATAAATGCCAGTACCCACCAAATATATGCGTATCGTGAATATTTATGGATTCCATCCGGGACAGGGCAATAAGCACCTTTTTTGATTTTTAAACGCCAGATTAAAACAGCATCGATAAACATTCCAAGTAACGATGAATAGCCTATAAATCCGTGTAAAGTCAATCCTCCTTTTGATGATCCCAAAATCATAAATATAGTAGCCGTAATATCCAAAGCCACTCCCAGGGTTAAAAAGACCAAAATCCTTCGGCGAAGAATTTTCTTACGCTGTTCTGTAATTATAGCAATTGAGTATGAAAGTAAAGCTAAAACTACTATGGTTGTTCCAATTTGTAGCAACGAATTCATAATTGGTCTGTTAAATTTAAGTGGCCTAAAAGTAGATGTTTTTCAACGAAATCCAAAAAAGATTTGTCGGATTACCCTTTGTTTTTCAAAACGGATTGATATCAAACTTTTAAAAAACATGAAAATATTGTTTCTTTATAAAACATTCTCTGCTGTCAGCGAACCTAATATTATGCTCGAAAAAAATAATAAACGCCTTATCAATGCCTGGGCTTCTTTTGATTGGGCAAACTCCGTTTACAACCTGATTGTTACAACAGCAATTTTTCCGATTTATTATTTAAGTTCAACTACTGCCGCTTTTGGCGGAGATACAGTTCAGTTTTTTGGAATTTCCGTAGTCAATTCAGTTTTGTATTCTTATGCTATTTCTTTTTCATTTTTCGTGATTGTATTACTGGCCCCGATACTTTCAGGAATCGCTGATTTTAGCGGTAAAAAGAAACAGTTTATGAAAATGTTTACTTATCTCGGCTCAATTGCATGTATGAGTTTGTTTTTTTTCACAGGAGAGAATGTTGAATATGGAATTACTTGTGCAGTATTAGCCAGTATAGGATTTGCCGGGTCACTGGTTTTTTACAATGCTTTTCTTCCTGAAGTTGCAACAGAAGACAAAATGGATAATGTAAGCGCCCGGGGTTTTGCTATGGGGTATATAGGAAGTGTGATTCTGTTACTTGTAAATCTGATATTGCTTATGAAATACGAATGGTTCGGATTTGCAGATACAGGGAAGGCAACCAGGTTTGGATTTATACTGGTTGGTCTCTGGTGGATGGGTTTTGCACAAATCGCTTTTTATTATTTGAAGGACAGAGATAGTGGAAAAAAATTTTCATTTGATATTCTTGGAAAAGGAATTGAAGAACTGAAATCAGTGTTTGAAATAGTAAAAAACAAAAATGTAATGTATCGGTTTCTTTTTGCTTTTTTTATTTACAGCATGGGTGTTCAGACAGTTATGCTTCTGGCTCCCTTGTTTGGAGAAAAGGAGGTTGGAATTGCGGGAGAAGAAATGATTATAGTTGTACTGATTTTACAAATTTTAGCGATTGCCGGAGCATATATATTTGCTATGATATCTAAATACAGGGGAAACGGATTTGCTATTGGCTCTACCCTGGCAATCTGGATTTTTATTTGTGTAAGCGGATATTTTTTAAAAGACAAAATTTCTTTTTACGGTTTGGCGGGGTTACTGGGTTTTGTTATGGGTGGAATTCAATCTATTTCGCGATCCACATGGTCTAAACTTATACCTAAAGAAACAAAAGACACAGCTTCATTTTTTAGTTTTTATGATATCACTGAAAAACTTGCAATTGTTATTGGTACTTTTTCGTATGGTTTGATTGATATGATTACCGGTAGTATGCGAAACAGTATGCTCTTCATGTCCTTGTTTTTTATTGGAGGATTTGTAATTCTTCAATTTGCCCGCTTAAATAAAAATTTGAAAATTTATTTCAGGAACTCAATATAGTACAGATATTAAATCTTTTTTATAAAACCAAAACTTAAAGAATGAAAAAGTCAGCCTTCATTTTGAGTGCATTTTTTCTCATTTTTATAATGAGTTGTACAAGCGAAAAACAAGATTATAAACCCAAAACAGATACCTATATTTCTCCAGAAGGTACTGCAGTTTTTCAGCCGGATTCTGCATCAATAGCAGAAAATTATACTATTCCTGACTGGTTCAGAGATGCTAAATTTGGAATTTTTATTCACTGGGGAGTTTATTCTGTTCCTGCTTTTGGCAGCGAGTGGTATCCTCGTAATATGTATCAAAAAGACAGCGAAGTGTATAAACATCATATCGAAAAATATGGCCCCCATACTGAATTTGGATACAAAGATTTTATTCCCATGTTTAAAGCTGAAAAATTTAATGCTGAAGAATGGGTTTCACTTTTCGAAAAATCGGGTGCAAAATATGTGGTTCCTGTTGCGGAACACCACGATGGATTTTCACTTTATGAAAGTAGCATGAATAAATGGAATTCTGTTGCAATGGGACCCAAACGAAATATTCTGGGCGAATTAAAAGATGCAACTTTAAAACATGGCCTTCATTTTGGATTATCCAGCCACAGGGCAGAAAATGCATGGTTTTTTAATGGTGGAACAGAGTTTCCTTCTGATGTTCAAACCGGAGAATACAGTTCGCTATATGGCGAATGCCTCGAATGGCCGGGAGGACAAACCATGGATTGCCCGGAAGGTGCCGGATTTAATGAACACTCTATTCAAAGATGGCTGGAAAATACCTATGAATTGGTTGATATCTATCAGCCTGAATTAATGTGGTTTGACTGGACGGTTGGGAAATATCCATTCCAGCCAACATTCTACCAGTTTATGGCCTATTATTATAACAGTGCTCTCGATTGGAACAAAGAAGTAGTGGTAAACACAAAATTCGGATATGGAGATAATATCCAGGTTTTTGATATTGAACGGGGAAAATCGGAAACTGCCCGTCCGTTTCCATGGCAAACTGATACATCCATAGGGAAAAAATCGTGGGGTTATATCGAGGGAGAAGAGTCTAAATCGCCAAACCAAATTATTGACGATCTGGTTGACATTGTAAGTAAAAACGGAAATTTGTTGCTCAATATCGGGCCACGCCCGGATGGAACCATTACAGAAGGGCAACAGGAAGTTTTACTTCAAATTGGTGAATGGCTGAAAGTTAACGGTGAAGCTATCTACGGAACTCGTCCATGGAAGGTGGCGAGTGAAGGAGCGCAAAAAGGTACAGCAGGTGCATTTACTGATAACGAAGAAACAAAATACACTTCACAGGATATTCGATTTACTGCAAAAGGCGATATTCTTTTTGCAACCTTATTGGAATGGCCGGAAAAAGATGTGCTCATTAAATCGATCAATTTAGAAGTTAAAGTAGCCGAAGTGGAACTTTTAGGGAATTCAGAAAAACTGGAATGGAAACAAAGCACCGAGGGTTTAAAAGTTAATTTTCCTTCCGAAAAACCAAGTGAATTTGCACATGCGTTAAAAATTACTTTTGAATAATTGGCAATAAAATAGAACTGTTTCAATAATTAACTATTATTGAAACAGTTCTAATTCCAAAGAGGTAAACTTTTTTAATTGTACAGGTTTTTTAATCCCAGACTAAAAATTTGTTTTCAAAAAATCATATGCATTTTTTCTCATAAATCTTTCAACTATTTCAGCTGCTGAAATTTTATTTTCATCTTTTAAATTTTCTGTGGAGTTAATAAAATTATATGCATGTTTTTCCAAGTAGCTGTCAAAAAGCGGCATGTCTTCTGCTGTCCAGAAACCATTTAAAGGATTTACCATTCCATCATAATCAGAACCGATACATTGAATTCCCCAACAAAATTTATTATTTCTGTTCAGTACTTCAGCAATATGTTCGATTTGGTTCCAAACCAATCTTGATTTGTAAAAAAGCATTTTTCTTCTACTCAAGTTAGGCCCTGTTTTTTTCAATTCCGATTTACTACCCAATCTTCTTTCGTCAAACTGAATTCCAAACAAACCTTCGGAGTCTGCAATTTTTAATATCTCGTCATCATAAAAATTAATATTATTGGGTTGAAATTTACCTTCATTTTTCACATCATCTTCCTCGGGATGGTTTTGCGAGCGAAAACCATTTACCGCGCCATGGCTTACAATTAAGGGAATTGTATCATCGGGATATTCAGTTTTCAGAAAACTGTAGTACTCATTTCTCGATTTTACACTCATATGTTTAAGGTCAATTAATACTCTGTGACCATTTTTCGTATCAAGCAGTTTTTGTAACATCTCCCATCCAAGTTTATTAAATCCTGAATCCATATTTTCACTTTGGTCACAAAACTTGCTGACCACTCCACTCAGGCTGGCGGCATGTCCTACCATTTCGTTATCAAAGTGATGGGTAAGTCCAATAAAAAAAAGCCTTTTGTCCCATTGTTTTACCGCGTCAACATTGGCCATTACTTCTGCTGCATTTGCCTTCCTGCCCATCATTTTTAGTCCTGTATTAAAAACATGTGTTCCTTCAATGGTAAGAATTACAAATATCGTATTTAAGTCGGGATCTGTATTATCCTGAATTTCATTAAACTCCGATACAATTTTATATTGGTGCCACTGATTATCAATTTTTACCTTATGTCCGTCTAGTTGCAGGTAAAAATTATATTCTCTTTCCAGGTCGGTAAAATAGTCATTCATGTTTTGTATATGATCAATACGTTTTTTGCCCAGACCTGTAACAAGGTTACCAATGATATCACCCGGCAGTTTTGTTCCCAGTTTGTTCATTACAAAACCTTTTTCCAGTCCGCATAAGGAAACAAAAACAATTTCGGCACCACCCCGCATGAGAGAAGTAAAGTCTGATTGTCTGAATTTAGTAAGTGAAGTGATTATGTTTGCAGCTTTGTCCAGAACCGTTGGAGGATCGTAGTGCCAGATGCTGTTTTTACGATTCTTTCTGGGGCTGTTAATTCCCGGACGGCGATTGTAACTTTTACCAAGTGGTTTCATCGCCGGATGTATGTGTAAATCGATAAACTGAGATTTCATGACTTTTATTTTAAACGTTAATATTTTGTATTTACGAAATCAATCTGTTAAGGTTAACCAGATGTATATTATTAATGTGAAAATAAATTTCTTTAACCACCTGTTCGATCTGATGTTTAAAAAAATGTAACGGGGTGAGAAAATGTATACAGAATTCATACATTTGATATTCAGTAAATAAATAATATGAGCACACATCCAATAAATCTGATATTTCGGTTTTTACTTGAAATAACCGCATTGGGGACAATGGGATATTGGGGCTGGATGGCGGGCGAAGGATATTTGCGACTTATAATGGCCTTTTTAATACCTTTTATCGCAGCAATGGTTTGGGGAATATTTGCTGTTCCGAATGATCCCAGTCGTTCAGGAAGGGCACCTGTGCCGGTTTCAGGAACAATTCGACTTGTAATTGAACTGACAATTTTTGCAATATCAATATGGATGGTCTATAATTTAGGATATTCACTTTGGGGCAGATTATTTGCTGTTGCTGTTATTACCCATTATTTACTGTCAATGGATAGACTTACGTGGTTGCTGAAAAAGAGTAATAGAAACAATGGAGATAATAATCTGAAGCTTTTTTAATTTTGATGTCAAATCTAAATTACCGTATTTTACATAACCTAAAGCATATAAATTCTTAAGATTTGTAATTATCCTATTTATAAAGTACCTATAAATCAATAAAAACAAATTTGTCAACAGAGATGTTACATTGTAAATTTTGGACCAGACTCTAAAAAAATATAAAATTTATTAATCATGCGAAAAAGTCTTTACTCCCTCATTCTTCTTTTTGTTTCAGTTTTCGTTGTTTTTGCTCAAGGTACACGATTACTCCGACAGCCAACAATTAGTGAAAATAAAGTTGCCTTTACTTATGGAGCCGATATTTGGATTACCGATGTACAAAGTCAACAAACGATACGTTTAACAAGTACACTTGCTATAGAAAGTAATCCGCATTTTTCACCCGATGGAAAAACGATTGCTTTTACTTCTAACCGCTCCGGGTCGAATGCAGTATATATTGTTTCCATTGAAGGAGGAACTCCAAAAAGACTAACATGGTATCCTTCATCAGCAAAAGCTTGTGGTTGGACACCTGATGGAGAAAGCGTGCTTTATGCTTCAAGTCGGGAAACAGCTCCAACCGGATTCAACAGGCTTTGGACGGTTTCAAAAAACGGAGGTCCTTCGAAATTACTCAATCAGCAATGGGGAACCTCAGGTTCTTTTTCATCTGATGGAAAAAAAATTGTTATAGACAGGGTTTCAAGATGGGATAGTGAGTGGAGAGCCTATCGCGGTGGTCAAAATACGCCATTGGTGATTTTAAATCTTGAAGATAATTCTGAAGAATTGTTACCAAATGAAAAACAAACAGATACTCAACCATTGTGGTTGGGAGAAACAATTTATTTTCTTTCCGATCGCGACTGGACAACAAATATCTGGTCCTATTCTCCAACTGCAAAAGAATTAAAACAGCTTACCAACTTTACGGGATCAGATGTAAAATCAATTTCGGGAAAAGGAAATAAAATTGTTTTTGAAAGAGATGGATATATTAGCACCTTGGATCTTTCTTCAAACCAAATAACTCAGCTTGATATTGAGGTTAAAGGAGATTTCCCGTGGGCTGAAACCAAATGGGAAGACGTTAGCGGATCAGCAAGATCGGCATCTCTTTCACCAACAGGAAAACGAGCGATTATGGAAGCCCGGGGAGAAATATTTACTGTTCCTGCTGAACATGGAGCAGTAAGAAACATAACACAAAGTTCTGATGCAGCAGATCGTTGGCCAATATGGTCACCGGACGGAGCTAAACTTGCGTGGTTTTCTGATAAAGCAGGTGATGGATATTCGCTTATGATTGGCGCACAGGATGGACTTGATGAACCCAAAGCTATTTCTATTGGTGAATCAAAATTGGGATGGGAGCCGGTTTGGTCAGCCGATGGAAAATATATTGCTTTTACCGACGATGATGTCAGAATCAGGGTGGTTGATATTTCTGCTGAAACAATTAAAACGATTGACGTTGGCGGAAATAATCTTGAAAGAGGAGGTATGGGGCTTATATGGTCACCCGATTCAAAATGGCTCGCTTATACAAAAGCTGGGTCGAATAATTTCAGGCAAATTACTGTTTGGTCGCTTGAGCAAGACACTATTTACAAAGTAACCAATGCATTTGCCGATGCTTTTTCTCCTGCCTGGGATCGTAACAAAAAACACTTCTATTTTTTAGCCAGTACAGATCTTGCATTAGGTTCGGGTTGGGCAAATACAAGTTCCATGACTGCGGATGCGAGCTATAGTGTTTATGTTGTTAACCTTCAAAAAGAAGAGTCTTCCCCATTTAAATTAAGAAGTGATGATGAAGAGGTTAAAAAGGAAGATGGCGAAGAGACAGAAAAAGAAGAAGATAATAAGGATAAAAAATCTGAAAAGAAAAAGAAAAGCAAGGAAGAAGACAAGAAAGATGCAAAAGAGGATGACATAAAAATAGATTTTGAAGGGATTGAATCCAGAACCATTGCTCTTCCAATGGAAAAAAGTAACTATCGAGGCTTACTGGCCGGACCGGAAGGATCACTTTTTGTTGCTGAAAGAAAACCAGGCAGCAGGGGCCTTACTTTACAGAAATTTGCACTTAAAGAACGTGAAGCAAAGGAGTTTGTGGGAGGAGTAAGCCAGGTATCTGTTTCTAATGATGGTAAAAAAATGCTGGCAAAAATGGGCTCATCATGGAAAATAATAGATACCGGTGGCGCATCGGGGAAAGATGGGAAATCGATTAAAGTAAACCTGAAAATGCAACTCGACAGAACTCAGGAATGGACACAAATGTTTAAGGAAGCATGGCGTTATCAACGCGATTATTTTTACGATCCCAATATGCATGGTCGGGATTGGGATGAGGTTTATGAACGATATTCACCCTTGGTTCCTTTTATAAAACATCGTGCAGATTTGACTTATATTTTAGATATGGTAAACGGAGAACTTTCAGTTGGGCATAGTTTTGTTTTTGGAGGTGATTATCCTGATACAGAAAGACAAAGAGTTGGCTTATTAGGGGCAAATTTGATAGCCGATAATGACAGATGGAAAATTGATAGAATATTTACCACAGAAAGCTGGAATCCGGAATTATCCAGTCCTTTGGAGGAGCCCGGACTTAAAGTTGAAGAAGGAAACTATATTGTTGGTATCGATGGTAAAGAGTTAATAGCAGGTGATGATCCATACGAATTTTTGGATGGGAAATCCGGTGTTCAAACAATTTTACACATTAATAAAACGGCAGAATTCGACAGTGCCTGGAAAGTAACTGTTAAACCGATTGGCAGTGAATATGCTCTTCGCCAACGTGCATGGGTAGAAGACAACCGCAGGTTAGTAGATAGTTTGTCAGGAGGTAAACTGGCTTATGTGTGGGTACCCAATACTTCCACGCCGGGTTTTGTTTCGTTTAATCGATACTTTTTTGCACAGCAGGATAAATTAGGAGCAGTAATTGACGAACGATATAACGGTGGTGGCCTTTTGGATGATTATATGGTTGATTTAATGACACGATCTTTAAGGGCATCTATTACCAACGAAGTACCAGATGGTAAACCAATGCGTTTGCCGGCCGGAATCCTTGGACCAAAAGTTTTACTGATAAATGAAATGGCCGGGTCTGGTGGTGACTTTTTTCCATGGGTTTTCCGTCAGCAAAAAGTAGGTCCGCTTATTGGATCTACAACCTGGGGCGGTTTGGTTAAGTCTTCTGTTCATTATAGTTTGATAGACGGTGGAGCATTAACAGCACCCGACAATGCTGTATTCGATCCGATTAACAATAAATGGATAGGTGAAAATATGGGTATTGCTCCTGATATCGCAGTCAGACAAGATGCAAAATCATTATCGGAAGGAAAAGATCCGCAGTTGGAAAGAGCTGTAAAAGAAGTGTTAAAATTAGTAGATACGGAGAGTAAAATAGAAATCACTCCTCCTCCATTTTCATCTCCGGCAATAAAGAAATAATCCGGTTGTTTTCAGCAAGAATCGATTTAATACAAGTTTAAATCGATTCTTGTTGAAGTCAAATTAAACTTCACCTTTTCTCCATAATACAAATGAAACACCTGTACTAAAACGAAATTGGTACATATCGTAATCGATATTGGTAAAATCGGGTTTAAAAATACTTTTAAAACCTACATTAAAACGCCCCCACAAATTTACACGATCAGCAACTTTCCATTGATAACCAATTAGTGCGCCAATGTCGTAGTTGTCCAGTTCATCATTAAAATTAAATGAAGTGTTTTGAGTACCCGGCAATGGTGCGGTATCTGTATCTTCTTTATTTGCTGAAATCCATCCGTTTCTTCCTTCGGTTTCTAATTTCCCATTCAGAATAATAGAATAGTAAGCACCAAATGTGAGCGACCAGCGATCATTAAAATGAAAATAACCTACTAATGGAAGTTCAATAAACTGTAATTCTGTTGAGGTAAATGCTTCTCCAGAAAAATACGTTGCATAAGAACGGTCGTCAGACCAAAAAGGCTGACTGACAACGTTTACGTATGCATCAATCGATAAAATATGATAACTTGTTTCGAACGCAAGACTCCATTTCTCATTGATATTTCTTTGAAATGCAATTCCAAGGTTAGGTTTTAGTTTTGGAGTCCCTTTTGCTCCCTTGGGAACAGCTGACAAAGGAACAGGTATAGCTCCTCCCATATCAATTCCAAGTGATGGCGCAAATTGCCATTTGGATTCCTGTGCAAAAACTCCGGAAATAGAAAATAAGAAAATCAATAAAAAAACTAATTTATTCATAAATCAATTTTACGTCGTCTAAAATCAAAGTACTTCCAATGGCACCTTTAAATGTTCCCCCGTCAAAACTGGGTGAAAACGAGATGTAAAAATGCGTAGGTTCATCGTTGGTCAGATAATTAACCGGTAATTCAATTTCAGTTAAAGTTTCAATATCTTCATCGCTTTGGAAGTTTGTTTTGGCAATAGTCGTAATACTTTCTCCCTCTCTTTTTTCCAGTACAATTTCAATTCCGAATTTGTCTTTTCCTTCAACATCAAATACATCAAAACCACCGAATAAATTTCCCGGTTCTTTTAAAACGGCCTGAATCATTTGTTCTCCTGCTTTGAAAGCATATTTGAATTTGACAGATTTAGGTCTTGAGTAGAACGGCATTCCCAGCTTTGCGGCAGCAACGGGATTGGTCGGATCTTCAACAGCTCCATCCAGGTCAAACTCGCCAACATACAGCGCACCTGCAACCAGGGGCAGTGCCACCGTAGTAACAGTTTCTATTTTAACCACGGTGTTGTCTCCTTCAGGTACGGGCGAAGTTCCGTAAATACTGTAAATACTTGTTCCCATGTTTGCTGTTGCCCAAACTGTAGATTCACCATAGGCCCCGGGTTGCTGAAAAGGTTTCCCGTTCATGCCTGTTTCCATAAACCAGTTTTCGAAACCGGCATTTGGAATTTGCCTGTCACCAATCGTAAAAATATATTCAGATACGATGTTCCCATCCTCAGAAACGACCACATACTTTACAAAATCTTCCGGTTGGCTAAAGTTTACCTGTGTTCCCGAAGCCGGGGTAACAGTGGCTCCCTGAGAAACAGAAATTTGTGGTGAAAATGAAACCGGAAAATCTGAATCTTCAAAATCTTTGTTGGTGTAAGCCTTTATCTTTCCTTCTTCAGTGTTAAGGTAAATTTTGTCAGGAGTAAAGTTTCCGCTGGTTTCCACTTTAAAATCCTCTATTTCCGCTTTGTCCGAAAGCACATTGTCTTCTTCTTTGCAGGCAAAAACCAAAACAACAAGTAACAGTATAACTAGCTTTTTCATTTTTTTAATTTTCAATTTGATATAGTAACACCTGGCTTAAGCGGTATGTTTTGTTTTTACCTTCCAATTTCTTTGTTAAAACACATTTAATTAAATATTCAATGAATAGCATTAAAATTGAAATATAAAGTTAGCTTTTAAAAGTTTTGCTCACACACAGTTTTAGCTTCGAAAAGATAAAAATTTTAATGAGTATTACAAAGGTGAGAACATATTTTAAAAGGGTTTGTTTAATTTAATAATTTGATAATTAGACAAACATCAATGGTTTCAAAAACTTTTAAAATATTTTACTTCAACTTAAAAAATATAACTATTTTAAGCCTAATGAATTGTTGCATAATACAAACGATTAAAACTATAAAAATTTGAATTATGAAAAATCTGGTTTTGTTAGCCTTAATTATGTTTATTATTCCTTTTAAAGGTATTAGTCAGATTAATGTTGTGGTTGAAATTTCGGAATTAAGTAGTAATGACGGGCATCTTTTACTGGAACTTAACGATGAAAATAAAGAAACAATCGGGGCATTTTCTGAAAAAATTACAAACAATAAAAGTTATGTTGTTTTAAAGGATTTGAAACCGGGGAAATATGCTTTTAAGTATTTTCATGATGCAAATGACGATGAAAAACTCAATACAAATTTTTTAGGTATGCCCAGGGAGGGATTTGGTTTTTCTAATAATGCAAAAGGAACTTTTGGTATCCCTTCTTTTGATAAAATGGTTTTTGAAGTTACAAAATCAGATACATTGAGGTGTATCCCAACCTACATGGGAAAATAATTTGTATGAAATATGCCGGATAGTAAATTAAATACTATAAACGACCTTTCAGAGAGAAAGCAATTAAATATTGAAACAATTAAAGAATTGTGGTCAAAAACCTATAATACTGATGGGAAACCGGATTGGTCGCATATATTTAAATATTACCACAAAAATATTGTATTTCAGGATACCATTCAGCGAATTGAAGGTATCGATAATTTTATCGATATGTGCAACAGGTTAACCAAACGAACAAAGCAGTTAAATATGGAAATTGTCTCCATTGTTCAAAACGATAATACAATTATTTTTGAGTGGATTATGACCATGATGTTTAAAAAATATCCAAGTACACCATTATATGGTTGTACCAAACTGTTAATCAGTCAAGATAATTATATTCTTGAGCAGAGAGATTATTACGATTTATGGGGTGATATTTTTAACAATATTCCGCGATTTGGGAAAATGTACCGGCGATTTCTAATTAAAAAATTTGGGTAGCAGAAATGAAATTAAATCTTCCTGAAGAATTGGATTTTATTCGTGCCGGACGACTTCCTCAAAAAACAACAAATGAGCGTTTGGATGGTAAGGTTTGTATCATTACAGGGGCAACATCAGGTGTTGGTTACGAAGCAGCAAAGGAACTGGCACTGGCGGGAGCAAGCATCGTAACCATTAACAGGAATAAAGAAAAATCTGAAAGATTAAGTATTGAAATTGAAAAGATTTCAGGATTAAAACCAAAGTATTTTATTGCCGACTTTTCAGATTTAATACAGGTAAGAATAGCTACTGAAGAAATTCTGCATGATTATCAAAAAATAGATGTTTTGATAAACAATGCAGGAGTGCACATGACTACTCGTCAATTGACTAAAGAAGGTCATGAAATGGCTTTTTGCGTTAATCATCTGGCACCGTTTTTAATTACAAGTATGTTGTTAAAAAGAATGGTTGAAAGTGCACCGTCACGAATCATTCAAATCAACTCAGAAGGACATCGGTTTAATGGCTTGGATATTAATGATTTAATATGGGAAAACAGACGCTACAAAGGAATTAAGGGATACGGTGCTTCAAAAACAGCACAGTTAATGACGGTTTGGGAATTGCACGAATTGTTACAAAACAAAGGGGTAAGCATAATAGCCATGCATCCTGGGGCCGTAAAATCAAACATTGGAACAAACAATGGGAAATTGTATAATCTATATTCGAAATATCTTATTCAGCCTCTTTTAAAAGAAGCGAAAATTTCGGGTGAGGCTATTTATTATTTGGCGGCTTCAAAAGAAATGGAAGGGATTAGCGGAAAATTTTATAACCTTACCAACGAAGAGATTCCGGCCAAACATGCCCGCGACCGGGAGTTAGGGAAAAAAATATTTCAAATAAGTAAAAAATTAACAAATTTAGATAAGGAAGACGTTTATGAAGTATGACACTATAGTTGTAGGTGGTGGAATAGCCGGATTAACGGCAGCCGCTTATGTTGCAAAAGCAGGTCAGTCGGTAGCACTTTTTGAAAGACAGGAGAAAGTGGGTGGCCTGATTCAAACTTTTCACAGAAACAAGGTGTACTTTGATGGAGGTTTGCGATCGCTTGAAAATTCAGGAACTGTTTTTCCTATGCTAAAACAACTGGGCATTGAAATAGACTGGGTAAAAAGCCGAACTTCGATTGGTGTTGGCGACTCGGTAATGGTTTTGGAAAGCCATGAAAGTATAAACGAATACGAAGATTTTTTGATAAAAGAGTTTCCGGAGAACAAACAGGAAATTAAAAATATAATTGGTGAGGTTAGGAAAAGTATGGATTATATGGATATCCTCTATGGTATTGATAATCCAACTTTTATGGATTTAAAAAATGACAAGGAATACGTTAGAAAAAAGCTTTTTCCATGGATGTTCAAATTTTTGATGACGCTCAGAAAACTCAAAAAATTAAAAACTCCAATTGATGAATATTTGCAACGATTTACGGATAATCAGGCATTGATTGATGTAATCGGGCAGCATTTTTTTCAAAAAACACCGGCTTCATTTGCTTTGAGTTATTTTAGTTTGTATCTCGATTATTACTATCCCAAAGGCGGGGGAGGAACTGCAACAATAATTAACAAGCTGGCAGACTTTATCAAAAAACATGGCGGGAAAATCAATGTTTCAAACGGAATAGCCGAGTATAATCCTGAAGAAAAGTATGTGATTTGCGAATCGGGAGAAAAGGTTTTTTACAATACTTTAATTTGGGCAGGCGATTTAAAGCAACTCTACAATCGTGTTCCAACTGATAAACTGAGGAATAAAAAACTGACCGGCAAAATATTAAAACAAAGGTCGTACCTGAAAGATTTAAGAGGTGGCGACTCTGTGTTTACGGTTTATATGACCGTGGATTTGGGACCCAAATTTTTTGCAGAAAAATGTACTGGTCATTTTTTCTATACCCCAAGTAAAAAGGGACTTTCAGCCGTAAGTACTGAAGGGCTTGATGAATTTATGTCTGCCCAAAATATCGACGCTAATAATCAGGAATTAAAACAAAAGTTAATAGACTATTTAAACGAATTCTGCGATTATAATACACTTGAAGTTGCTGCACCCGCTATGCGTGATCCGTCAATGGCTCCCGAAGGAAAAACAGGTTTGATTGTTAGTTTACTTTTCGATTATATGTTGGCAAAAAAGATTGATGAAGTAGGTTGGTCTGATGAAATTAAAAAGCTACTGGAAGAACGATTTATCAAAGTACTGGATGAAAGCATTTTCCCGGGATTAAAAGACAAAGTATCACACACCTTTTCTTCATCACCTTTAACCATCGAAAAACGAACACAATCAACAGAGGGTGGAATTACAGGATGGGCTTTTAATAATCCTTATATGCCGGTAGTTGATAAAATGCTCACCGTGGCGAAATCAGTAAATACGATTATCCCCGATGTGTTTCAATGCGGACAATGGTCCTACAGCCCTTCCGGAATGCCCATCTCTATTTTAACCGGGAAGCTGGCTTCGGATAAGGCAATTAAGAGAAACAAAAGTTAGTTTAAAAAGAAGGAGTGTTGCATGAATTACTGTAAAAAATCAAATTAGAACAATCCTTCGACTCCGCTCAGGATTGCAGTCAGGTTGAGCGGAGCCGAAGCCGGGTTGAACCACAAACCAACATTAAAATTGAAAAACAAAAACCAATAATTACCCAAAACCATGAAACTTAAACTGACACTTTTACTCGTTACCATTGCCATGTTATGCAAAGCTCAACCAAGCAAAATGGAGCAACTGGGAAAATTGTATATGTCCGGCAATTTAAAAGAAACAATTAACAGAGCAGATGAATATTTGGAAGAAGAGCCCGAAAACATTGATTATATTCTTATTCTTGGAAGAGCACTTACCGATTATGGTGAGTATAATAAAGCAATCCCTCATTTAAAATATACGGTAGAAAATGATCCTCATAATTCATGGAGAAAAGCCTGGGCACTTGGATATTTGGGTTCCTGCTATTATATGATTTCTGAGCATGAAAAATCGAAGAAAGTATTAAAGGACTGTGTTGAATTTAATGCTACAAGCAATGCCACCAATTATGCTACGAATAGATTTCTTCAATTTGGTTACCACAAGTTTTTTGATGACTGGACAATGATAGAATCCGATAATTTTAAATTTCATTTTCAGAAAATGGATGAAATGGATGCCAAATCTTATGCTGATTCAAGGGAGGAAGCATTTATAGAAATAAATAAATTTTTCAATACTGAGCTTCCTAAAAAAATAGATTTTTTTGTTTGGGATTCGCGGGCTGATGCAAAAATGGTGTTGCGTGCGGAGTTGGGTTTCGCCAATCCTTTTTTTTGTATTATTCACTCCCATTTTCAACAAACCAGGGGCCATGAAATGACACATGTAATCTCCAACTTTTTGGAAAAAGAAATAGTAAAAACCAGCCTGATTAACGAAGGTACGGCAGTTTGTTTTAATCTTGCTAATCAGGATAAAGAGGCTATTGTGAAAAAATGGTTGGAAAAAAATGAGGAGGAAAAAATCGATATCAAAGCCATGTGGTTGTACTGGCAAGAATATCCGCAAGAAATTTCATATCCAATGGCAGGAATTTTTGTTGAACAGCTGATTGAAACTTTTGGGAAAGAAAAGTTTCTGACTTTTTTTGTTGACCAAAGGTATGAACATGCCAAAGAAGTATTTGGAGAGGAGATTGATGTAATCATTCAAAATCTCGAAGATAAGTTCAACCAAAAGTAATCAGCTTCTTTAGTCGGAAATAATTAGATTAGGTTCTGAATTTCAAATTGTTATAAAGAAATTTTTTTAATGGTGTTTCAAAATTGTAATTTTGAATACCAATAAGCTATGACAATGAAACTATGGCCTGCAATATTAATTTTCTGGATTTTTATTTCTTTTCCGGGATTTTCACAATCTTTTAATTTTGTAAATTATTCTATTAGTGATGGCCTGTCACAAAGCGTTGTCAATTGTGTATTTCAGGATTCTAAAGGATATATTTGGTTAGGAACCCAAAATGGACTCGATCGGTTTGACGGCAGGAATTTTAAACTCTTTCGTTTTAATCCGGCAGATTCCAATTCTATATCAAATAACTGGATTTATGCAATCTCTGAAGATTTAAATGGTAATCTTTGGATTGGCACAAAAGGAGGTTTGCATAAATATGACCGAAATCAAAATACGTTTGAAAGAATTCAATATGAAACCGGATATGATTTTGATGTAACCAATTACAGCTACGATAACGTATGTCTTTCAAACGGAAATATTCTTATTAATACACCGCCTGTAATTTCAATTCTTAATTGTGATAATCAAACATTCGAGCATTATATCAGTAATTTTGAATACGATGCTTCAGTAAAAGATGTAAAAGTTCCGGTCATTGAGGATAGAAATGGAAACATTTGGATTGGAAGTACCCTTGGATTGACAATGTTTTCAGGAAAAACCAAAGAATTTACCTACTATTCTTTCAAAAACAACTTAGGCCAATCTTTAATGGAAATAAATATCACAGCACTGTTTGAGGATATTTCAGGGAAAATATGGGCCGGGACCAACGATGGATTATACTTTTTTGACTCGGAAGCTGAAACTTTTTATGAAGCAGAATTTCTAACAGAAGAGGGCATCTCACATTCAATTAATTCTTGCGTTCGAAGTATTTTAAAAGATAAAAAGGGAAATATTTTTGTTGCAACCGAGGGAAATGGTTTGTTTATGATCACTCCGATAATTAATGAGAAATATGTAATTAAAAATTATTTGGTAAACAACAGTGGAATTGGGCATAACATTGTTCAGTGTTTGCTTATTGACAATTCAAATAATTTGTGGGCAGGAACTTTGTCGGGAATTAGTAAAACTGATCTAAAACCTCAAAAATTTAAAATTTACCGAAACAGCAACGTACCCAATTCTACAAATTTGTTGGGAAATGTAATTGCCGGTTTGTTTAAAAACGATGACGGTATAATCTGGGCAGGTAACTGGGGACAGGGATTAAACCTTGTAAATCCGGAATCCAAAGAAGTAGAACATTTTTCATCTCAACATTCGGGTAATCATTATCTGCCAAACGATTTTGTTCATGTTATTCATAAAGACAATAAAAATAATATTTGGCTGGGAACACGAAATGGGATTTTTATATATGACAAGGCCGGAAATCGATTTGTTTTATGGACAGAATATTTTAAAAAACCGGATTTTCCAACTTTTGAAAATATTCGAATTTATCATATCATTCAGGATAAAAGCGAAAATTACTGGATTGCCAGTTCTAACGGTTTATACAGGTTTAATCTTGATGATGAATCAATGGTTTTTTTTCATACTGATGCAGAGCCGAATCATCGGCTTGGAGCCAATTTAATATACAGTTTGCTTGAAGATTCCGAAGGACTTATCTGGTGTGCCACCATCAACGGTCTTGATATGTATAATCCGGAAACTCATCAAATCAGGCATTTTACAAAGGAAAATTATGGGTTGAACAGTAATTTTCTTATTTCTCTTGCAGAAGATGATGAGGGTAATATCTGGATTGGTTCAAATGCCTATGTTAACATTTTGAATAAAAAAACCGGAGAGTTTGATTATATGAGCCAGGAAGATGGTTTCCCCAGCAATTACATTTATGAAATCAAGATAGACAAAAACAACAATCTTTGGTTTGCTACAGGCAGGGGACTTTGTATATATGATACAGGAACGAAAAAGCTTAGAACATTTACACATGAGGATGGACTGCAGAGTCTTGAATTTAATATAAGAGCCTCGTTTGTTTGTGAAGATGGAGAAATGTTGTTTGGAGGAATGAATGGTTTTAACACATTTTATCCGGATTCGCTTGCAGGAAATCCACATATCCCGGAGATGGTTCTTACTTCCTTTAAAAAAACTACCGGTGGTATTGAAGAATCAGTTCATATAGAAGGTGTGGATAAACTCACTCTAAATCATAAGGTTCAATCAATTACTATAGAATTTGCTGCGCTTGAATATACCAATTCAAACTATAACCACTATGCATATAAAATGGAAGGAATTTCTGACGACTGGGTAGAAATTGGAAGCAGGATGTTTGTTCCATTCACTGGACTTCAATCCGGGGATTATATTTTTAGCGTTAAAGGTTCAAATAATGATGGACTCTGGAATGATGAACCGGTAAGCTTGAAAGTTACAATTCTTCCACCCTGGTATAGAAGTATTTATGCATATATGGCGTATTTGGTGTTAATAATTGTGACCATCATTTTATTGATTAAGCAAAGAGAAAGAAAGCTGATTCGGGATAAAAAAATCCTTGAGCAAAAAGTTCAGGAGCGGACGATACAGATTGAAGAACAAAACCGTATGATTGTTTCAAAAAATCAGGAATTGGAAGAGTTAAATCATACAAAAGATAAATTATTCTCGATTATTGGACATGACCTTGGAAATCAGTTCAATATCATTTTAGGGTTCCTTGATGTTTTGGTATCGAACTTTAAAAAGCTTGATCAAGCTAAAGTTGAAACTCATTTGCACAATATTAATAACTCTTCGAAACAAGCCTATAATCTGCTGGAAAACCTTTTAACATGGGCAAGAATGCAAACCAACTTAATTCAATTTAATCCTGAAGTCTTTGATATTGAGGAAAAGGTAATTGACTCAGTGGGTTTATTTGAAGGAGCTTGTAATAAAAAGAAAATCAATCTTGAAATTGAAAAAATTGAGACCATCAAAGTTCTTGGAGATTTAAATATGTTTTCAACAATATTCCGGAACCTGGTTTCTAACGCGATTAAGTTCACTTCTGAAAACGGCACAATTTCAATTTTTGTTGAACGGGAATCAGATTTTTGCCGAATTAGTATCAGGGATAACGGGATTGGAATTTCAAAAGAAAACCTGGAAAAGATTTTTAAAATTGGAAGCAAACACAGGACCAGGGGAACCCAAGGCGAAAAAGGAACCGGACTTGGGCTTGTTTTATGTAAAGAATTTGTTGAAAAACAGGGTGGTGTTTTATCTGTTAAAAGTAAAGTGGGCGAGGGGAGTAAATTTAGTTTTACACTTCCAATTCATAAAATTTAAACAGCCTCTAAAATTTTAATACCCTAATTCAGGGTAAACTTATAGTTTCCACTTCTAACCAAAAACTTCTGGTATCCATTCTCTTTTTCAAGGATTTGAATTTCGGAAGACTGCGAAATAGTTTTTCCACTTTCCAAAACTTTTTCATGTTCCTTAACCGGCACATATACCGTTGCTTTACACCCTACAGGAACCATAACATCAATTGAAAAGTCTCCGTCTTTTTTAGTCCAGATAATCCCTGCTTTCCCGTAAGAGGTTTCATTGTAGTATTCGGTATATGTGATGTCTCCAGCAGGCATAGGTTTAAAAATAATATGTTTGTATCCCGGTTCTTCAGGGTCTGCGTTCATTCCTGCCAGTTTACGGTAGTACCATACAAGCCCGCCACCAAACATAGGGTGGTTATGCGAGCCACCGGTATCCCATTTTTCACGAGTTGTTGTTGCGCCAAGTTCTAACCAGTGTCCATAACCAGGCTCGGTTTTTTTGTTCATTGCTTCAAAAGCTAAATCGTGCATGCCATTTTCCGATAAGACCTCGAAAAAGAATTGTGTACCAAAAATCCCGGTATCCAAATGTCCGTTATTGTTTTTGATATTCTGTTTTATTGCGGCTACTACTTTATTATATTGCGAACCGGGAACTCCCATTTTTAAGGCAAATATGTTTGCTCCTGCATTTCCATAAGTTCCTTTTTCTGCGTCATAGAATCTTAACCAGAATGCTTTTCTTGTATTTTCTGCAAGTTGATTGTAATAATTCGCTTCTTCATTTTTATTTAAAGCCTTTGCCACCTTTGCTGTAATTTCAGCGCAACGCCAGAAATAGAATGTATGAACCAATTCATCAGGTGGAAGTTCTCCGGGAGTTACCCATTCCCCCAGGTTAAACCATTTTAAAACTTTACCGTCTTTGCCGGGTCTTTGAGAGTGCATTATTCCTTCATCATCTACCCATGTCTGCATATAACGAATGTATTCTTTCATAGCATAATAATTATCTGAAAGCATATCAATAGCTCCATAATGCAAATAATACTCCCATGGCATAATACAAATTGCTGCTCCCCAGGCAACACCACCTCCACAACCGGGCTGCCAGGGAGCCCCATTTGGAACATAACCTGTATTTACAATTTGCGCATCACGCATATCCCCAATCCATTTCTGATAAAAATTCCTCGCATCATAGTTATGCAAAACCGTTACACAAGCTACCTGTCCGTCGCCGGTATAACCTGACCGTTCACGATGAGGGCAATCGCTGGCAATCCCACCGTGCATATTGTCGGTCTGACTTCGGCGCCAGATTCTGTTAATGTCGTTAAACATCTGATTGGAAGTCTCAAAAGTGGCGGATTCTTTTACCCAGGTATGAACTACCTCTGCAATAATCATTTCACGTTTTAATTCGCCGGGCCAGTTTTCAATTTCCACTTCACTAAAAATAAACCAGTTAAAACGGGCCACGTAATTTTCTTTTCCTTTTCCTTTAAATATATAGCTGTTATCTCCTGAATAAAGGTTACTTAAATATTTAATTTTAATCTTGTGACCTTCAGGACCTTCAACATTTTTAAGTCTTACCCAGCCCGAGACTTCTTCGCCAAAATTAACGAGGTAATTTCCATTTGGAAGTTTTTTAACTTGCCCAGTAATAGTTTGTGTTATTTTATCAGGATGAGCAGTATGGGCAACCAATTTTCCTTCCGGTGCTTTTCTTAAAACAACGGATTCCCATTCCGAATCATCAAAATCCGGTTGATTCCATCCATCTTGTTCTTTGCGGGCATCGTAATGTTCGCCATAATAAACCATATCCATTAAAATCGGACTTTTAGATGCTTTCCATGTTTCGTCAGTAACAATTATATCTTCGCTTCCATCTTCGTATGTGATGTAAACCTGTGCAATAAATCGCGGTGTTCCATAGGCACCGGCCCAGTATTTTGCAGGATTATAAAATCCGTTTCCCAAAATACTTCCCAGAACATTTTCTCCATTTTTTAAAAGGTTGGTAATGTTGTAAGCCAGATACATTACTTTATATTCCCTGAAATTATCTTCAAGTGGAATATTTTCCTTAATCAAACCGGGGCGTTTCCCATAATTGGTCTGATTGGGAACCAATACATCAGTTCCTGCTTTTTTACCATTGACATACATTTCGAAATAGCCCAAACCGGTTACAAAGGCAATTGCTTTATTAATTTTCTTTTCGATTTGAATTTCTTTTCTGAACATGGGCGCAGGGGGAGGTAGTTGTTCTGGTAGTGGAGCATTTGGATTCATGGGTTTTGGTAAAGCTTCTTCGTTCTGCCAGGGAGCACCAATCCATTTGGCCTGCCATTCCAAAGAATCCAGAATTCCCATTCGCCAAAATCCCGGTTCACTCCATTTCGATACTTTTTTGTTTTTATCCCAAACACGAACCTGCCACCAACATTCCTGTCTTGATTTTAGTTTTTTGCCGGCATATTCAATTCTAAAAGATTCTTCACTTTCCATTTTTTCACTATCCCATAAATCAGGCTTATTTAGATTTTCTTTTGAAGAAGCTACCCTGATTTGCCAGGCAGTTTGCTTTTGGCCTCGTTCTCCTTTATCGGCAATATTAATCCATGAGAGCCGTGGCTGAATTACATCAACTACCTGAGGATTTCTTAGATACTCGCATGTGAGTTTGTTTGGCGTAATTTTTCCAAAAAGGAATATCGGAATTGCCATCAGCAAAAAAAGACTGGTTATTAGTTTCATGGTTAAAATTATTAGTTGCTAAAATCTTCCTTTGTTATTATTTATTGCCGCATTGTTTTTTGTCCCGGGCATTTCACCCCTTTTACCGTGTTCCGGAGTTTTTATATAACCTGGCACTTTTTCGTACCAGTCAGCAGTTAGAATTTCAGGAACATCATCCCCGGTTTCTTTCATCCATTCCATCAACACTTTATTTAGCTTTTTTCGTTTTTTGATATAATTGTGATTTGTTGCAAGATTGTTAAATTGCTCGGGATCTTCTAAATTATTGTACAATTCCTCTGTAGGACGAGGTTCCATAAAAATTTCCGCTTGCTCTGTAGAAATTGTACCTTCTTCTTTCAGTTGTACGAGGTTTTCAAAAGATGGACTGCCAACAGCATCTGCAGGGCCAAGATTGGTGAATTGAGGTCGTGAATTCAAAATATAAAGATATTCATTGGTTCTTACCATTCGTTCATGTGCTTCATAATCATGCCAGTTGTGTTCGGCAAAAACATAATTTCTGAATGATTTTTCAGGATTATTTAAAAGTTTGCTAAAACTAACTCCCTGGATTGATTCCGGTATTTCAGCACTTGCCAGTTCCAGAATAGTCGGTGCAATATCAATCACACTTACCAGTTCTTTGCATACCTGATTTTTGTTTATCCCTTTTGGCCAAAATGCCACGAATGGTGTTTTCATTCCACGGTCGTTTACCCGTGTCTTGCTCGCAGGAAAAGGGCGCCCGTTATCTGCCATAATTAAAATAAGGGTATTATCCAGAACATTTTGTTTTTCAAGTTCCTTGGTGAGTTGTCCTATAAAATTGTCGAAGCGATAAATTTCATCGTAATATTTCGCAAGGTCGGTTTTCGTTTCTGCACCATCAGCCAAATAATCGGGTGAAGCTATTTTCTCTCCATCATGTTTTCCCGAGAATTTGTTGGGTCCCCAGGCGCGGTGAGCATCCAGCGCTGCAAACCACATAAAAAAGGGTTTGTCTTTTGGTCGGTTTTGAACCGTTTCTAACCATAACGCTTCTCCTCCATCACCAATATCTTTTCCGTTGCTTGTTAAGTGGAAACCACGTTCGGCATATTTTCCCATATGGAATTTACCTGATTGAGCTGTAAAATATCCGTTTTGTTTTAAAACTTCAGGGAAAGAAATCATATCAATTGGTGGTTCGGTGTGCAACTCACATGCACCGGTATTATGTGGATATCTTCCTGTAATAATGCTGTTACGACTCGGACTACAGGAACTTGCTGTAAGAAAAACATTATCGAACCTCATTCCTTCTTGTGCAAGTTTGTCGATGTTGGGTGTTTTTACATATGTATTACCATAACATCCCAAATCATCCCAGCTAACATCATCGGCGATAAAGATGATAAAGTTTGGCTTTTGGGTTTGTGCAAAGATTGAAGTTGCGGTAAACAAAGCAATAATCAGGGTAAATGTTTTTTTGAGAATCATAATGGAAATTCAATATTATATTGTTTTTTTACGCACCCTCTTCTCCCTCTCTACGAGTAGAGAGGGACGATTATGTCACTGACGTAATCAGGGTGAGTAATCCTAATCTATTCAAAAATAAAACAATTAATTCTTTTCAGAACCTCTGAAATATTTTTGATTTCATCATTTTTAAATCTTAGAATTTTTAATCCCATATTTCTTAATATTTCATCCCTGCGATTATCATAATCTTTCTGAAAATCATGAATTTTTCCATCTATTTCAATTATTGTTTTCATTTCAGCACAATATAAGTCAGGAATAAAATATAATACCCTCCCATTAATCTCATCATATACAATAGGGCGTTGACGAAGAAACTTCAAACCATGAAACTTTCTATTCCTCAATTTTTCCCACAAAATTTTTTCTTCTTCGGTTGAATTCTGTCTTAACAGTCTTGCCCGTTGTTTAGGTGTATAATTTTGGCTCATCTCAGTTACTTTACGCACCCTCTTCTCCCTCTCTACGTTTAGAGAGTGATGATAATTTTGCAATAATAATCAGGGTAAGTATTTCAAATTTTTAAAATTATATCAAATAAAGCCACGAAGGATCCAATAAAAATTTGCAAAGATTAAAGGAAAAATTATTCGACACTCTTTAAAGTAGCCACAAAACCTCCTTTTGACAATACACTAACTTTTAATTTATTCGCAGTTGTAAGAGAGATTTCCTGTGTTGAAAATTCTTTATCGTTTGAACCATCGGTAATTATTTCAACATTAAAACTCTTGTCTCCCAGTCTGCTGAGATCTATTTCCCAGTTTTTGTTTTTATCCAATCCATTAATTCCGGCAACATACCAGGTATCTCCATTTCTTCGGGCCATAACACAATTTTTTCCCGGGTAACCTGAAAGTAATAGGGATTCGTCCCATGTAACAGGAACGGTTTTCAGAAAAGTTTTTGGCTTTTCCGGTAAGGTTCTGTAGGATTCACAATTGTCGGCAAAATGAAGAACGCCCGATTCAAAAACTACAGATAACGCCATCTCATGAGCATAAGTGGTAAGGTGTGGAAACTTTTGGTTTGAAAAAGTTACAGGGGTATAATCCATCGGTCCAATTACATTTCTGGTATAAGGTAAAATGGTGTTATGCCAAACCGCTTTTTCAGGATAGTCTTCGCCAAAGCCATATGTTTCAGCACCTCTTACTGCTTCCATGGTTACCAGATTTGGCCAGGTTCTTTTCCAACCTCTGGGCATTGTACAACCGTGAAAATTGACTATGATTTTATGGTCTGCTGCATCTTTTAAAATATCGAAATACTGTTTAATAATGCGGGGCTTATCGCTTTGGAAAAAATCCACTTTTATTCCTTTGACTCCCCATTCTTCCAGTTTTTTAAATTCGGCTTTGCGTGCCACAGGGTCACTCATAATATCGCGTGGTCGTTCTGTAACATCATTATGTGCACCACCCGAATTGTACCACATCTGTATTTTAATATTTTTTGAATTGGCATATTCAATAAGTTGTTCAATATTTCCACCTTCCATCATATCCCAATTGGCGTCAACAAGAGAATATTCCCAGCCCATTTCTACTGCCAGATCAATAAATTTTTTCAGTTTATTATAGTCTTTTGAACTTGGCCAGTCGCTCCACCAACTCCAGGATGAACGCCCGGGAACAATCCAGGACTCATCTTCGATTTTTGAAGGAGGATTTAGAGCAACTACAAAATCAGATTCCACTACATCTGAAAGTTCTTGACCGATTATAAACACTCTCCATGGTGTTGCCCATGGTAATGTGGATTCAGGAATGTGGCTGTAAACATTATTCGCTTCATTTTCCTCCGGCATTCTGATTTTATATAAACCACCTTCCGCATCAGGTTGAAGGTGAGAACCAAAATAGGTTGAATCGAGTGCTGCTTCGGTTAATAAAACCCAGGCATTTTCGGTTTCAAAAAGAGCGGGCAAACACCAGCCTTCTTTGTCCGGTGCATTGGTGCCGATTGGGATCCCGTTTTCGAAATAACGTTCGTAGCCGGGTGAATAAGTAGTAACCTTATCATAAGGTGCCATCCAGGTTTTTCCCTCGCCCGAAAAATTGAATCCCGTAATTTCTTCCTCAACAAAAAATAACTTTTCATCCGATTCAGGGAAACGATATCTGAAAGCCGCACCATCATCTGTAACTCTGACGATAATTTCAATCAGGTTTCCGGTTTCGTTTTTAAAGGTTAGCGACATTTCATTGGCTTCGGTATTGATGATTTTGCGCTTTCCTGTTGGCATGGAGAATGATTCACTAAGTGTCATTTCAGGGGCTTGGGAAACAAAAGTTAGATTAGTTATAAAAGATGCATCGCGCCTTTTGATACCCATTGGTGAATTGGCTACCACTTCCTTTTTACCTTCGGAATCCAATATTGAGATATTATACTTTGCTTGATGACTATCATCCAAAAACACTTCAAATAAAATATTTTCAGACGGAGAATCGACAGTCCAACTTTCTGGTTGTGTTGTACAGGAAATCATTGAGACAAACAATAATAATATTGCAAAAGTTTTAATTAATTTTTTCATTTTATTTAGGTTGATAGATTTCTTTAGTTCTAGTTAGCAACTATTCAAAAATATTAAAAAAACAGGTTTTAAAATTAATTGTTGTGAACAATAATACATTTAATAACATTTAACATACTTGATATTAAACATTGTATATTTGAATAAACAAAGCTTCATGTTTTCGATAGACCACATACACCCGATGACTGTGCATTTCCCTATTGCATTGCTAATCATTGGCTTTTTAGCTGAATTGATTTATTTATTTATCAAAAAAGAAAAACTTTTTCGGGAGGCTGCTTTTTGGTTGCTGGCAATAGGTACGGTTTCTGCAGTTGCTTCGTATGTAAGCGGAGCATTTTTAACCGGTGATTTGAGAGGAGCTGCAGGAGTTCAGCAAAACACTCACGAGTTTTATGCAGAAATAACTGTAATTTCTTCATTGATTTGCACAGTTTTTAAAATCTATTTAAAAGCAGAAAAAAAAGAAGATTCGCCATTAAAATGGATTGCTTTTGTACTGTATGGTATTTCAACCATAGCAGTTGGAATTACCAGTTACCATGGTGGAGTATTGGTTCACGATATTTTGTTGGGCGCCGGCTAAAAGAATGCTTAAAATGCCAATTCTTTTGATTCCCCTTTTTTTGTAACCAGATTCCAGGTTTTATTACCATAAATTATTTGGCTGTGATTTCCTGCTTTGTTCAGAATTTTTGCCGATTTCAATTGTCCTTGCTCCCAATTCAAATCTAATTCAAAACCGCCGCGAGCACAAATTCCTTTTACTGAACCGGTGTTCCATGAATCAGGGAGTGCGGGCAAAAGTCTGATTTCATTTTCTGAAGATTGAACCAGCATTTCGGCAAAAGCTGCTGACCCTCCAAAATTACCGTCAATTTGAAAAGGAGGGTGAGCATCAAAAAGATTTGGATAGGTTCCCCCTCCACCGCTGTAATTGGTTCTCAATCCATCAGGTTCTACATATTTTAAAAGTTCTCGAATCATTTTGTATGCCCTGTTTCCATCACCTAGTCGGGCCCAAAGGTTTATCCTCCAGCCTTTCGACCAACCTGTAGTTTCATCACCCTTTATCTCCAGTGATTTGAGGCAGGCGGCTGCAAGTTTCGGTGTTGTATAGGGTGTAATTTGATGCCCGGGATGTAATCCAAATAAGTGAGTCTGATGACGGTGTTTGGGATCTCCGTCTTCCCAGTCGTAATACCATTCCTGCAAATTACCTTTTTCACCAATTTGAAATGGATACAACCTGGATAAAGCATTTTTGGCCTTTTCCCGAAGTTTATCATCGGTATTCAAAATTATAGAAGCCTCAATAAATTGCTTAAGACTTGCTCTTGCCATTGCAATGTCTCCCGCACCACCATACATTGTAGCACCTCTGTAACCTTTGTCGGTTATAAAAGTATTTTCAGGAGATGTTGAGGGTGAGGTAATCAAATATCCATTATCATCTTCAATTAGCCATCCAAGGCAAAATTCAGCAGAACCTTTCAATATAGAATAAGCTTCATCTTTTAACCACTTTTTATTTTGTGTAAATGTATAATGTTCCCATAAATGAGTACTTAACCATGGACCTCCCATGTACCAGTTTGCCCAGGCCGGACTTCCTTCTCCAAAATTCCCAACTGGATTACTCATCGCCCAAATGTCGGTATTATGGCAGGCTGTCCACCCTTTTTCTACCCCAAGAAAAGTTTTGGCAGTAATTTCACCAGTGCTTGCAACATTTTTTATAAACGAAAGCATAGGTTGATGCATTTCGCTCAAATTGGTGTTTTCTGCCAGCCAGTAATTTTCCTGGGCATTTATATTGATGGTGTAATTGCTACTCCAGGGCGGGCGTAAATATGGATTCCATAACCCCTGAAGATTGGCAGGAACATCCGGAGTGCGGGAACTGCTGATTAATAAATATCTTCCAAATTGGAAATAAAGAATTTCGAGATTTTTATCTTCTTTTCCTTCAGCATATCTAATTAGTCTCTCGTTTGTGGGAAGGTCTGGTGCTGAGGTTTTGCCCAAATCAAGTTCAACCCGCTTAAAGTATTTTTGATAGTCAGTAATATGTGCTTCTTTTAATTCAACAAATGTTTTTTTTGATGCTTTCTCAAGTTGACTAAGCGCTATCTTTTTATTATCCAATCCTTCCTTTGCGGGATCTTTGTCAAATCCGTTAAAACTTGTTGCCATAGAAACCAAAATCACTGCTTCACTGGCATTTTCAATACCTATATTTTGTTCTGTTTGTACAACTTTTCCATCGGTATCTTTTATGGAAATATAGGAACTAAAACGGGTGCCCTTACCCTTTTCAAAAACAACTGCATTTTCTCTGTCGCCCAGATAATTAGGTAATGCAATAATAGGTGCATATCCATTGGCTTCAAGTTGTTTGTTTTTGATTTCTACACTATTTCTAAGCAAACTTTCAAAACGAATATTAAAGTTTAGCTGTCCCTTTTTATCGCTTGCTAAACGGATCACAAAAACCTGGTCGGGAAAAGAAACAAAATACTCCCGGGTATATTTCACATCGTTTATTTCATACATTACTGTTGAAACTGCGTTGGATATATCAAGTTCGCGATAGTAGTTGTATGGCCTGCCATCAATTGCAAAATCAAGAAACATGGTTCCGAGAGGTGCATACGATTCCGAAAATTTGCCCTGAATTTTGCGCTGTAATTCATCGGCCAACTTGTAATCTTCGTTTTTTAACGCTGCTCTGATTACCGGAATATTTTGATAAGCTTCCGGATTCATGTAAGGATCTACGGGCTCACCGGACCATAGGGTAATATCATTCAAATAAATTTTGTCTGTTTCGATGTCCCCAAAAACAGATGCTCCGGCTTTTCCGTTTCCCAAAACCAAAGTTTCTTCGAAATATTGGGCAGGCTGGTTGTACCAAAGCTTTGTTGATGATTGCGAAAATGATTGATAATTCAGAATTAATAAAAGGATAAAACAGAATTGCTTCTTCATTGGTTTAGAATTTAGTGAACTACAAAAATAAAAAAGTTGCGTCATCTTTTGTGGATTAATAAATTCGAACCGTTAAATAAATACAATTACCATGAATCCATTTTTTGAAAATTACAATACGCCTTTTCAGGTGCCTCCGTTCAATAAAATAAATGAACAGCACTTTCTCGAAACTTTTCAGGAAGGAATGAAAGTTCAGAATGAAGAAATTAGGGGAATAACAGAAAACAAGGATATACCTACTTTTGAAAATACCATTGAAACCTTGGAAAGAAGCGGGGAGTTACTTTCTAAAGTCTCCATGGTGTTCTTTAATGTGAAAGAGGCAAATACAAATGATAAAATGGATGCGATTGCCGAAGAAATTGCGCCACTTATTTCGCAACACAATGATGCCATTAATTTAAATCCGGCCTTATTTGAAAAAGTGAAATCAGTGTATAATCATAAAGAAGATTTAGATCTTATTCCGGAACAAAACAGATTACTTGAAGAAACCTATAGAAATTTTGTAAGAGGTGGAGCAAATCTGGAACCTGAAAAAAAGGAGGAGCTGAAAACAATAAATGAAAAGCTGGCACTTCTTGAATTACAATTTGATAAGAACCTTTTGGCAGAAACCAATGCTTTTAAATTAATATTAGAAAATAAAGATGATTTGGCCGGACTACCGGAAAATGTTGTTGAAACTGCTGCTGAACTTGCAATTTCGGAAGGACAGGAAGGAAAATGGATTTTTACACTTCAAAAACCAAGCTGGTTGCCTTTTGTGACCTATTCAGAAAAACGTGTATTGCGCGAGAAAATTTACAAAGCCATGTTTAATCGTTGTAATAATGATAACGATTTTGACAATAAAGAAATAATCAATCGGTTTATAAATCTTCGTTTACAGAAAGCTAAAATTCTTGGATTTAACAACTGGTCGGAGTTTGTTTTAGATGATTGTATGGCACAAAAACCCGAAAATGTTTATGATCTTTTACAAAAGGTTTGGAATCCAGCTATAAAAAAAGCAAAGGAAGAACTGCTCGCTTTGCAAAATATGGCAGAAAAAGAAGGAGCAGATTTTAAATTGGAGAGCTGGGACTGGTGGTATTATGCCGAAAAAGTAAGAAAAGAAAAATATAATTTGGATGAAGAACAACTCAGACCATATTTAGAGTTAAACAATGTGGTTAATGGTGCTTTTACCGTAGCAAATAAATTGTTTGGGCTACAGTTTTCAAAATTGAAAAACATGCCGGTGTATCACTCCGAATGCGAGGTTTTTAAGGTTGAAGATTCAAATGAAGAACTTGTTGGGATTCTTTATTTGGATTATTTTCCACGTGCATCAAAAAAAGGGGGGGCATGGATGACCAATTTCAGGGAGCAATATGTTTCTAAAGAAGATGAAAATATTCGCCCGGTGGTGTCGCTTACCTGTAATTTCTCAAAACCGGTTGGAGATAAACCGGCCTTATTAAGTTTTGAGGAAGTGGAAACTTTCTTTCATGAATTTGGTCATGGATTACACGGGCTTTTATCGCAATGTAAATACGAAAGTATTTCGGGTACAAATGTTTCGAGAGATTTTGTGGAGCTGCCATCGCAAATTCTGGAACACTGGGCGGCAGAACCGGAGGTGTTAAAAATGTTTGCTTTACATTATAATACAGGGGAAACCATTCCGATCGAATTAATTAGTAAAATGAAAAAAGCAGCCAAATTTAACCAGGGATTTGCAACAAGCGAATTTATTGCAGCTGCTGTTTTGGATATGGATTTTCATACCATTTCGGAGGAGAAAGATTACGACATCAATGAATTTGAAAAGTTAGTATTGAATAAAATAGGTTTAATCGATGAAATAATCCCTCGCTACAGGTCGACATATTTTGCACATGCATTTTCATGGGGTTATTCAAGTGGCTATTATTCTTATACCTGGGCCGAAGTTTTAGATGCAGATGCTTTTAACGCATTTAAAGAAACAGGTGATATTTTTAATCAGGATGTGGCAAAATCATTCAGGCAAAATATACTTGAACGGGGAAATACAGATGAACCAATGCAATTGTATTTAAATTTCAGAGGGAAACAGCCAGGTATTGAACCTTTATTAAAAAACAGGGGATTGTTAAAATAGCGGTTTCAGTAATTTATTTCCCGAATAAACCGCCATTTTGTTACTTTTGTCGTTCATAAAAATTAGAAAAATGAGTGCTGAGTTTACTAAAACCAATTACAGACTTCAATCGGTTAAAACAGGGAAAATTTTCGAAGATAAAGGCTGGATGCTTGATGCACCGGAAGAAACCGAGCCAACATTGATTCGGGCGGTTTACGAAAACAAAAAACTTAATTTAGGTGATGATTCAATGGGAATTTACAAATTCTCAAATTGGTTACCTGTAGGAAGAATCTTAAATGGATCTTCCGCTCCGGTTACTTATAAAAGTAAGGGACTTGCTGAAAAACTTGGATTAGAAAATCTCTGGATTACATTTAGTGGCTACTGGCCGGAGAAAGGGGCTGATTTTAAAACCTGTTCATTTAAAGAGACTGAAGCTTATTCAGTATGCGGGCGTATGACACCTGAAATGGATAAAGTACTCGTTGTTGCTTCCGCAGGGAATACTGCAAGAGCTTTCGCAAAAGTTTGCTCAGATAATAACATCCCTCTTTTACTCAGCGTACCGGAAGATAATTTGAATGCGCTTTGGTTCGACGCTCCAATTAACGATTGTGTTAAGCTTATTTGCAGTAAATCAGGAAGCGACTATTTTGATGCGATTCATCTATCAAATGTGGTGGCCGGTATAGAAGGTTTTGTCGCAGAGGGAGGAGCAAAAAATGTTGCCCGTCGCGACGGCATGGGAACTACAATGCTTTCAGCAACAACTACTATTGGCGAAATTCCGGAATATTATTTTCAGGCTATTGGAAGTGGTACAGGAGCTATTGCCGCATGGGAGGCCAATTTAAGGTTAATAGAAGATGGCAGATTTGGTAAAAGAAAAATGAAATTAATGGTTTCACAAAATTCTCCTTTTACGCCTATTCATGATGCGTGGAAAGCAAATTCTCGCTCCATGCTACCTTTGGATGACGAATTGGCCCGTAAACAAGTTGAAGTAATTGATGCAAAAGTTTTATCGAACCGAAAACCACCATATCCAATTTCTGGCGGCCTTTTTGACGCCATGAAAGATGCAGGTGGTGACGTTTTATTAGCAACCAACATGGAGGCAAAAACGGCAGCGGAATTGTTTGAGCATACAGAAGGAATTGATATTCATCCGGCAGCTGCAGTGGCAACTTCCACATTGATTAATGCGGTAAGAGATGGAAAAGTAAAAAAAGACTCCTTGGTAATGTTAAATATAACAGGAGGTGGAGAGGCGAAATTTAAAAACGAGAATAAACTATACAGTTTAAAACCTGATATTGTTTTTGATATCGGGCATGATGCTGAGGATATTAAGAAGAGAGTTGCTTCACTTTTTGAATAGTTTTTACATGTTTATTTACAACTCCGAATTATAACTTTGTAAAATAATAAAACATGGATTTCCAAAATTATTGGTATTTATTGGTATTGCTGCTGCTTGCCGGAGTAACATTGTTTTTATTCATGAAAAAAACTATCGTATTGGTCACGGAGTTTAAATACATGTTACCTGCCATAGTTTTTACAGGAGCGATTTTTATTCTTTTTAACAACAGGTTACTCGAAACCGGTATAACAGAATTCAATACCAACTATTTACTGGGGAAAAAACTATATAATTTGCCTGTCGAAGAGTGGATTTATTTAATTATAATAAGTCTTCTTTCATTTTCAGTTTATCTTTTGGTATCAGCAAAATTTGAGAATCTGAAAAAAACAAATTTGTTTATTTTTATCAGTGTAGTACTGTTAATTGGAATTTCATATGTCGCCTGGTCAACCCGTGATAAATTAATACCTTTCTTTATTTCATTTTTGCTGGCGATTTATTTGGCTTACACGCTTTTCAGAAAAAGATTTTACCCACACCTGGCAAAGTTTTATATTTCGTACTTAATTGTGGCAATACCTTTTTTATGCTTGCGGGCAATTGTCAATTCATTACCGATTTTAATTTATAAAAATGAGCACATTTTTGGAATTCGTTTATTTAATATGCCGGTTGAGGAATTTGCTTACTTATTTTTATTAATGTTGATTAATATCACCATATTTGAATATCTAAGGAACAACCAATTGTATTAATATTGCAGGCTTCAATTCTTCAGAAAAAGTATGATAATTTTATACAAATTTGGGATCTTTTTTTATGCTTTGGCAGTTCGTTTATTCTCGGTTTTTAACGAAAAAGCGAATTTATTTGTCAAAGGCAGAAAAAATTGGAAACAGAATCTTTCTCAAAAAATTGAAACCGGACAAAGATACATATGGTTTCATTGTTCATCATTGGGAGAATTTGAACAGGGACGGCCGGTAATTGAAGAATTAAAAAAAAGGCATCCTGAATATAAAATAGTACTTACTTTTTTTTCACCATCCGGTTATCAAATCAGGAAAAACTATGAATTGGCTGATGTGGTAAGTTATATACCGCTGGATACAAAAAGGAATGCCCAAGCTTTTTTAGATTTAGTAAATCCTGAAAAAGCCTTTTTTATAAAATATGAATTCTGGTATTTCTTTGTTACGGAATTAAAGAACAGACAAATTCCTTTGTATATAGTGTCGGCAATCTTTCGTGAAAAACAGCAGTTTTTTAAAAATACTGTCTGGGGGCGCTGGTATCGTAAGATCTTATTCCAGATTGAGCATTTGTTTGTTCAGAACGAAGAATCCGGGGCACTGTTAAAAAGTATTGGAATTGCTAATTATACAGTGTCTGGCGACACAAGATTTGACCGGGTATCAACAATTGCAAAAAGTTCACGAGAAATCCCGATTTTAGAAAAATTTCAAAAGAATTCGTTGTTAATAATCGCTGGAAGCACATGGAAGCCTGATGAAGAGCTGTTTATAGAATTTATAAATCAGAGTGAGGAAGGGATAAAATTTATAATTGCGCCACACGAGGTTTCAGATTTAAATATTAACAGAATTCAACAGATGTTGAAAAAAACTACTTTATTGTTTAGTAGTGCTAAAGAATCAAATGTTGAAAGTTGTGATGTGTTAATAATTGATTCTGTTGGATTACTTTCTTCAATGTATCGCTATGGCAAAATCGCCTATATTGGCGGTGGTTTCGGAGTAGGGATTCATAATATTCTCGAAGCCGCAACCTTTGGTTTACCTGTGATTTTTGGTCCAAACTATAAAAAGTTTAAAGAAGCAGTTGATTTGGCATTTGAAGGGGGTGCATTCCCAATATCAAATTTTAAAGATCTTCGGCATGTATTGAATAAACTGATAAACGAAGAAGATTCCATTAAAAAAGCTTCATATGTTTGCCAAAATTATGTAGAAAAAAATGTGGGATCTACTAAACTTATCATAAAAAAAGTTTTCAACAATCCTTAATTTTTGGAAAGGATTTTGCGGAACAAATTTTAGCCCGAAACAGAAAGCAAACTTCCTGAAAATCTGAACGTAAAATTGTTTTATTCCAAAACAAAAGTTGTCCGTTTTTGTAAACAATTTGCAGATATTAAATAGCTAAATATCTGAATGTCAACATAATGAATCTTTAAAGTTGATAACTTTTTGATTTTTTTTTCAAAAAAGATTCACCAATTTTTGGATTGTGTTTTATCTTGCAGCACACAAATACCAGAGAAAAAGGAGATGTAAATTTCCCCTAGAATTAGAGTCAAACATTTTTAAAAATTAACTTAACACAATGGCAATAGGTGAAGTATCTGTAAAAGCCTCAACAGGCAAAAAAATTTACAATCAGGAAGAAGCTGTTCAGGCTTCATTAAAGTACTTCAAAGGCGATGACCTGGCCGCTCGCGTATGGGTCAATAAATATGCCTTAAAAGATTCGTTTGGTAACATTTTTGAGTTAACTCCCGATGATATGCACAGGAGATTGGCCAAAGAAATAGCACGAATCGAAAATCGATATCCTAATCCGCTTACAGAAGATGAGATTTATAAAGTTTTAAAAGACTTTAAATACATCGTTCCTCAGGGAGGTCCAATGACAGGAATTGGTAATGATTATCAGGTTGCTTCACTTTCAAATTGTTTTGTTGTTGGTAACGAAGGAAATTCTGATTCTTACGGTGGAATCATGAAAATTGACCAGGAGCAGGTTCAGTTAATGAAAAGACGCGGAGGTGTTGGACATGATTTGTCTCACATTCGCCCCAAAGGATCTCCTGTTAAAAATTCTGCATTAACATCTACAGGTATTGTTCCTTTTATGGAACGTTATTCTAATTCAACACGCGAGGTTGCACAGGATGGAAGACGTGGCGCTTTAATGTTATCGGTTTCTATTAAACATCCCGATTCTGAAAACTTCATCGATGCCAAACTTGAACAGGGGAAAGTTACGGGAGCCAATGTGTCTGTAAAACTTGCTGACGATTTTATGCGTGCGGTTGAATCAGGGAAACCCTATGTTCAACAGTATCCAATCGATTCAAAAAAGCCGATTTATACAAAAGAAATTTCAGCAACTGATTTATGGGCAAAAATTGTAAGAAATGCATGGAAATCAGCAGAGCCGGGAATCCTTTTCTGGGATAATATAATTAATGAATCCATTCCGGATTGTTATGCCGATATGGGTTATAAAACTGTATCTACAAATCCGTGTGGCGAAATTCCATTATGCCCCTACGATAGTTGTCGCCTTTTAGCAATCAATCTTTATTCATACGTTGAAAATCCTTTTACAAAAGAAGCCAAATTCAATTTCGGATTATTTAAAGAACACATTCATTATGCACAAAGAATAATGGACGACATTATCGATTTGGAATTGGAAAAAATTGATGCCATTTTGAAAAAAGTCAACGACGATCCTGAAGACGAACACATTAAATTTACAGAAAGAAATCTTTGGGAAAATATAAAAAAGAAAGCAAATGAAGGACGGCGTACCGGAATCGGGATAACAGCTGAAGGCGATATGTTAGCTGCTCTTGGTTTGCGTTATGGTAGCGAAAATGCTATCGATTTCTCTGAAGAAATTCATAAAACTGTAGCGATTGAAGCTTATCGTTCGTCAGTTTATTTGGCGAAAGACCGTGGTCCTTTTACCATGTACAGTGCAGATCGTGAAAAAGATAATCCAATGATTAATCGTCTTAAAGAAGCCGATTCCGGATTATATGAAAAAATGAAAAAATATGGTCGTAGAAATGTTGCTTTGTTAACCATTGCTCCAACAGGAACAACAAGTTTAATGACACAAACAACATCGGGAATTGAGCCTGTATTTATGCCGGTTTATAAACGACGCAGAAAAGTTAATCCAAACGACAAAGATGCCAGGGTTGATTTTACAGATGAAGTGGGAGACAGCTGGGAAGAATACACAGTTTTCCATCATAAGTTTAAAACCTGGATGGAAGCAAACGGACACGAAACAAATCGTGAGTACACTCAGGAAGAATTAAACGAGCTGGTTAAAATTTCTCCTTATTATAAAGCTACCTCAAACGATGTAGACTGGCTGGCAAAAGTGAGAATGCAGGGAAGAATACAAAAATGGGTTGACCATTCAATAAGTGTAACCATAAATCTCCCGGCCGATGTAAAGGAAGAGCTGGTTGGCCAGCTATATTTCGAAGCCTGGAAATCGGGTTGTAAAGGTGTTACTGTCTATCGCGATGGTTCTCGTTCAGGCGTTTTGATCTCGAATGATGATAAAGAAAAAAAGGAAACAGCAGGTTTCCCGACGAGACGGCCGGATCAACTCGAAGCTGATGTGGTTCGTTTCCAAAACAATAAAGATAAATGGATTGCATTTGTAGGATTGCTGGGAGGTAAACCTTACGAAATTTTCACAGGTCTGTCTGATGATGAAGACGGTATTTTGTTGCCCCGGTCAATAACAAAAGGCGTAATAATTAAAAGCCGTGAAGAAGAAGACAATTCAAGGTATGATTTTCAGTATACCAATTCTCGTGGATATAAAACAACAATTGAAGGACTTTCTCATAAATTTAATCCGGTTTACTGGAATTATGCAAAACTGATTTCAGGAACACTAAGGCATGGTATGCCAATTCATAAAGTGGTTGATTTAGTCACAAGCCTTCAGCTCGATAATGAAACCATTAATTCCTGGAAAGCTGGTGTTGCACGTGCGTTAAAAAAATATATACCTGACGGTACAATTGCTGAAGCAAAATGCGGAGAATGTGGATCAGATGAAGTAGTTTACCAGGAAGGATGCCTTACTTGTATTGCGTGTGGATCCTCAAAATGTGGATAAATTTTTATTTATTCCACTCAATTAAGTAGGTTAAAAATCCATCTGCCAAACGGCAGATGGATTTTTTTATACTGAATTTATGGTACTAAATTGTACCAATGCTCGGCATTTATTCTGAAAATTTTATCTATTACAACTTTTGGAAGTTGGAGCCCCCGAAATTCTCCATCAATTAAATCACTTGTCATTATATTATTTGTTACCAGGAATTCCCAATCATTTAACCAGGTTTTATGCATCCTGTTTTGAAACGAAGTTTTATCCTTCCCGTTATCAATTAAATCTGTTCCATAAATAATGCGATCCTGGTATTGAATAAAAAAATCGCGTACTTTTTTATTGTTGCTTTGGGCTTGAAAATAGAGCTGACCCATTCGGGCAGCCATGTCAACGGATGCATTTGGGAAACGATCTAAAAATAAAGCCAACTCATCTACACTCCACTCAAGACTTGCCAAATGGCAACCAATAAAAACCAGTTCCGGATGCTTTTCCAGCATCTTGTTACGAGCTGCAATCTGTTCTTTATAGGAAGGGAGTTCAGGGTGCAAATACATGTGGTATTTTGGATTATTTGTAAAATAATTTCTGTCGTTATTGGTGGTCATTTCTTCTGTCGGTAACCAACAGTTTTTAGGTTCTCCTAAATGTCCAGCTAAAGGTATTCCTTTTTTAGCCATGTGCTTAAAAATGGGATCAAATTTTGAATTGTCGACCATTATTATCAAACTGTCTTTATCCCGAAATTCCATTCCTATATTTTTCCATACTTTTACTGCAATCGCGCCATTGGCAATGCAACTGTCTAACCACGAAATCGTGTTTTTTACCCAATTCTCATCATCCCAGCCATCCAAACAAAAAGTGGTGGTAAATCCAAAGTCTGCAGGAAATTCATTTTGAATTTTTTCCGATTCAGTCTGAGTTTTTTTTACTCTTTCGCAATTGCCTGTGTACGTATTGATTGCAACTAATTTAAAGTTGTCTTTTTGTGCCTGTTCCAGGGAGTTGTTGCTTTCGGAATAAATGTGGTAATGAGCATCAATTTTTCTAATCTTCGGAAAATCGTTTATTGTATAAAATTCACTTTTACAGGAAATCAGAAAAACACAAAGCAAAACATAAAAAATTGGATAAGTTTTCATAAGATTTTGGTTATTAGAGATTTCGAAGGTATTAAAAAATGATTTCATTTTACAGAAGCTGTCTAAATTTTATTTTTTAGAATGATTAAGATGTATTGTATAAAGAAGGTGAATTTGACGCGAATGGTACTGGCTGCCTAAGAAAAATTCAGCGCAGTATAATCAAAACAGAATCTAATCAAATGTATTGATAATTTTTATACGAGTTCTTAATAAAGAAACCGGAAATTCTTTTTTACTTTTAGCTTGAAAAAACCAGGAATCATGATTGAACTTTTAAGGGAACGAAGAAGTATCAGGAAATATTCGGCACGACTTATCGAACCTGAAAAAATTGAAATTTTAAAGGAAGCGGTTTTACGATCGCCATCGTCAAAAGGTATTAATCCATGGCAATTTATTTTTGTCGATCAGAAAGAAACTATTAAAAAATTGAAGGATTGCAAACCACACGGTGCTGCTCCGCTCTCAACAGCAACCCTGGCGGTAGTAATGTGTGCCGACGAAACAGTAAACGATGCCTGGATTGAGGATTGTTCCATTGCATCTATTTTACTACAATTAACTGCACAATCAATTGGACTTGGAAGCTGTTGGATTCACATCAGAAACAGGAAATACTCGGAAACCAAAACCTCCGAAAATTATATTCGTGAGTTATTAGAAATCCCTGATTATTTTAAAGTTCTCAGTATAATATCAATAGGGTATTCTGATCAGCAGCGTGAGGGTAAGGCATACGAAGATCTTCAATTCGAAAAAATCAAATTCAACAAGTTTTAAAAGAACTCATCGATATCGTTTTTGCTTTTGTTTTCTATTTCATCGCAATCAAGGTTTACATTGAAATAGCGAGGTTTTTTGAACATCATATCTTCAGTGATACCGAGCGTTGAATCTGCAACTACTTTTTTAAAGAACCATGCCCAAACCGGCAAAGCCAGGTTGGCTCCCTGCCCGGATGACAATGTCCGAAAATGAATACTTCTTAAATCGGCACCGGTCCAAACTCCTGCTGTTAATGCCGGTGTTGTTCCGATAAACCATCCATCGGAATGATTTTGTGTTGTGCCCGTTTTTCCTGCAATTGGCATTGTAAATCCGCCATATTCCCGTGGCCCTCTCAACCTGATACCTGTTCCTTCATCAATTACTCCTTGTAACATATTCAACATCAGGTATGCAGTTTGTTCATCAATAGCTTCCCGAATTTCGGGTTGAAATGAGGCAATTACATTTCCAAACCGATCTTCGATACGTGTTACAAAATAAGGTTTTACAAAAACCCCAAGGTTGTTGTATGTATTAAATGCACCAACCATTTCGTACAAGGTAACATCCGAAACACCCAAAAACATTGAAGGAACTGGATCAATAGGGCTATAAATTCCGAGACGCTTCATTACTTCAACAACTGCCTCCGGACTAAACTGTTTTAAAACCCATGCCGAAATTCGGTTTTTGGAATTGGCGAGTCCCCACTTTAAAGTTACCATTTGTCCATCCATTGGATCATCTACTTCAGAATCTTTGGGCTCATAGATTGTTCCGTCGAATAATTGAAATTGCTGGTTTACAAAAGGAACTTTCTTGCAAGGTGTTAATCCGTTTTGCATGGCAAGCGTATATAAAAACGGTTTTACAGTAGATCCTACCTGGCGTTTCCCGTCTTTCACCATATCATACATAAAATATTTGTAATTTGGTCCACCAACATATGCTTTTACTTTTCCGGTTTCGGGTTCCATCGCCATTATTGAGGAACGAAAATATCTTAAATACCATTTTATTGAATCCAATGGAGACATTAGTGTGTCAATCTCACCATCCCATGAGAAAACAGTCATTTCAACAGGTGTATTGAAGTTCTCTTTTATTTCATTAAAATTTAAACCTTTGTTTCTTAAAACCCGGTGTCTTTCACTTTGCCTGATTAATCGATCCAGTAAGTCGTCAGTTTCCTCCTTTGTCATATTATTGGCAAAAGGCGGATTTCTCAGATCTTTCATACTGCCATCAAACATGGGTTGAATATCGTAACGCAAATGTTGTTCAACTGCTTCAACTGCATATTGCTGCATTCGTGAATCAATGGTGGTGAAAATTTTTAGTCCGTCAGAATAAATATTATAATTTTCACCATTTGGCTTGGTATTTTTATTACACCATCCGTAAAGCGGGTTGGTTTCCCATTCGCTTAAATCTTCTATATACTTTTGCTTTTGCCATGATGCGTAATGACTTAATTCCGGTTTTTCAGCAGTTAAGGTTAATCGCAAGTATTCTCTTAAATAAGGTGCAAGTCCCGCCTTAAAATCAACCTTACTGTATTTTAAATCCAATGGAAGTTGTTTAATTGAATCTCTTTCTTCACCGCTTATGTAACCGTATTTTGCCATTTGGTTTAAAACCACATTACGTCGTTTTTTTACCAGTTCGGGCCTGCGGACAGGATTGTAAAGGGAAGAGTTTTTTGCCATTCCTACCAACATGGCAGATTGATGCAATTGAAGCGAATCTGGTTGTATACTGAAATAAACCTGTGCAGCCGATTTTATTCCAACTGCATTATTCAGGTAATCGTATTTATTTAAATACATTAAAATAATTTCTTCCTTGGTATAACTTCTTTCCAGTTTAACTGCGATAATCCACTCCTTAAATTTCCGAAATACAAGCTCAAAAGCATTCAATCTTACCTCTCTTGGGAAAAGCATTTTCGCAAGCTGCTGACTTAAGGTACTACCTCCTCCGGAGCTGGAATCCATAGTTACAATTCCTTTAAGTACTCTCATTAATCCTCTTAAATCAATTCCTGAATGATTGTAAAATCGGATGTCTTCAGCAGAAACCAATGCTTCGATCAATTCCGGAGGCAGATTTTCATAGCCTACATATGAACGGTTTTCCCGAATAAAATATTTGTCAAGAATAATATTGTCATCCGAAAGCATTTCTGATGCAAGAATATTTTTTGGATTTTCAAGCTCTTCGAAAGTGGGCATAAATCCTAAAACCCCTTTTGATAAAAGGAAGAAAAGAAGAAAAACTCCCAGCATGGATGCTATAACAATTCCCCAAAACCAAATAATATATTTTTTGTAACCGACTTGATTATTGGTCATAAATAAATCAATTTTTTAACCTTGGCAAAGATATACGATTCTGTTAACGCAGCAACTAAATAAACGGGGGTAAGGGGGTGAATATTTTGAAGCTGGAAAAATAAAATCATCATTTTCAATCAAATAGAATTAAAAAAAATTGTGTTATAAATTTTGAACTTAGCGTTTGATTTGCTTTAATTTGCAAAAATTTTCAAAGAATTATGCACGAAAACCTTGTAATTGTTGAGTCACCTGCCAAGGCAAAAACCATAGAAAAATTTCTTGGGAAAGATTTTCTGGTTAAGTCTAGTATGGGGCATATCAGAGATTTGGAGAAGAAAGATTTTGGCATCGATTTACAGAATAAATTTATTCCGAAATATATTGTATCTGCCGATAAAAAGAAAATTGTTTCAGAACTTAAAAAATTATCGAAAGATGCAAAAACCGTATGGCTTGCTTCCGATGAAGACCGCGAAGGAGAAGCTATTGCATGGCATTTAAAAGAAGTATTAAAGTTAAAACCTGAAAATACAAAACGTATTGTATTTCATGAAATTACAAAAGATGCAATAATAAATGCAGTTGAAAATCCACGGGATATTGATGAAAACCTGGTAAATGCCCAGCAAGCCAGAAGGGTTCTGGATAGAATTGTAGGTTTTGAGGTATCTCCCGTTTTGTGGAAAAAGGTTAAACCCTCACTTTCAGCCGGAAGGGTTCAGTCTGTTGCAGTTCGTTTGATTGTGGAGAGGGAGCGTGAAATTAGAGATTTCAAGAGTGAATCTTTTTATCGTGTAATCGGTAACTTTTTAGTACCCGATAAAAATGGAAATTTAACCGAACTCAAAGCGGAACTTTCAAAAAGGTTAAAAACAAAAGAGGAAGCAAATAAATTTCTTGAAAAATGTAAGACTGCAGAATTTACTATTGAAGATGTTGCAAAAAGGCCGGGAAAAAGAAGTCCTGCAAAACCTTTTACAACATCAACATTGCAACAGGAAGCAAGCAGAAAACTTGGATTTTCGGTTTCTCAAACTATGAGTGTCGCTCAGCGTTTATACGAAAGCGGGAAAATAACTTACATGCGTACCGACTCTGTAAATCTTTCGGGTTTGGCAATAAATACTTCGAAACAAAAGATCCAGGAATTACATGGCGATAAGTATGTAAAAATCAGAAAATATACTACTAAAGCAAAGGGAGCACAGGAAGCTCACGAAGCCATTCGGCCCACTTACATGTCGGAAGAAACTGTAGAAGGTTCAAGTCAGGAACAACGATTATATGAATTAATCTGGAAGAGAACAATCGCATCTCAGATGGCGGATGCCATATTGGAAAAAACCACAGTTTCAATTGATATTTCAAATGCAAAAGAAAAATTTGTTGCTACCGGAGAAGTTTTAATTTTTGATGGATTCCTTAAAGTTTATATGGAATCGGTTGATGAAGAATTAAACGGCAACTCTGAAAGCGATGTAATTATTCCACCGTTAAAGGCAAATGATAAGCTTGAATTAGCTACGGCAGTGGCCACACAAAGATTTACGCAAAAGCCTGCGAGATTTACTGAGGCCTCTTTGGTAAGAAGACTAGAGGAACTTGGAATTGGCAGGCCATCTACTTATGCGCCAACAATTACTACAATTCAAAACAGAAATTACGTTGTAAAAGAAGATCGCCCGGGAATAGAAAGAACCTTTGATATACTTACCCTGGAAAACGGTGAAATTGCTGAAATAAACAATAATGAAATTGCAGGAGCTGAAAAATCAAAACTATTTCCAACTGATATTGGAATGGTGGTAACTGATTATTTGGTTGACAATTTCGACCAGATAATGGATTATAATTTTACAGCAAATGTAGAAGCCGAATTCGATGATATTGCAGATGGTAAAAAAGTCTGGAATGAAATGATTGATAAATTCTATCAACCGTTCCATAACAAAGTGGAAGATGCAATTCAAAATTCGGAACGTTCGAAAGGTGAAAGAATTTTGGGTGTTGATCCAAAAACCGGGAAACAGGTTTCAGTTAAAATAGGAAGGTTTGGTCCAATTGCACAGCTTGGAGAAGCTTCAGCTGACGGCAAAGGTGAAAAACCACAATTTTCTAGTTTAAGAACCGGGCAGCATCTTGAAAGTATCACCCTTGATGAGGCACTTGAACTTTTTAAATTGCCAAGAGAATTGGGTGAATTTGAAGATAAAAAAGTAACTGTATCAATTGGCAGGTTTGGACCCTATGTCAGACATGACAACAAGTTTGTGTCGTTGGAGAAAGAGGACGATCCTTACACTGTAGGTATTGAAAAGGCAATTGAATTGATTAAAGCAAAAAGGGAAAAAGATGCAAAAGCAGTAATTGCTGTTTTTGATGAAGAACCCGACCTGAAAGTTCTGAACGGAAGATGGGGGCCTTACATTTCATACAAAAAAAAGAATTACAAAATTCCAAAAAAAACAGAAGCAGAAAAGTTAACTTTGGAAGATTGTATGAAAATTATAAATGAAGCTCCGGAACCGAAAAAAAGAAGAACAAGAAAAAAATAAGATAAAAGGCAAATGAAACATCATTTGCCTTTATTTTTACAATCAAATTTAAACTATGGATATTCTATACTATTTCGATCCTGTTGATTTTTCAAAATATTATGATCAAGGACAATTAAGTTGGAGATATTCTCTTGGGTCTATTATTGAAAAAAATACCGGAAGTCTGCTGGCAAGGAAAAATAAGAAACTACAATTGGCCATTATTGGAATACCATTTGACAGCAGAAAAGAAGATTCCCATAATAATAAAACGCCGGGAAAAATCAGGTCAGAGATTTACCAACTCGCCAAGTTCAATAAAAAAATTGGAATTGTTGATTTTGGTAATTTAAAACCGGCAAGCAGCATTAATGGCAACTACAAGGCTGTGCGCGATATAATTGATTATTTAAACGAATTGAATATTACAACAATGGTTATTGGCGGCAGCCAGGATTTAAGTTATGGAGTGTGTAGCGCTTTTAAAGGTAAAAAGTATTTTTCATTTTCAACCATTGATGCATTTTTAGATGTCAAAACAGGTAAAGACCGTTTTGATGCAACAAACTATCTTTCACGTATTTTTACAAATTCTCCTGACTTATTTCAATTTAATTTAATTGCTTATCAAAGTCATTATGTGCCAACCGAAAGTCTGAAGAAAATTAAGCCAGTAAGCACACATTTAAGATTGGGAGCTTTGCGTGATGACATTAATTTGGCAGAGCCTGTTTTACGAAACACCGATTTTTTATCCATTGATGTTAAATCAATAAAAACAGCTGATGCCCCGGGAAACGGAATAACTATACCCAATGGTTTGCAAAGTCAGGAAATCTGCCAGTTGGCAAGGTTTGCTGGTTTGAGTAATCGGTTAAAGGTTTTTGGTATATTTAATTTATGGGAAGAAAATGATATTAACGACCTTACTATCAAGCTGTTTGCTCAAATTCTATGGTATTTTATTGATGGATTTACAAACAGGGAAGATGAATTTACAGATACGCAGGGGGATAATACGGTTTTTAAGGTCGAGATTGAGGGTATTGATAAACCATTGGTTTTTATTAAACAAAACAGTTCCAACAGATGGTGGATACAAATTGAAACTGCGGGAAAAAAGAAGTTAAATATTGCTTGTTCCGAAAAAGAATATCAACAGGCGTCGTCCAATGAAATACCACAGCTGTGGATAAATTTTATTCAAAAAATCGACCAGGTGTTAAAATAATGATGATAAGCTAACGTTCTTTGCTTACAATAGGTACAGAAGTTTGTTTCAGACCACAATTTTTTCTTTCTTTAGCAAGAATTGAAAATACCGTGTAAGCTGCACCCAGAAAGAAATATGAAAAAAATAATTTCTTTTTTATATTTAGTAATTATAGTTAAATTAGCAGCCTTTAGTCAGCAGGACCCGCAATTTACAAACAACATGTTTTATAAGTTGGGAGTAAATCCGGGATATGCAGGCTCAGAAGGTACCATTAATGGTATTATTTTAAATCGATATCAATGGGATGGATTTAGAGGATCGCCTAAAACATTGATATTTAGTGCGGATGCAGCGATTAATGCATTTGGTTCCGAAGGAGGAATAGGATTAAATATTGTTAGCGACGAATTAGGATTTGAGAAGAATACACAAATAAACGCCAATTATGCTTACAGTCAAACCCTTAGTTTTGGAAAACTTGGGATTGGTGTATCATTAGGAGTGTTAAATAAAAGTATAAATGGAGAGTGGGAAATACCGGAAGACGATTTTGGGATATATACACAACCCAATTCAGACCCGGCAATTCCTCAGGGAGAAGTAAGCCAATTAGCGCTGGATGCAGGTTTGGGACTATATTTATCTTCAAACCAGTTTTATGTAGGAGCTTCGGTAACACATGTTAACCAGGCTGAAATAAAGTTCAGTGATTTGGCTACAACATATTTGGTTCGCCACTATTATTTTATGGGTGGATACAATATTAAGCTATCTGATCCGTTATTTGAGTTGCAGCCTTCGTTCTTGTTTAAAACTGATATGGCTTTTTGGCAATTGGATTTAAACGCAAATATTGTTTTTAATAAACGATTTTGGGGAGGGATCACCTATCGTGTGCAGGACGCTATTGCACTATTAATGGGAATGGAAATGGAAAATGGTTTGCGGTTTGGATATTCATTTGATTTGGTGACATCAGCAATGTCACATTACGGATACGGATCGCATGAGATTTTTGTAAGCTATTCTCTGGATTTGGAAAGAAACCGAAACCAAAAATATAAGAGTATTAGATTTTTATAAATACGATATTATTGAGCTATGAAACTAACCTTTAAATATTCTTTATCTTTAATGCAATATTTAAAATGTTAAGTTTGGCCTAAAAGATATAAAGACTAAAAACAGATGAAAAGACTATTATTAATCGCTTTTGTGCTTTGGAGTGTATTCATATTTACCGGTTGCAGTCAATCGGGAAATGGTGAATTGGTTGGAGTACAAGACAGACCTAAATGGAGGGAAAATCAACCATATGGTATGGTATACGTCCGTAAGGGAAGTTTTAACATCGGACCAAGCGACCAGGATCCCCGAACTACCGGAGTTCCGACAAAAACAGTGTCTCAGGAAGCATTCTGGATGGATGACACAGAGATCACAAATAATGAATACAGGCAATTTGTTTATTGGGTAAGAGATTCAATTGCCAGACGAATGCTGGGAGATCAGTATCCCGAATTTTTGCACACCGAAGACAGAGATGGAAATCCAATTGATCCACCAACGGTTAACTGGCGAGAAAAAATAGACTGGGATGACCCGGATTATCAAATGGCTTTGCAGGATATGTATATCCCTGAAAATGAAAGATTCTTTGGCAAAAAAGAAATTGATACAAGAAAACTTATATACGAATACTGGTGGATCGATTTGCACCAGGCTGCAAAAAGAAGTAATAGTTACAATTTTGAAACACAGCAATATGAAGGAAATGTTTATAATGCGGAAGGAGAATTGGTTCCGATAACAAATCGCTCCTCTTTTATATTGCAGGACAGAGTTCAGGTTTACCCTGACACTTTAACATGGATTCGTGATTTTACCTATTCATACAACGAGCCTTTGGCAACACGTTACTTTTGGCATCCTGGATTTGACGATTACCCCGTAGTAGGTGTAACTTGGAAACAGGCACTGGCATTTTGCAACTGGAGAACTAAAATTCAAAACGATTATCTGAATTCTAAAGGTGAAGCTACATTAATGGCATATCGGTTACCAACAGAAGTTGAGTGGGAATATGCTGCTCGTGGAGGAAAAGAATTCTCAATGTATCCCTGGGGAGGGTATTATACCAGAGACGATCAGGGAGTTTTTCTTGCAAACTTTAAGCCTTTAAGAGGGAACTATGTTGAAGATGGTGGAATTGCTACAATGAAAGTAGGTAGCTACGATCCAAATGAATATGGAATTTATGATATGTCAGGAAATGTAGCAGAATGGACTGAAACTGCATTTGATCAGGCAGGATATAATTATTTTGGAGATTTAAATCCAACATTTACGTATAACGCTCGCGCCGACGAACCTCCTGTAATGAAACGTAAAGTAATTCGTGGTGGTTCATGGAAGGATATTGCTTCATTTATCCAGGTTTCGACCAGGAATTATGAATACCAGGACACAACAAAATCTTATATAGGGTTCCGTTGTGTTCGATCTACTTTTGGACAAGAATTTAAATGATTTACTTAACCTAAATATTAATGAGATGAGTATTGGAGAACTTATTAAATCGAAACGGTGGAAAGTTTTCATGGGCTATGTTTATGGCTGGGGTGCTGCAATTGTTATGATTGGTGCCTTATTTAAACTGGAACACTTAAAATTTTCCGGAATCCTGTTGGCCACTGGTTTAATTACTGAGGCCTTTATCTTTTTCCTTTCGGCGTTTGAGCCGCCATTGGAAATACCGGACTGGAGTAAAGTCTATCCTGAATTAAGTGAAGACTACGAACTCGACAAGTACGAAGAGTTGGGCAAAAAGAAAAAGGGTGGTTTTAATGAATTATTTGCAAGTAATGAATTAACACCTGAATTAATCGACAAAGTCGGTCAGGGATTAAGCAATCTTAGCAACACAGCTAAAGGGATCAGCGATATATCATCGGCTACACTTGCTACTGATATGTACGTCAAAAACCTTGGATCTGCCTCGGAGTCGATGAATAATTTGGCTGAAATAAATAATAAAGCAAATGCAAGTCTCAACCAATCGTTGGGAACACTTATCAATTCATATTCTTCAACTGCACAGAAAATTTCTGATTCAGGAGTGCAGGCGATTGAAACCATGAATAAAAGTAGTGAGCAGTTTTCTGCCGTAATTGCTGAAACCAGTAAAAAACTGTCTGACAGTTACAGCAATGCCGGTCAAACCGTGGAGACTGAAATTAATAGTATAACTAATAATTCAAAGCAATATTCTGCTAATTTGCAAAAGCTTAATACCAATCTGGACGCGCTAAATTCAAGTTTTGAATCCCAGCTTAAAGGAACTGAAGAGCAATTAAAGGCGAGCCTAAGTTTTAATCAGGATTTGGCAGCCATGAACAATATTCTTGTTGCTTCAGTAGAAGAGTTGAAGAAATATAAAGAAAATGCTGAGCTGCTAAATAAAAATCTTGAATCGTTGAATACCATCTATGGTAACATGTTGGGAGCAATGAGTTATAAAAAGTAAGAAACTTTAGAACAAGATTATGGGTGCAAAGAATTGCCCGGAAACCCCGCGGCAAAAAATGATAAATATGATGTACATTGTGCTGACAGCAATGTTGGCATTAAATGTAGCAGCTGAAGTTCTTGAGGCATTCAGGTTAATTGATTCGAGTTTGATTCATACGCTTGATGCAGCCAAAATGAAGAACCAGCAGATCTATTCCTCATTTGAACAGGCTTATCTCGAAAATCCGGCAAAAGTACAGGAGTGGAAAGATAAGGCAGATGAAGCTCGCAGCATTACTAAGGAAATAACTGAATATATTTCCACAATGAAAGAAGAACTTGTTAAATATTCAGGCAGTAAGCTGGTTGGACCAGATAATCCCTACGACCCTGAAGCATTTAATATAGTAACTTTAAGTGGTGATACATTGCAGGTTGAAAAGGAGGATGATCTAAACGGAACATCCGAATTTATGATCACACAAAAGAATGCAACTGAGTTAAGAACAAGAGTAGAAAAATATCGCGAAGATTTGGTTTCGTTAATAGATGAAGATGAGGAAGAACTAAAAGAATCAGTAAGAAAAACTTTGGAAATAGTTGATCCTTCAGGTGGTAGTAAAGTCGAAAGAAAAACCTGGGAGTCAATGCACTTCGAAAATACTCCAATGGCGGCAATTTTGACGGTGCTTTCTAAAATGCTGATTGATGTTAGAAATGCCGAAGCAAATGTTATTAATTACCTGTATGCGCAAATTGATGCAGGATCATTTAAGTTTAATAAACTGGGTGCCAGAGTAATTGCAAATTCAAACATTGTTTTTCAGGGAGAATCGTATGAGGCAGAAGTATTCCTTGCTGCTGAAGATACAACACAACAGCCCCAGATTTTTATAAATGGCAGGGCAGTTGAAGTTTCTGATGGAAAAGCCAGATATCAGGTAAATACAAGCGAAGCCGGTGTATTCAAATGGAGTGGATTAATTAAATACAAAACTCCGGATGGAATTTTTAAAGATTATCCGTTTGAGCAGGAATATCAGGTTACAAAACCAGGTATTACCATGTCAGCAACAAGGATGAATGTATTTTATAAAGGTCTTGATAATCCATTTGATATTGCCAGCGGAATTCCAAAAGAAGACCTTGTGGTTGAAATGACCAATGGCAGGGTTGTAAAATCGGGCGATGCCTTTGTTATTCGTCCAACAGATTTGGATGAGCAGGGAAGAAAAACAAAAGTAAGTGTTTATGCTAATATCAACGGATCAAGAAAACTTGTAGGATCCACTGACTGGAGGGTTAAAAAAGTTCCGGATCCGGTTGCGCAAGTTGCAGGTTTATCAGGGGGAGACATAAGAAAAGAAAGATTAATGGTTGAGCAGGGTGTTATGGCAACATTGGTAGATTTCGATTTTAACTTTAAATATAAAGTTACAAGCTTTGAGATTCAAACAACTGATGGAGGTTATACAAATATTAAAACCTCAAATTCAAATCGTTTTACACCTGAACAATTAACCCAGTTAAAAAATGTTCAACCTCAAAGTATTGTTTATATAAGTAATATTAAAGCTGTGGGAGATGATGGTAGTACCAGGAATCTAGACCCGATTTCATTCAAAGTTCGTTAATTATGAGAAAGTTATTTGCATACTTGGGAGTTATAGTTTTTGTATTCACTGTTTCAGTGAAACAATCTCAGGCTCAAATAGTAAATGGAGCATTTAAACGTACCGATATAATCCAGAAAAAGCCGATGCCACTTACATCGGTTCGTGAGGCTGATGTGTTTTGGTCACAAAAGCTTTGGAGAATTATTGATTTACGTGAAAAAGTAAATTTACCGTTGTATTATCCAACCGTCGAAATAGATGGAAGAATGAACCTTATCGCATTGCTTCTTAGCGGTATAGAAAATGGACAATTGACTCCTTATGATGCAAGTTTGGATGATGACTTTAAAGTACCAATGTCTTATGAGCAGGTAAAAGCTGCATTTGGAGCAGAGGCCACTACTGAAGAAAGAATAAACTTTGATACCGGTGAGCGTGAGCAAATTACCATTCAGGGTGAAATCAGGCCTAATGATATTAAACAATACATGATAAAAGAGGAATGGTATTTCGATAAGCAAACATCAACACTGAATGTTAGAATTATCGGTATTTGCCCAATTCGCGAATTTGTCCGTCCTGGCGATGCTCCGGAAAATGTACAGCGACAAAAACTATTTTGGGTATACTATCCTGAAGCAAGACCATTGTTATCGACCAATCTGGTATTAAATCCATACAATACAGCACAACAAATGTCTTTCGATGATTTGTTCATTAAACGAGTTTTTAACAGCTATATCGTCGCAGAGGAAAATGTGTTTAATAACCGTGGTATCAATGCCTACTTAACCGGTAAAAATGCTATGCTTGAATCTAAACGTATTGAAGAAAGAATTTTCAATTACGAACAGGATCTTTGGGAGTATTAATCTGTAAATATAAATTTAACCTTATGATGTCATAAGGTTTTTTTTTGAAGGTGGAGTCCGGCTTAATGGTAGTAATCAAAATGAATTGTTTCGAATGAAAAAAGCAATTATTTATATAGTTGTTGCCTTTGGGTTGCTTTTGAGTTCTTGTCAAAAGCCCGACAATTATATGCTTAGTCGAAGCAATGATAAAAAAGCTCAATGGTTTGAACCAACTCCATATGGAATGGCATATATTAAACGTGGTTCATATAATATGGGGCCATCCGATGATGAAGTAAATACAATTACTAAAACCAAAACAGTAACTGTTGAAGCATTTTGGATGGATGACACGGAAATAACAAATAACGAATACCGCCAGTTTGTTTTTTGGGTGCGTGATTCCATAGCCAGAAAATTACTTGGAGAAACATATACTGATTATGTAATTACAGAAGATGAGTTTGGTGTGCCACTCGAAAATCCTGTTCTCAACTGGCGGGAAAAAATTGAATGGAATGATCCTGATTTTAAAATTGCGTTGGAAGATTTATATATTCCGGAAAATGAACGACATGCATTTTATCGCGAAGTGGATTCAAGAAAACTGATATACGAATACTATTGGGTAGATTACAAGCAGGCAGCCCGCCGCAGTAACAGCTATAATTTTGAAACTCAGCAATACGATGGAACGGTTACAAACAGTGATGGGGAAGTAATCCCGATTGCAAACAGAAGTGCATTTTTAAGACGGGAATCAGTTCCTGTTTATCCTGATACTTTATGCTGGATACGTGATTTTACCTATAGTTATAACGAGCCCATGACTTTAAAATATTTTTCACATGTGGCTTTTGATGATTATCCGGTTGTTGGAATTAGTTGGAAACAAGCCAATGCATTTTGTAACTGGAGAACAAATTTGCAGGAAGTAAATGCCGGGAAATCAAGTGAAACACCGGCACACGATTTTAGGCTTCCTACCGAGAGTGAATGGGAAAGAGCAGCAAGAGGTGGTCTGCAGAATGGTCTGTATCCATGGGGTAGTTATTATACCAGAAATGATCAGGGTTGTTTTATTGCCAATTTTAAGCCCCTGCGGGGAAACTATGTAGCAGATAGTCCAACGACAACCACAACCATGCGCACCGGAGAGTTTGACCCAAATCTGTTTGGTTTGTATGATATGGCGGGTAATGTCGCAGAATGGACAAGTACAGCTTTTTTTGAGGCAGGTTATGAATTTACTGATGATATTAATCCTGAGTTGCATTATGATGCGAAAACAGATGACCCTCCCGTAATGAAAAGAAAAGTTATTCGTGGTGGTTCCTGGAAAGACATTTCATATTTTATCAGATCTGGTACCAGAAGTTTTGAATACCAGGATACTGCAAAATCTTTTATTGGCTTTCGCTGTGTAAGAACTTCTTTCAGAGATGAAATGAAAAACAGGTAATTCAATCTGTCTCAGTTATACAAAAAAGGAGCGGTATCCCGCCCCTGATTATCAGCTGTGTTAGAGTTTGTTATTCTGTCTTTTGTTTAAAAATCGAATCATCATATTTTTCATTAAATTTTATCTCTTCCATTATAATTGTAGATGGCATTGGTGAGTTTATTTCAATTTTTTTTGCCATAGTTATCCCTTCAATTGTTGTGTGGTCACTCATTATTTGTTCTATATCAACTGTTTGTCCCTGTTGAGAAACTTTTGTTTTAACACGTGAAACCAGATATGATTCTGCATCAATAAAATAATCTTTTAGATTTCCATCCTTGGTCGTAAGCTTAATTCTGTAATAATCTTTTCCTTCAATATTTACTTTTCCTCTCAAATCAGCTGAACTACCTTTTTCCTTGTATTTATAAAGTTCACCTTCCATATTTACCTGTTCTTTTGCTTGTTTTAGATTATCTCCCTCCAAAGCCTGTGGATCAGGGCTCATCATTGGAATTATCATCCATCCTTTTTCACCATCGAAGGCCTGAATCATTTTTTGGCCCTGAACATCAATCGTAACTATAAATTTATCAGGTTTTTGAATTTTCATTTCCATAGGCATTTCCATGCCCATTTGACTAACCTTGGCTTTTATATAGAAAGAATTTATCGATACCAGTTTTTCCTGTCCAACAGCTTTAAAATGTTTTTCAAGTATGTCATCAACAGATTGTGACTGAACAACATTTACAAACGAAATCAGAATAGCTGAAAATAGAATTAATGTTTTTTTCATTGTGTAGATTTTTGGATTTTAATAATATTTAATTAAGAATTGGGAATTTACGATATTTGATACTTAAAAATAAATTTCGGATAAGATTTTATCAAACTTCACTCCTTTGCTGATAAGTAAATCGCGAACTTCTACAACCATTAAAGCCTGTCCGCAAAGATAATAGCTAACATCAGGTAAATTTGGCAAGCTGTTTAAATAATCAGTTACTCTTCCCGGAAAAGTATGGCAAGAAGATTCTTTTGAACAACATCTGATATAATTCTCAGTAAGCTTTTCTTCAAGGTCATCTTCAAAATAGAACTGATTTAAAAACCGAACACCATGGATAAGTTTTTTATTATCCGTAACGCCGGACTTTATCATGCTGTAGAAGGGTGCAACTCCGGTTCCGGTTGCAATATACCATGCCTCTTTTTTGGAACCAATAAAGGTGCCATATGGTTCTGAAACCAAAATTTGTTCACCCGGAATCATTGTTGCCAATTTAGGGGTCAGATATCCATCGTCTTTAATATTAAACAGAATATGAATTTCCTCTTCCTTGTTTCCACTGCAAATACTATAAATTCGTGGGGCTACTTCATTGTTTAAAGCTATTTTTACAACTTGTCCTGGCTGAAATTCAAAATCTCTGACAAATGAGATTACATGAACATCAGGAGAAATTTCAAAATTGCCCGTAAGTGTATATTCTCTCAATGATACTTCATTCTTTATCTTTTTGCTTTTTTGCATGCATCTGATTTCCTGAGTCTCTCTACACTGTGAAAATTGTCAGCTTAATTTGTTAAATATTCTGCAGTGTAATAGTAACAACAAGATTGTCTGTATTGCTTAATTTAAGATTTTTTACCTCGTAGTAGATTTTCAAATTTTGCATTTGTCCTACTTCAATTGAATTACCTGTAAGTTCAACGGCTGTTATTTGCCCGCTTTTCAAATTTAAATTTTCAGGTGCATCAAATCCAACTCCGGGTTGAGCGAGCTCTAATTGATAGTCTAAATCTGAAGTATTTTCTATATAAATAATTTTACTTTCTTCGTTTTTTAAATTGACGGGTTTTTTATCAATTTGTAAAGAAGCAAAAAACAATGGATTTAAAAATGACGCATTTCCAACGATTATATTGTCAAAATACACTGCAGTTCTCTTACTGAATAAAGCTTCCTTAATTCCACCAAGCGTTCTGCTTTTTGAGAAAATCAATGTCATGGGTCTGTGTCCATCTCCATAGTTTGCCGGACCATGTATATCAGAGTTACCAAACATTGTCAGTTTTTTTTCGTTTGCCCATAATAAAGCTTCCGGTGTAAATTCTTCATTGTAGACCTCAATCCCATGTAACAGGTCCTTTTTCAGCAATTCCGAATGTTCATCCCACCAAAGTGTCGTATCGGGTTGCTGGGCTTTCCAACCGGGGTGATTCCACATTAAAAAAGCACCCTGGGCACGTGCTTCCTGTAAAGCATCATTAACATCCTCAAGTTCAAGAAGATTGGCATTTTTAATAAAAAGAGCATTTAAATGTCCGGGTGGCATACTTCGTGTAATTTCCGCACCTCTGACTAAAATAAGGTCAAGTTTATTTGCAAGTGGTTCTGCAATTTCATAAGCCCTGTTATGATCAGCATTCATATCTGATGAATGCGGCCTGTATTCAATATGCTCGGTTATTGAAATAACATCCAAACCTTCTTCCCATGCCTCCTGAACACGTACTGTTGGCCAAACTGTCCCGTCAGAAAAAACTGTGTGCATATGAAAATCGCCCTTTAAAGTTTTATAGCCTGGAATGTCAGGAATTTTTATAACATGTCTTTGAGCTTCAGATTGTGAAAATAGAAAAACTAAAATCAGAATTCCTGCAAATTTTAATCGTAACATAAACTATTGTTTTTGTCTGTTTTGATGGTATAAATATCTGACTATTTATTGGATTTCAGCATCTTTCCCACAACCGAATTGAACTCATTTTTAAACAAAAAGTTAAATAATTATAACTTATTAAAAAAATTAAAAAGTAGGTTGCGAGATATTTATTTTATTACGAACTTGCCTTCGCAAATTATGGATAAACTATTTAAAAATTCAGGTGGCCAAAGTTTAGCTGTAGAATCTAAAAATATAGCACATAAAAAATTGATTTTAAGGTCCATCTATTTTAACGGTGCTTTGTCAAACTCAGAGCTTTCGAAACGAATAAATTTAAGTACTCCAAAGATTAATAAGCTTTTAACTGAACTAATTAAGGATGGTTTAATTGAGGAGTTGGGTGTAGGTGATTCAAGTGGAGGAAGACGGCCACTCATTTACGGATTACTTACAAATGGTTTTTATGTTGTTGGAATAACGATTAATATAAAAAGAACCATTATTTCAATATTTAACAGCAACGGAGAAATTACCAGTGGGCCTCACTATTTCCCAATTAAAATGCAATCAGATATTACCATTTTTAACAAGGTTAATGAAGGATTGGAGAAGGTTGTAAAAGAGAGTAATATTCCATTTGAAAAAATACTTGTTGCCGGAATTGAACTTCCGGGGTTAATAGATTTAAAGCGGGGCATTAATAAAACTTATTTCCCTGATATTGATAATTTATTTAAAAAGCTGAAAAGTATTTTTGGTATTCCCGTTTTCTTTAACCATGATGCAAAAATCAGGGCTTTTGCTGAACAACATTTCGGATTAGCGAAAGGAAAGAAAAATGTTTTATTACTTCAGGTTGACTGGGGGCTTGGTTTAGGTATTATAGTTAACGGAAAATTGTATTCAGGAAAATCCGGATTTTCTGGTGAGTTTGGACATCTGCCAATTGTAGATAACGGACCTTTGTGTTTTTGTGGTAAACAAGGTTGTTTGGAAACTATGGTTTCTGCAGTTGCAATTTCCAGGTTGGCAAAAGAAGGAATAACAGAGGGTAAACCATCTTTAATTTCTCAGCTTGTAAAAAACAACATGGATAAAATTGATATATCTATTGTGTTGCAGGCAGCTAATCTGGGAGACCAGTTTGCAATTTCAGTTTTTACAGAATCCGGACAATGGCTGGGAAGAGGAATAGCGTATCTTATTCAGATTTTTAATCCTGAATTGGTAATTATTGGTGGCCGTGTTGCAGAAGCTGGTCAGTTTATTTTAGCACCCATTCAGCAGGCAATAAATACTTATTGCAATCATGATATAAGTAATAATACAGATATAAAATTCTCAGAGCTAGGTGCAAATGCAGGACCTGTAGGAATTGCAGCATATGCACTGGAAAAAATGGCTTTGTTAAAATAACAGATATGAAAAATAATTTCACAAATGTTGAACGTGCATTTTTTGAAAATGCAAAAAACAGTAATATTATAACCAGAATACCCTACATAACTGTAGAGAGTTTTCCTCAACTGGGGCTGCTTTCAGCGTTGAGTTTTATTGAATGGGTATCAGAAAATCCAAATGGTGTGGTGAGCTTGCCAACAGGAAAATCGGCTCAGTACTTTATCCAAAATACACATTCAATTCTTGATAATTGGGAAAACAAAACAGGTAAAAATATTTTGGAAAAATACAACCTTAAAGATATCAGAAAGCCTGAATTTAAAAATTTGCAATTTGTACAAATGGGTGCATTTTATCCTATAGATTCTGAACAGCACAACAGTTTATACAATTATGCAAAAAAAAATTACGTTGACGGTTTTGGAATGAATCAGGAAAAATCCTTACTAATTAAAACCGAAGACATACCCCTGGCAGATGACAGAGATTATTTGGAAGTTTTCCCGGATTACAACATTGATTTAACCTTACGGTATCGTGAAGCAAAAACAGAACAGGAAAAAATTCAACAAGAATCGATTTTTTTGATTGACAACTGGTGTACCAGCTATGAAAATAAAATCAGGGAAAAAGGAGGAATAGGTTTTTTTCTTGGTGGTATAGGTCCTGACGGACATATTGCATTTAATACCCAGGGGACTGATCATTTTTCAAGCAGCCGTTTAACGCAAACAAATTTTGAAACTCAGGCCGTGCTTGCAACGGATTTAGGTGGAATAGAAGTCTCCAGAAACCGTTTAGTAATAACTATTGGGTTAGGAACTATAAATTATAATGAAAATGCGAAGGCAATTGTTTATGCTGCAGGGGAAGCCATTGCAGATACAATAAAAACAGCACTTGAAAGTGAACCTAATGTTAAAGCACCTGCAACTTCATTACAAAATCTTGAGAATAGCAGATTTTATTTAACGGATGGAGCAGCTGTAAAACTGGAAGACAGCATTGATAATTTTTATAATAAAGGCCCGTGGACTCATCAAAAAACTGAAAGAGCTGTAATTGAATTATGCAAGAAAATAAACAAGTTTGGGCCAAAACTGGAATTAGATGATTTAAAAGCTGACAAATACTGCAGTTTAATTCCAAATCTGAATGAAGATACAGTTCAATCAGTAATTGATTCGGTATTGGCAAAACTTCAAAAAGGAATGCAAAAAGAGGTGAACCAGACTTATTATCATACAGGGCCACATCACGATGATATTATGCTTGGAATAATGCCATCAACAAATCGGCAATCAAGGGATGCCAGCAACGAATTGCATTTTTCCGTATTAACATCTGGTTTTACTGCAGTAACCAATCGCTTTCTTCTGCAATTGCTAAACGAAACCAAAGAATTGATGTATCTGGGTAAAATAGAAATGATTAATTACGCTGACTTTTTCAAGGATGGGTTTCAATATAAGTGGGATAAAGATATTTATCATTACCTCGACAATATTGCAGCACAAAACGATGAAGAGAAACGTCGTGGAGTTTGTCATCGGGCAATTCGTGCCATTGTGTCAATCTGGAATGTTAAATCGAAAGACGCTTTGCGAGATGCGATATATGAAATAATTGCATCGCTCAACAACAGTTACGATGGGGGTAAAAATCCTCCAAAAATCCAACGGTTAAAAGGTATGATAAGGGAATTCGAAGAAGAACTGGTATGGGCGCATTATGGTATTCTGATTAAAAATGTTCATCACAAAAGATTAAGTTTTTATCAGGGGAGCTCGTCATCGGGGCAACCAGATTTTGATGGTGACGTTTTACCAATTCTTGAGGATTTCAGAAAATATAGACCCACAGTAATTAGTTTGGCAATGGATCCCCAGGGTAGTGGACCCGATACCCACTATAAGGTCCTTCAGGCCATTGCAAGGGCTGTTGAGGCATGGAGCAAAGAAGAAGATTTAAGTAAACTAAGAATTGTCGGATACAGAAATGTTTGGTTTAAATACAATCCCTGGGATGTTGAAGTGATTGTTCCGGTTTCGTTAAACTCACTGGCTACATTGGAAAAATCTTTCTCAGAATGTTATGTAACCCAGGTAAATGCATCGTTCCCAAGTTATCAGCTCGATGGAAAATTCAGCGAATTAACACAAAAAGTATGGTACGATCAACATAAACAAATTCAGCTTTTACTGGGTAAAGATTTTTTCTATCAAAATGAATCACCCCTGTTAAGAGCAACGCATGGAATGGTTTTCCACAGGGATTTAAATGTTGCAGAATTTCTTGAAGAAGCATTTAAACTCGAAAAATCAGTAAATGGTATATTATAATTTTAGATAAAACAAATGAAACTAGTAATACGCAAAACATACAGTGAAATCAGTAGCTGGACTGCAGCATATATTGTAAAAAAAATCAATGATGCTCATCCAACAAAAGAGAATCCTTTTGTATTGGGATTACCTACCGGATCTTCTCCATTAGGAGCTTATAAAAGGCTCATTGAGGCATACAAAAATGGTAAAGTATCTTTTAAAAATGTGGTTACTTTTAATATGGATGAATACGTAGGAATTCCCAAAGACCATCCGGAAAGTTATCATAGCTATATGGATACCGTATTTTTTAATCATATTGATATAGAAAGTGAGAATGTTCATATTCTTAATGGCAATGCAAAAAATCTGGAAAAAGAATGTTCTGATTTTGAAGATAGAATTAACTCATACAGTGGAATTGATTTATTTTTAGGAGGAATGGGAGCCGACGGACATTTAGCATTTAATGTTCCTGGATCCTCATTAAGTTCCAGAACCAGGCTGGTTAATCTGAATTACGATACCATTGTTGCCAACTCACGATTTTTTGATGATGATCTTAACAAAGTTCCAAAGCAAGCTCTAACTGTTGGTGTACAAACTGTGCTGGATGCAAAAGAAGTTGTAATCATTGTTAATGGATATGGCAAAGCCCGTGCGTTGCAAAAAGTTGTTGAAGAAGGGATTAATCATATGTGGACAGTCTCAGCTTTACAAAACCATGCTAACGGAATAATTGTTTGCGATGAATATGCCACAATGGAGCTAAAGGTAAAAACTGTAAAATACTTTAAGGATTCTTTTTAATCTTCACTAATTATTATTTTGCCTCAGTTTTTGGTAATAGTTTCATACTGAACTTTGCTGCTTTTTCGACTTCATTTTTGGTGAAGGGATCAGGATGGTATTTGTAATTGATGTATAATTCTGTTTGATCGAGATAGAAATCACTGGCCGGTATCCCGCTATTTCCCGTAGGTATAACTGTTTCTGATGCATCCCAGTTTTGAACATCAAATATATTTCGCTGAGAAGCACCATGGACAACATGGTACAAATTATTGTAGGAGTACGAAAACGGACTAACTGTATGATAACTTCCCGGCATTTCGAAAGGGCCTTTGTTTAGCTTAAATGCCCTGTTCAGAATATCGACAACACCCAGTGGATGTTGAATTGTAAAGGTGTGAAGTTTACCCCATTCCCAGCTTTTAGTATCTGTGCCAAATTCTTGAATAAGTTCTTCAACTGTTTCTT
>CAJXZG010000004.1 GCA_913063265.1 uncultured Prolixibacteraceae bacterium | reverse complement strand
TATATGTATAGGTCCATTCAAATGTTAGTCCTGCACAATCAGTGTATAGGTATACCCATGTGTATGTACCTTCGCAATCGTCATAAGTTCCGCCATTTGTTGGGTTTGCAGGAGTAAGTACGTTTCCGCAAACATCCTTGACTACAGGCAGGGTAGCAGGCGCAGTTGCATCAGTCAGACACTCAACAGTACCACCGTCAGTAGATACTGGGCCACCGACTTCAGCAGGGTCAGTTGAGCGTTCGATAGTATATGTATAGGTCCATTCAAATGTTAGTCCTGCACAATCAGTGTATAGGTATACCCATGTGTATGTACCTTCGCAATCGTCATAAGTTCCGCCATTTGTTGGGTTTGCAGGAGTAAGTACGTTTCCGCAAACATCCTTGACTACAGGCAGGGTAGCAGGCGCAGTTGCATCAGTCAGACACTCAACAGTACCACCGTCAGTAGATACTGGGCCACCGACTTCAGCAGGGTCAGTTGAGCGTTCGATAGTAATAATCTGGGTACACTCATCTTCACCACACTCATTTGTGTATTTATAGGTTCGTGTTATTTGTGTAGGGCAATCTTCATCATCAGGCACATCACTTACCCATTCGAACGAAGCCGGATTAACTGCTGCATAATTAGTAATTACCCCACCTGCGGCTATAAATTGGTCATATGTATATGGTGCTGGAGCCGTACAATCGGCACTTATTGTTCCGGGACATGTTATCGTTGGCGGAACACAGGCAGGATCATACTCGTTTAAAAATGTTACTGTAATTTCATCTCCTCCTACTACATTTACACGAATATAACCACCATCTAAGTCTATTGTACTTGTAGGACTTCCTTGAACAACGGAGGCGACAATATTGCTTAATGTATAGTTAGGTGTTGACGCTTCTGTAATTATATATGACCCGGGTTCCAAACCAACAAAATTTTCTGTGTTTAATAAAGTTGCATCTGCGTCATCATCCAGATTAAAATTAATTGATGAGCCTATAGGAGCCTCTGTCCCAGGATCAATTTGTTGGAGTGTAAAAGCAAAATCCTGGGCATTGTCGGGTTCAGTATTTTTTACAACATTTATCCTTGCCTTTGGCACAACAGCGTTTGGATTTATATTAATATTTTCATCACTTGTTGCATCATTGAAATTAATTCTGAATTGTGGTGAAGCTCCCGGGAAATTTCCTGCTCCTTTACCAAATCCATAAAATTCTTCTTCGGCAAGGTGCCCTCCAAATGCAATTCCTACCGGTGTAGGATCGTTTAATGCTCCTGGTCCATCAACGGTAAAACTGATTCTTAATCTTTTAGTCATTTTGCCACCTGAAGCAACTTCTAATACATACGGCCATTCAGCTGTTTCACCAACTGCCAATACATCACCAGCAGCCATTCCAAATGACAAACTGGATGCATCTATGTTATACAGATAAAATTGCCCTGGAGTATATGTCGGAAGAGTAGCATCAGGATCTGCCGGAATGGGAGCCGTTGCAGTATTTCCGCCAATAAAATCATCAAAAGGAGTAACGCCTGTTTCGCTTTCATCGTACGATTGAAGGTAATCGATAAACCAACCGTCAGTTTCCGGATCTGCTGAGAAATCATACCGTAAAGTAACTATGTACGTTTGTCCATCTAAAAGAATCGGAGCAGGATTTCCACTTGGATGTGTGTATTGAAAAGGTAAAACATCCCCCTCACTGTATTTAGAGTTGGATTGTTGAACGGTAGTTCCACCACTCCATTGTGCGGTAAGGTTATGCCAGGCTTCAATGTCTGGTGCTCCATCAGTAAAATAGGTTACTGCAACAAAATTGCTTATCCTGCCGGTAGCCGTCAGTTTAAATAACTCTCCTATATCACTTGGTTGAATTTCATAACTGTTAAGAACGAAATATCCCAAATCATCCGCAGTTGCAGTAAGATAATCGTTCCCATGAGAATAATTTAAATGTTCAATAACAATATCAACTATTTCATTTGGTTCCCAATTGGTTCCGGTTATAATTACAACCTCTCCTGGAACGTAATCTTCCTTGTCGGTTGTTACAGTTGGCTGGCTATAACTTGTATTAAAAGCCAGCATCAGACAGCTCAATATCAGCACACCCCGTGTTGCCCATAGAGCCTTTTGAAAAAAGTAATTGTTCTTCATTTGTTTAAATTAGAGTTAATATTTAGACTTCAATTTGTATTAACTATAAATGTTATCCGTATAAGACAGGTAACCTTGTACTAAGAATTTCAGAATGGGATTTGATAAATTTTCAATACGCCGGCATCCATGTGGCGTTTCAATCTGTTAGAATTTGAATAAAAAAGTTCAGTAGATTGAAGAACTATACTCTGGAAGTAATATGATATTCTTTCAAAGTAATTGTGTGTTGCAAGTTTTAGTTAAGTTAGGAAAGCCCTTATTTTTCCTTTATATAAGATGTATAAGTTACAATTTTATTTGTGTAAATCCAATAAAACTATTTCCCAATTTGAGATTCAGTGTAAATTATTAAAGGTATTGTTGTTTTAAATCAAGTGTGTATGTCAGCTAATAAATAAATCCTGTTATTTGTAATAAATATAAATAAGTCCTTTTTTGGGATGAAAGGATATTTCTTCAATTTTGCATAAATAAATACATTGGTAAAAATTTTAGTAGAACTTACAATCCTATGGATCCAAATAAATATAGTAGTTATGGATTTACTTCATTGTAATAACAAACTGACGGTTTTAATTTTACTGATTTTATCAGATAATTTCGTTTGAATTATTCTAATGAGAAATGTCATAAAAACAATATTAATGTTATACAACACATTTTTTGTCGTGCAAACCTTTGCGCAAACCTTTGCACAAAACAGCCTGTTTTTAAGGCTTGCGGGGCGTAAAAAGAATAATCATATTTGTGTTGGAAATAAAAAATAAATCAAAAAAAATGGCAAAAAGAATTTTAGTAGCAGGCGGTGGTGGCTTTATTGGAGGACACCTGGCAAGAAGTCTTGCAGATCAGGGAAATATTGTAAGAGTAGTTGACAAAAAACCTTTAACTGAATGGTACCAGGTACACCATGATTGTGATAATCTGGTTTTAGACCTAAACGATAAAGCAAATTGTTACACCGCAGTTAATGGTTACAACGAAGTATTCAACCTGGCTGCTGATATGGGAGGTATGGGTTTTATCGAGAATAACAAAGCTGATTGTATGTTAAGCGTTTTAATTAACACACACCTTTTAATGGCTTCCCGCGATTTAGGAGTTACTCGTTTCTTCTATGCTTCCTCAGCATGCGTATATAATGGTGAAAAACAAACCGATCCGGATAATCCCGGACTAAAAGAAGCAGATGCATATCCAGCTTTGGCAGAAGATGGTTACGGGTGGGAAAAATTATTCTCAGAAAGAATGTGTCGCCATTTTATGGAAGACTATGGAATTACCACACGTGTAGCCCGTTTTCATAATGTGTACGGTCCTTTTGGTACGTACGATGGCGGACGGGAAAAAGCACCGGCGGCTATGGCCCGTAAAGTAATCGATGGTGAATTGTACGGAAAAGATGAGATTATTATTTGGGGAGACGGAGAACAAACCCGTTCATTTATGTACATTGATGATTGTGTTGAAGGAATTCTGAAAATAATGTACAGTAATATAGAGGAACCTATTAATCTTGGAAGTGACGAAATGGTTTCGATTAACCAACTGGTTGATATCGTTGAGGACATTGCAGGGTACAAACTAAAAAGAACTTACGATTTAGATGCGCCAAAAGGGGTACGGGGACGTAACTCGGACAATACTTTAATAAAAGAATATCTGGATTGGGCACCTTCCTATCCGCTGGCCGATGGTATGAAAAAAACATACGACTGGATTAAAGAACAAATGATTGCAGCAAAAAAATAGAATATTGGAAGGTTTAGTTGATTAAACCCCGACTTTCATAAGCACTGTTGGGGTTTTTTATTCCATAGTTAATCTAACTGATACCAGAATTTTCATCCAGTAAAACCAAATAAAATGTCAGATAAAAAGGTAATGGTGAGCGGTTGTTACGATTTATTACATGCAGGTCATGTGGCTTTTTTTAAAACAGCTGCCCAGTACGGAAAACTTCATGTTTATGTTGGACAAGATCAGAATATAAAATTGCTTAAGGGTAAAGCACCTTATTTTTCTCAGGACGAGAGAAAGTATATGGTAGGTGCTGTTCGTTTTGTGGAAAAAGCAAATATTGCATCAGGTTCGGGAATGCTCGATTTTGAACCAGACATGAAAGAACTTAAGCCGGATATTTTTGTGGTAAATCATGATGGTTTTACCGAAGGTAAAAAAAGAATCTGCGAGGAGAATGGTGTAGAATTAATTGTTCTTGAAAGGATTCCTGAAGAGGGATTACCCGAACGTTCAAGTTCGGCTTCAAAGCGTGAGTTGAAATTTCCTTACCGTGTTTGTCTGGCCGGTGGTTGGATGGATCAACCCTGGGTTTCTGAAATCAATCCGGGCTCAGTTGTGGTAGCTCAAATGTGGCCTACAATGGAATTTAACGATCGCTCAGGAATGGCAACCAGCTCAAGAAAAGTAGCCATTGAATTATGGGGTGATGAATATCCGGATGGTGCTCCCGTAAGGAATGCACAATTACTTTTTGGTGCCGAAAATCCTCCGGGATCAGATTACATATCCGGAACACAGGACCACATTGGATTATTGGTGCCTGGTATCAGCCGCATAGATTACGATGGTAAATACTGGCCAAAAAATATTGAAAGTACTGTTGATCCCGAAACATGCGATTGGTTATCTAATGTTCTGAATTTTGCTCCTTTACAACCTCGTCCGGAAGGATATAATCCAATCCTGAGTAAAAATCTTGATAAAAAAATAGTAAAACGATTGGGTGAATCAGGAAAAGCTTGTTACGATGCAATTTTGAAAAAAGATGTTAAGCAGTTAGGAGAATCTATGAAAGAATCATTCCTGTGCTGGAGCGAAATGTTACCTTTTACAGTTCCCGATTGGGTGATGGAAGAGATGCAAACCAACTATTTTCCGAAATATTCGGGGGCAATTACCTCCGGAAGTGGTGGCGGTTATATTGTTTTTCCTTCAGAAGAGGAAGTGGAAGGAACAATTAAAGTAAAAATCAGGTATTGATGGTTTTGCCGGATTAGATTTGCATCTTTGTTATATTGAAACTAAATCAAACTTATTATGCCCGAATTCAAACGATATTGCAAAACACTCAAACTTGAAAACAATCCAACTTTAATCGAGGAATATAAAAAAGTTCATGCACCGGGAGCAGCATGGCCCGAAATTACACTGGGAATGAAGGAGGTAGGAATTATCGATATGGAAATCTACCTACTGGGGAATCAGCTTTTTATGATAATGGATACGGTTTCCAATTTTGATCACGATGCTGCTATGAAAGAGTTGGCTGGTAAACCGCGGCAGTCGGAATGGGAAGCTTATGTCTCAAAGTTCCAGAAAACTACTTCCGAGGCTTCCGCCGACGAAAAATGGCAATTGATGGAGCGTATTTATAAAATGGATGAGTAAATATTTCGATACTAAGTACTTATTTCTCATCTTTTCAAAAACAATCAATCCTTAAAAATGAGAAAATCAATATTTTTAAAAGTATTAAGTTCAGGGCTAATTTTTATTAGCCTTTTTGTATTTTTTGCCTCTTGTGAAAAAGAACAATCAAAGCCAAATATCATATTTATTATGTCTGACGATCATACCTCGCAGGCATTTGGAATATATGGTAGCCGCTTAGCACGCCTAAATCCCACTCCAACTCTGGATAAAATTGCACGAGAGGGAATGATTTTCGATAATGCATTTTGTAATAATTCAATTTGTACTCCCAGTCGTGCAAGTATAATTACCGGGCAGTATCCACAAACCAACGGTGTATTAGATTTAGATGGAAACATTGCACCAGGGAACCAATACCTACCAATAGAAATGAAAAAGCTGGGATACGAAACAGCCATGATTGGCAAATGGCACTTAAAAAAAGAACCTGCTGCTTTTGATTTTTACACAGTTCTTCCGGGGCAGGGAGACTACCATAATCCAACATTTAGAACAAGAGGGAAAAATCCATTTCCAGAGAATACATTTAAAATGGAAGGCCACTCTTCGGATTGTATAACGGATATTGCGCTGGATTGGCTAAAGAATAAACGAAATAAAAGCAAGCCATTCTTTATGATGCACCATTACAAAGCTCCTCACGATATGTTCGAGTTTGCTCCAAGGTACTCGGATTACCTGGAGGATACCTATATTCCTGAACCTGCAAGTATGTATTACAATGGCAAAAGCGGTTCAGTTGCAACAAAAGGTGAAAACAACAGTTGGCTTAATGATATTGGTTCTTCGGTTGGTCATCGGAATAAATATAGAGATATGGGGAAGCACATGAATATCGACCCTGCTATTCCAGATCCGGAGTACAAACATTTAGCTTATCAGGAATACCTGAAAAGGTATTTGCGTTGTGTTAAGGGAATTGATGATAACCTTGAACGTTTGTTTGCTTTTATGGAAGAAGAGCATTTAATGGAAAATACTATTATTATCTATACTGGTGATCAGGGCTTTTATTTGGGAGAGCACGATTACATTGATAAAAGGTGGATGTATGAAGAGTCGATGCGCATGCCTTTTTTTGTGCGCTACCCTAAATTGATAAAAGCAGGGCAACGAACAGATGCTATTGTGAATAACACAGATTATGCACCTACAATAATTGAACTGGCTGGCGGAACTGTCCCGGAATATATGCAGGGAAAAAGTTTTAAGTTTATTCTGGAAACCGGAAATGAACCCAAAGAATGGCAAAAATCAACCTACTACCGTTATTGGATGCACATGTACCACGGCCATGCAAATCCTGCACATTTTGGCATTCGTACAAAAGAGTATAAACTGATATTTTTCTATGGAAAATATTGGAAAGAAGATGTAGAATCGAATAAAAATAACTGGTATCGACAGGATGAAACTACACCTGCAGCCTGGGAGTTTTACGATTTGAAAAAAGATCCTCAGGAAATGAAAAATGAATATAACAATCCTAAATATGCTTCAGTTATAAAAGACCTGAAAAAGCAATTGGCAGAAAAACGGAATGAATTAAATGAAGAGGATCATAACTATCCACATATTCAGGAGGTAATTGATGAATACTGGGAAAAGTAGAAGATAAACTTTGAGAAACCCTTTAGAAGCCTGAAGTTCCTTTGAGAAGTAACTTTCTATTAATTGTATCATGAATATGAAAAAGTTTAAAGGCCTAACATTCGAAAAATGCAAATTCATTTAATATATTTGAAGTTCATAAAAATTTAGACGAATGAAGCCTATTTTAATAGCCGTTCTGGCTGTATTAATGTTGTCTTTCACAACAGAAGCAAAAAAAATAAAAGTACTTATTGTAGATGGTCAGAACAACCATGAAGTATGGCCAAAATCTACCATCATGATGAAACAATATCTGGAAGAAACAGGAAAGTTTACTGTTGATATTGATCGAAGCTATTATACATGGAAAGCACAACGGGAAAAAGAGTTCTTACCTCTGGCGGGAGTTGGAGAAACCGAAGATCTTGATCAGCCAAAAACTGATCCGAATTTTTCCCCGAAATTTAAAAAGTACGATGTTGTAATTTCCAACTTTGGATGGAGAGCTGCCGATTGGCCTGAAACAACTCAAAAAGCACTGGAAAAATTTATGGAATCGGGTGGTGGTTTTGTATCTGTTCATGCGGCTGATAATTCCTTCCCTGACTGGCTGGAGTATAACAAAATGATTGGACTTGGAGGCTGGGGCGGCCGGAATGAAAGTCATGGCCCTTATGTTTATTACACCAATGAAGGAGAGTTGGTACGCGATGATTCTCCGGGAGGAGCAGGCGCCCATGGTCCGCAACATAATATACCAATTACAGTTCGTGTACCTGATCATCCTATAACAGAAGGAATGCCAAAAATGTGGATGACAGCAAAAGATGAGTGTTACGCCAAATTGCGTGGGCCGGGAGAAAATATGATAATCCTTGCAACGGGAAAAGACATGTCGGGTAAAGCACCAACTGACAGACATGAACCAATTTTAATGGTTTTAACTTACGGTAAAGGTCGTATTTTTCACACCACATTGGGGCATGATGATTATTCTTGCGAAGGTGTTGATTTTATTATCACTTTGCTTCGTGGAACTGAGTGGGCCGCTACCGGAAAAGTTACCATTCCTGTGCCTGAGGATTTTCCAACGGCGGACGGGCCAAGCAGCAGAAAATTTGTATTGAAAAATTAAAACTAATATTGCTGAAATATCAAACGGGTAAAACTTATTTTAAAGTTTTACCCGTTTGTTGTTTATACTAATTTTTTAACTTTCGATTCATTTAAATCAACAAGTCCAGCTTCATGAAAAAATTGTCTCTGTCGATACTTCCTGTCTTATTATTAATTACGAACGTAATCTATGCTCAAATTACTCCGGATAGTAGCTATTTTGCTCCCTTAAAATACCGTCATGTCGGTCCAACCAGAGGTGGACGTGTAACGGCCGTTGCCGGAATTGCAAGTCAACCCGGGACGTTTTATATGGGAGCAACCGGTGGCGGAGTTTGGAAAACTGATGATTACGGTAATCATTGGGCAAACGTCTCAGATGGATATTTTGCAACGCCGTCAATAGGCGACATTCAGGTTTCACCATCTAATCCTGAAATCGTTTATGTGGGTACAGGTTCAGACGGAATTCGATCAAATATAATTTCAGGGAAAGGAGTTTACAAATCGGATGATGAGGGGGAAACCTGGAATCATATAGGTTTGGAAAAAGCAGGTCAGATTGGTGCAGTTGAAGTTCATCCGGAAAACCCGGATATAGTTTTTGTGGCAGCAATTGGACAGGCATTTAATCCAAATCCGGAAAGAGGAATTTACCGAAGTCTGGATGGAGGAAAAAGCTGGGAACATGTATTTTTTCATTCTGATACAGTGGGTGCGGTTGATATCGAATTTCATCCAAAAAATCCTGATATTTTGTACGCAAGCTTGTGGAGGGTTGAAAGAAAGCCGTGGACAATTATTAGCGGAGGGTATCAATCAGGTGGAATTTTGAAATCAGTTAATGGTGGGAAAGATTGGGTGAAATTGGAAAACGGACTTCCTAAAGGATTAATTGGAAAGATTGATTTGGCTGTCTCTGCTGCAGATCCAGATAGATTGTATGCTTTGGTCGAAGCACCTGAGGATACAAAAGAAGGTGGTTTATATGTTTCTAATGATTCCGGAGAAAGTTTTGAGTTGGTAAGCAACAAAAAGGAAATTCTCGACCGGCCGTTTTATTACTGCAATATTGAAGCTGATCCCAACAATGCAGATGTGGTTTACGCTTTGGCCACTAGGTTTTGGAAATCGGTAGACGGAGGTAAAGAATGGAAAAGAATCGCGACTCCCCATGGTGATGATCATGATATGTGGATCAATCCCAATAATTCTGATTTATTTATTGAAAGTAATGATGGTGGTGCCAATGTTACTTTAAATGGTGGACTCAGCTGGTCGACACAAAATAACCAGCCCACCGCCGAATTGTACCAGGTGGAAGTGGATGACCAATTCAACTACTGGTTGTATGCCGGGCAACAGGATAATTCTACTATTGCTGTGCCGTCAGAATTGCCGTACCAGGTTCCAGGAGATGCTCAAATGTTTTGGCGAAGAGTTGGCGGTTGCGAAACCGGACCGGCAGTGCCAAAACCCGGAAATCATAATATCGTTTACAGCAATTGCAAAGGAAGGTTTGGCGTGTATAACAAGATCACCGGACAGGAAAAGCAATATTATGTTGGAGCAACAAATATTTACAGCCACAATCCTAAAAATTTAAAATATCGGTTTCAACGGGTTGCCCCAATTCATATTTCTCCGCACAACCCAAATGTGGTTTATCATTGTTCTCAATACGTTCATAAAACTTCCGATGATGGTCTTATATGGGAAATTATTTCACCCGATTTAACTGCATTCGAAGAGAGTAAACAGGTAATTTCTGGTTCTCCGATTACACGTGATATAACCGGAGAGGAATATTACAGTACAATTTATTCCATTCGTGAATCATCAGTTCAAAAAGGAGTAATCTGGACCGGGGCAAATGATGGTCCGGTATTCCTAACAACGAACGGTGGAGAAACCTGGAAAAATGTCACACCAAATATGCCCAAAGGAGGCCGTGTTGATGCAGTGGAGCCTTCGCCACACAAAGCAGGGAAAGCTTTTGTTTGCATTCATCGTTATATGTTGGGCGACTGGCAACCTTACATTTATAAAACTGAAGATTTTGGGAAATCGTGGGAGAAAATCGTGAATGGAATACCTGATAATTTTCCGGTACGGGTAATACGCGAGGATCCTGATGTTGAAGGATTGTTATATGCCGGAACAGAATATGGCCTTTTTGTTTCTTTCGATGAAGGGCAACACTGGCAACCCTTTCAACAAAATTTACCGGTTACTCCAATCACCGATATTAAAGTTCATCAAAAAGATTTGATCCTTTCAACCATGGGAAGAGGATTTTGGATTTTAGATAATCTCACACCGCTTCATCAAATTGAAAATATCAGTTCAAAAACAACTTTGTTAAAAATCGATAATTCGTACAGAAAATTCAGAGTTCGTGGAGGAGGTGAAGGTGTTAATTATCCCAATCCTGGAGTTGATGTTGATTATTATCTTGATAATGATATACAGGACGAAATTGAACTAAAAATCCGGGATGATAAAGGTGTACTAATTCGGCACTTTATAAGCTCTTCTTCAGATAAAGAAGACAGCACTGAAAATACTCCGGATATGGCGACCGGATTTTATAATGTGGATCCTAATCCTGCTATCGGAAAATCAGTAGGATTAAATCGATTCAAATGGGATATGCGACATACGGGAGTTTGGGATAAAGAAGGGAATCGCAGATCCGGACCAATGGTTAAACCCGGAGTTTATAAGGTACAGTTGATTGTAAATAGTCAGACTCATGAACAAAGTTTTGAGTTGTTTGCGGACCCAAATACAACAAAAGCTGGCGTTACTTTTGATGATTTAGCTGCTCAGGAAAAACTTTCATTACAAATACGTGATCTTTATTCCGAGGCAAAAATGCTGGGTGAGGAAGTAAAAATTCAATTGGAAGAAAATGCCAAATTGTTGGAGAAAAAGAAAAAAAGTAAAAAGTTGAAAGGAAGAAACGAAAAGTTGATGGCGTTAAAAAATCAGATATTTACTAAAGAGGGGCGATATCAAAAACCGATGCTTTTATCTCAAATTGGTTATTTGTCATCAATGTTAAATCAAGCTGATCAAAGACCGGGTAAAGATGCTTACGAAAGGCATAAAGAACTTCAAGTTTGGTTTAATTCAGTTAAATCCGAATTTGAAAATCTTTGAGGTGATAAAGACTTCGGAATCGTATAAATGATCAATTAAGAATAAGATTCTTTCACTCCATTTCATTGCGTTCAGAATGACAACTAGTAATGTTTGTAAGAGTTTCAGGAGAGGGGTGGTTTGGGGGCTTTACCGCCAAACCACCCCTCTCCTGAAACATCAGCCACAACAAACTTGTCATTCCGCAGCGTAGCAAGGAATCTTTTTTGATTAATCTAACCGTAGAAAATTTAAAACAAAAAAATTTAGACGGCATCTAAGGTTCAAATAAATAAATTGGTGCTATTTTTAATGTTTGTAGAATTTCAACCAATTGAACCTTATGAATCATATTTCAGGATTAATAAAAACTTTGGTTTTTTCAGTGTTAATTTTCAGTATATCGTGTAAACCATCTGAAAAAGAAATCAATCCATTACCCAATATCGTTTTTGTTTTAGCCGATGATATGGGCTACGGTGATCCTCAATGTTACAATCCCGATTCCGGAATCCCAACTCCAAATATCGATAAACTGGCATCAGAAGGGATGATGTTTCGCGATGCGCATTCAGCCGGGGCATGGTGTGTGCCTGCGCGTTATGGATTACTTACAGGGCAATATCCGGGACGGGTAAAACTTAACTGGCAACAAAGAAGTTTAATTGAACCAGGCCAGGAAACGCTGGCGGGAATGTTTCGGCAAAATGGATATCGAACGGCCTGCATCGGAAAATGGCATCTGGGTTTTGACAATATTAACTGGAAAGAAGCTGATAAAAACGACATACTCACCGGAGGTCCTGTCGAACATGGTTTCGATTACTTTTTTGGGATGCATGCATCATTGGATATTCCACCGTACTTTTATATCGAAAATGACCGACTGGTAGAAAAAGCATCAGGTTTTGTTGAGGATAATTTTAGTGATGATGCCACAAGCGATATTTCCGGGGCTTTTTGGCGAAAGGGAGCATGCTCTCCCGGTTTTAAACATGAAGAAGTACTGGATGTATTTTTTCAGAAAGCTGAGAAATTTATTTCAGACCATGTTGAAAAGAAACCTGATGAACCATTCTTTCTCTACTTTCCTTTAACAGCGCCACATACACCCTGGTTACCCAAAGCGGAGTTTGTTGATAAAAGCGGGGCAGGAGAATATGGAGATTTTACCATGCAGGTGGATGATTTATTGGGAAAGTTGCAAAAATTTTTGAAAGGAAAAGGTTTAAAAGAAAATACTTTGGTAGTCTTTACCACCGATAATGGCCCGGTTTGGTTTGAAGAGGACATCAATAAATTTGGTCACGATTCAAAAGGTGGATTGAAAGGAATGAAAATCGATCTTTGGGAAGGTGGTTCCCGCGTGCCATTTATAGTTTCCTGGCCCGGGAAAATTCCTGCCGGTACATCTTCTGATCAACTTATTGGTTTTACAGACATGATGGCCACTTTTGCTTCAGTAGTGGGTGATATTGAAACAGACCCAACCAAATTCGATAGTTACGATTTGTCACCCGCATTTTTTAATAAAAATTATTCAATCCCAATCCGCCGGGAGTTGGTCATCCAGGATAGGGTTTTTAGAAAAGACAATTACAAACTGATAATGGGAACCGGACTTGGAAGTTTGTCAAAACGCTTCGATAATGAAGGGGTTTATCTTTCCGAAGAAAAAAATAATGGTGAACTGTATGACTTGAAAAATGATTTGGCAGAAAAAGTAAATCTCTACGAGAAAGAACCTTTGAGAGTTCAACAAATGAAAGTAGAATTTGAAGAAATAATGAAACAGGTTTATGTTCCGGAAGAAGGCAGTGAGCTACCCAAAAAGAATTAAAGTTGAAAGGACAGGTAAAATGAGACTATTATTTCTGTTACTGGTAGCTTTTTCTTTTTGTTCAAGTGCTCAGAATCTAAACAATAAAAAAGTTGATGGTTATCGCGGAATATGGTTCGAACTAAATCAGAAACATGAGTACGGCGATAAATATTCCGGGGCGTTGGGAACATATACAGCCAAACATGTGCCACTTGCGATTTATGCTAAAGAGGTTGAGAAGACTTTTTTTGTGTATGGCGGAACCAAATCTGAAAATGAAAGATACCTGCTTTGTATGATTGGCGAATATAACCATAGAACAGGCATGGTTTCAAAACCAACGGTAGTTTACGATAAAGAAGGAGTGGATGATCCACATGATAATCCTTCGATGATGATTGATGATGAGGGTTTTATTTATGTTTTTGTAAGTGGCCGTGGAAAAAGCCGTCAGGGAATTAAATTAAAAAGTAGTAAACCATTTGATATTTCTGATTTTGTTCACTTATCTAAAGAAGAATTTACCTATCCGCAACCCTGGAGACTGGAACAGGGATATTTTCATTTTTTTACTAAATATAACGGAGTTCGTCAGTTGTATTTTGAATTCAGTACCGATGGAATAAACTGGAGTGAAGACAAATTGCTGGCAGCAATTCCTGAAAACGAAGGGGAAAAATCCGGGCATTATCAAACCGGTAATTTTTTTAATAATCAAAAAGTGGGTACATTTTTTAATCGTCATCTGGATGGACACCCTGACACACGAACTGATTTATTTTATATTCAATCTGAAGATTTTGGACAAACGTGGAAATCGATTGACGGAAAAGAAATAGAACTTCCCATTACGCAAAAAGATTCTCCTGCAAGGGCAGTTGATTATCGTTCTAAAAACAAAAATGTGTATATGAAAGATATGGGGTTTGATTACCAGGGTTTCCCGGTGTGTTTATATATACGAAGTAATGGATTTCAGCCAGGCCCTGATAGCGCTCCATACGAATGGTGTATTTCAAAATGGGATGGAAAAAACTGGCAAACTTTTAAGGTTTGCGAATCGGATCATAATTACGATATGGGAAGTCTTTTTATTTCAGAAAAAGAATGGTTAATTGTTGGTCCAACCAAAGCAGGAGCGCAAAAATGGGGAGTTGGTGGTGAATTAGAAATCTGGCGTTTAAAAGATGAAGGGGAAAAATGGAATCGAATCAGAAGGTTAACTAAAAACAGTACTTTTAGTCATGCTTATGTTCGTCGTCCTGTAAATTATAAAAAACCGTTTTGCTTTTTCTGGGCTGATGGGCACTCCCATAAATTCAGCAAATCGGAATTGTATTTTGGAGATTTTGAAGGCAATATTTGGAAATTGCCTTATGAAATGAAAAACGACTATGAGAAACCAGTAAAAATCTATTAAATATGAAACGTATTATTCAAACCTTGAGTATTTTCCTGATCGTGATTTTTGCAGGATGTTGTAAACAAAGTCCGGATTCTTATTCCGCTGATATAATCATATACGGAGGAACTTCAGCAGCAATTACTTCGGCAGTTGAAGCTGTTCGAAATGGCAATTCAGTAATTGTAGTTTCGCCTGATATTCATCCCGGTGGACTTTCCGCTGGAGGGTTAGGATGGTCAGACACCGGAAATAAAAGAACAATAGGTGGCTTGTCGCGTGAATTTTATCAGCGCATTTACACGAAATACGATACTGAAGATGCCTGGGTTTGGGAGAAAAAATCAGAATATGGAAATGTTGGTCAGGGCACACCTGCAATCGATGGTGACCAGCGAACCATGTGGATTTTTGAACCTCATATAGCCGAAGAAGTATTTGAGGATTTTATCGCTGAAAACCAAATAGAAATGTATCGGAATGAATGGCTTGACAGAGAAAATGGAGTAATAGTAGAAAACGGGAAAATAATATCTTTTAAAACTTTGTCAGGAAAAACTTTTTCAGGTAAAATATTTATCGATGCAACATATGAGGGAGATTTAATGGCTGCAGCAGGAGTAAGCTACCATGTAGGGCGCGAAAGTACCGATACTTATAGTGAAAAATGGAATGGTGTACAAACCGGAGTTTTTCATCACCAACATTGGTTTCATTCCGATATTTCAGCATATAAAATTCCTGGTGATCCGGAAAGTGGATTGTTACCACGTATTTTAAAAGAACATCCGGGAGAATTTGGTTCCGCAGATAACAAGGTACAGGCCTATTGTTACCGCACCTGTATGACAAATCATCCCGAAAACCGCATTCCTTTTCCCAAACCTGAAAATTACGATTCGACTCAATATGAATTACTTTTAAGAGTTTTTGAAACGGGAAGGAAAGACTGGTTTCAAAAGTTTGATGCCATTCCAAACCGAAAAACCGATACAAATAATCATGGTCCGTTTAGCAGCGACAATATAGGAATGAATTACGATTATCCGGAGGCATCATACGAAAGAAGAAAAGAAATTTTAAAAGAGCATGAAACTTACCAAAAAGGTTTGCTTTGGTTTGTTGCCAACGATCCACGGATTCCAGAGGATATTCAATCCAAAATGCAAAAATGGGGGCTGGCAAAAGATGAATTTACCGATAACGGAAACTGGCCTCATCAGATTTATGTCCGCGAAGCAAGGAGAATGATCGGCGAATATATCACTACTGAAAACGATGTTCTTGCAAAACGCGAAGTGCCCAAACCCATTGGAATGGGATCGTATGCGATGGATTCCCATAATGTACAGCGATATGTCGATGAGTTTGGTTTTGTTCGAAACGAAGGCGATATCGGAGTACATCCACAAAGCCCGTATTCTATTTCATATGGTTCGGTTATACCCAAAAAGGAAGAGTGCCAAAATCTTTTGGTACCTGTTTGTGTGTCTTCCAGTCATATTGCATTTGGATCCATCAGAATGGAGCCTGTATTTATGATTCTGGGGCAATCGGCATCTGTTGCAGCTAAAATTGCAATTGAAGGAGATTTAGCAGTTCAGGATGTGCCATACGAAAAGTTGAAAAAAATGCTTCATGAAAAAGGACAGGTGCTAACACTTGAGGATATGATTGATTAAAATATCAACACTAATGATTTTGCTAATTGTGGTTTCGAAGTTCTCCCCTTATTAGGGAGATGTGTGCAGACAGAGAGGTGAAAAAACTTAAATGCAGTTCAACTTAAATTAACTTCTGGAAAATGAAAATAAATAAATCATTGTCGTTCTTAGTTTTTTTTACATTATTAAGTATTGGAAATGTTTTTTCAAAGGAAAAACAACCAAACGTAATCATCATTATCACCGATGATCAGGGCTATGGCGATCTTGGATTTCATGGGAATCCACATGTGAAAACTCCGGTTTTGGATGGATTTGCAAAGGAAAGCGTTCGTTTTAATAATTTTTATGTTTCGCCTGTTTGTGCACCAACCCGTTCAAGTTTAATGACAGGAAGGTATAGTCTGCGCACCGGAGTGCGAGATACCTATAATGGCGGTGCAACCATGGCTTCAAACGAGGTAACTGTTGCTGAAATGTTAAAACAGGCCGATTATAAAACAGGCATATTCGGGAAGTGGCATTTGGGTGATAATTATCCAGGCCGGCCGATGGATCAGGGTTTTGATGAATCTGTTATTCACCTGGCAGGAGGAATGGGACAGGTAGGTGATTTTACTACTTACTTTCAAAAAGAACGAAGTTATTTTGACCCGGTTTTGTGGCACAACGGAAAACAGCAAAAATTTGAGGGTTATTGCTCGGATATTTTTGCAAATGAGGCGATTCGTTTTGTAGAAGAAAATAGAGATGAACCCTTCTTTTGTTATCTCTCGTTTAATGCTCCTCATACGCCACTTCAGGTGCCCGAAAAATATTATCAGAAATATAAAAATATTGATCCTGCTGAAGGTTTTGATGATAGGCTGCCGTTTCCGGAAATGAGTGAAAAAGATAAGGAAGATGCCCGGAAAGTTTATGCTATGGTGGAAAACATTGATGATAATGTTGGAAAGCTTCTGGATAAACTGGAAGAATTAAAGCTTGCCAATAACACCATTGTAATCTTTATGACAGACAATGGCCCTCAACAAAAACGTTATATAGCAGGAATGCGAGGTAGAAAAAGCAGTGTTTTTAGGGGTGGAGTCCGGGTACCGTTTTTTATCCGTTATCCTGAATTGTTTGCAGGAGATAAAGAGATTGAAACCACAGCAGCACACATCGATATAATGCCAACTTTGGCCGGTATTTGTGGAGTAGATTTACCAGAAAACAAAAAAATTGATGGCGAAAACCTGCTTCCATTAATAAAAGGTGAAGATGTAGATTGGGAGAACCGACCACTGTTTTTTTACTGGACCCGTAAATTTCCTGAATTGTACAATAACATTGCCCTTCAAAAAGGTGATTTTAAATTGGTTGGAAATACAGATTATGATGGAGACATAAAAGATTTCGAGTTTCTGGATATTAAAAACGATCCATTTGAATTGGAAAACATTGTAGCTGAAAAAAAAGAACTGGCAAAATCTTACAAACTTATGCTGGATGAAATTTATACTGAATTGATTGCATCTGAAAACCTTATAAATCAACAAGCTGTTGAGATTGGAACTCCTTATGAAAATCCTGTATATTTAAACAGAAATGATGCGGGTGGTTCACGCGGAATCTGGGCACAGGAAGAAGTGTTTGGACTTTGGCATGTCAAATTCAATCCGGGAACTTATAATTTCAGATTTAAGTTTATTCAACCAGTGCAAAAAGGTGGTCAAATGATGCTGGAAACCAAAGGAATTATACATCAAAAAAAGAATATACAGGAAAATGTTGATATACTGGAGTTGAACAATATTACCTTACCCGAAATGGAATGCGATCTTATTCCAACTTATATGGTGAAAGGAAAACGAATTCTACCGTTTTGGGTTGAAGTGGAAAAAGTGAAGGATTAAACAAATCAGAATTTACAATATACCAGGCATGCAAAAACTAACAATCAATATTTGCGACCTTTGCGTTATACCTTTGCTTCGTGGTTCAATTTTTCTATTTTTTAACCGCAGAGTGCGCAAGAAGACTCAAAGAACACAATATTAAAAATAAAAACATGTTTCTCAAATCATTAAGTCAAACCAAAATAATTCTTTATGTACTGATATTTTCCCTTTTTGTCATTTATAAATCTTCAGCTTCAGAAAAAACCAAATGGCATGAAAAAGAAGGAGTTTTTGAAATTTCTTTTAAACAATTAAAATTTGTTGTTGATGCAAATTTGGCAGGCAGAATCATTTCATTTCAATTGGATGGAAAGGAGATTCTCGGGCAAGCTGATTTACATCCCGAGATGTTTGGCTCCACTTTTTGGCCGGCACCGCAAAGTGACTGGAAATGGCCACCTTATCCGACACTTGATATTGAACCATATTCTAAAACTTTGATAGGGGATACCTTAATTTTGGAAAGTAAAACATGTCCCATAAGTGGTCTGAAATTCTTTAAAAAATTTGTTCCCCAGCCCAATTTTGAAAGAATTAAAATAGAATACATTATTTTGAATAACTCAGGAATTAAAATAAAAGTGGCTCCATGGGAAGTTACCAGAACTCCATCTTTTGGGTTAACTTTTTTCCCTCAGAGTAATAGTGCACCATTAGAAAAATCAACATTGAAAAATGTAGAATTTGATAAAGGAATCATTTGGTACTACAGTAATACAGAGAGTTTTTCAGGTGGACAGAAAATGTTTGTTTCAGGGAGTGAAGGATGGTTGGCACACTGCCACAAGAACATGCTTTTTATAAAACAATTTCCTGATATTAAAGAAGGAGAATGTGCTTCCGGACAGGGTGAAATAGAAGTTTATGCTAACGGAAATTATAATTATATCGAACTTGAAAACCACGGGAAAATTGAATCTCTAAAACCGGGAGAAAAGATTATATATCCGGTTTTTTGGTATTTAAAAGAAATTCCAGATGAAATTCAAATCGAAAGCAAAAATTCTGCATTAGTTGAGGAAGCAAGAAAAACTGTTCAGCAAATCCGGGTTGAAGAATTTTAGAATCTGTCACTGTACTTATATACAGTGCTAATCAAATTATTTAAAATTGTTAAGGCAGAATTATTTATGTTTTTGAATCTGAAATGATTAAATTTAATGCTAAATCCAATAATTCTAAAAACCAATAAAATGAAGCGAAGACAATTTATTAGAAATGCAGGTTCAGCAGGTATGGCATTAAGCATTGTTCCGAATATTGCTGTTTCCGGATTAGGGCATATTCCTCCAAGCGATAAATTAAATATTGCGGGGATTGGCATTGGCGGAAAAGGGAAAGTGAACCTGAATAACATGGTGGGGCAAAATATAGTTGCATTGTGCGATTGTGACTTTGAATATGCCAAACCGGTATTTAAAACATACCCCAAAGCAAAAACTTATAAAGACTTCAGGGAGATGCTTGATAAGCAAAAAGACATTGATGCCGTAATGATTGCGACTCCTGACCATACACATGCAACTTCTGCAGCGGTTGCAATGGATCTTAGAAAGCATGTTTATTTACAAAAACCACTTACACATTCCGTTTGGGAATCGAGGTATTTGACAAATAAAGCAAAAAGCACCGGAGTAGTAACTCAAATGGGAAATGAAGGTCACTCCAGCGATACGGTTTACGAAGTTGCTGAAATTGTACAGAGTGGTTGCCTGGGTGAAGTAAGAGAAGCGCATGTTTGGACCAACCGGCCAATCTGGAGACAGGGAATGCCAAAACCATTAACTGAAGTAAAAATACCCAATACACTGGATTGGGATCTTTTTATTGGACCTGCAAAAATGCGTAAGTACAATCCTGAATATCATCCTTGGATTTGGCGTGGTTGGTGGGATTTTGGAACCGGAGCACTTGGCGATATGGGCTGCCATCTTTTAGATGTACCAAATCATTCGCTCAAACTCGGTCAGCCAATTGCATTTCAGGCTTCATCTTCTTTGGTAAATACAGAAAGTGCACCTGTTTCAGCAAAGGTAACTTATAAATTTCCTGCAAGAGAAAGTTTACCATATGTTGATTTACCTGAACTCGAACTAACATGGTACGATGGGGGATTGATGCCTGCCCGACCATTTGATATGCCAAATGATGCCCCGATGGATCCGGGAGGCGGTTTGATGCTGGTTGGTTCTGAGGCAACCCTGATTTCAAGAGCTTATGGAAGCAACTGGAAAGTTTATAAAAATGGTGAAGAAATTCAACCGGAAACAAAAGTAGAAATAGACAGGGTAGAGGATCATCCTTTGGGAGGTGGTCGACACGAGATGGAATTTGTTGAATGTTGTAAAACGGGTAAAATTCCATCCTCAAGTTTTGCCTATTCTGGTCCATTTAACGAAATGGTGGTAATGGGAAATCTTGCAGTTCGTATGCAATCATTACAAAAAACTTTGCTTTGGGATAGTGAAAATATGAAGGTTACAAATATTTCGGCAGATGAAAAATTAAGGACTGCAAAACTACTTCCTTTCTCAAGTGATATTGTAACAAGAAAAGTTGAACAGGATGCTCAAAAATGGGAAAGCTGGAATGCACAGGAAATGTGCGAGGAGTGGATAAAGCATGAATATCATAATGGTTGGGAACTGTAATCCATAGATAAGGGCAGACCATAAAACCTGCCCTTTAAATTTCTATCAAAGAATATCAAAAGAATGAGATTTTATTCAGTTCTTTTATTGGCAATAGTTGTATTTTCCTGCGCATCGGAACAAAAAAATCCTCCAAATATTGTCCTAATCATGGCTGACGATTTGGGTTATGGCGATATTGCTTGTTATGGCTGCGATTATATCGAAACTCCGATGTTGGATAAAATGGCAAAAGAGGGGTTGAAATTTTTGGATTACCATTCCAACGGAGCAGTTTGCACTCCAACACGGGCAGCTTTAATGACGGGTAATTATCAGCAAAGAGCCGGTTTGGAAGGGGTGATTTATGCAGCAAAAGAAAAGCGATTTTATGGTCTTTCACAGGATGAAAAAACGATTGCTGAATATTTAAAAGATGCGGGATATAGAACCGGAATTTTTGGTAAATGGCATTTGGGATATCAACCTGAGTTTAATCCAACTTTCCATGGCTTTGATACATTTTATGGATATGTAAGTGGCAATGTGGATTATATCTCGCACCACGATGGAATCGGCTTGTACGATTGGTGGAATAATACCGATACTTCCTATGAAGAAGGATATGTTACCGATTTAATCACTAACCACGCTCTCGATTTTATCAAAGAAAATAAAGACCAGCCCTTTTTTGTTTACCTTCCACATGAGGCACCTCATTATCCTTACCAGGGTAGAAATGATAAAGCAGACCGTTTGCCCGGAAAAGAGTTTAAACATCATGGTTCGCGGGAAGATGTTACAGGGGCTTACAAAGAAATGGTTGAGGTGATGGATGAAAATATTGGTCGGGTAATGGATTTGCTGGAGCAACTTCAACTTGATGAAAATACCCTGGTTTTCTTTTGTTCTGATAATGGTGCTACCAAGGCCGGGAGCAATGGTGAATTGCGAGGCTTTAAAGGTAGTTTATGGGAAGGTGGACATCGGGTTCCGGCTATTGCACGGTATCCGGATAAAATTCAAAAAGGATCTACCACAAGTGAAAACGTTTTGAGCATTGACATTCTGCCCACTGTACTTTCTGTTGCCGGTATAGATTCTGAAGCAAAATTTGATGGCATTGATTTTTCTGAGCTTTTATTCAATAATGCAGAAGTTTCAACAAGGCCTGTGTTTTGGCGATATAGAAATCAAACAGCGGTAAGAAAAGGTAAATGGAAATATTTGCGTATTAAAGACGAATACTTTCTTTTTGATTTGGAAAAAGATCTTCAGGAAAAAAATAATCTTGTCTATAGCCAAACTGCCATTGCCGATGAGTTAAAAAAACTGTTGATGGAGTGGGAGGAAGAAATGAAATCCTACCCTCAGCAAACCAATTAATAATAGTTGTTGAATTATATTTACGAATGGAAGTGATAGCTAAAAAGAATTGAGAAAGAATAACAGGATTGTATGCATCAATCTTTTTCATTCTCCATCAATCTCCAATCAATCTTCATCAATCCCTTACTGTTCCGAAAAGAATTTCTGTTTATGACTTTCAGCCAATTGAATTAATTTCTCAGCAATATACGGATGCTCCTCAATCACGTTGGTAGTTTCATAAGGATCATTCTCCATATCAAATAAGGACAAATCAATTTTTGCAGTGTAGTCATATTTCCCGGCCTGACCATCATTAGCCGCTTCAATTAAAGTGCGGTAATTATGGGGCAAATGAAGTTTCCATTTTCCATCACCACTTATAACTGCCTGAAAATTATTATCATTGGTGAATGCGTAATATTCATGTGGATTTTTGGCTCCTTCTTTACCTGCAATTAAATCCCATACATTTTTTCCGTCTATATCGTTACCAGGAAGTTCAGCACCTGTAATATGACAAAGTGTTGGCAGTAAATCTATGGTAAAAATAGTTTTAGTTGATTCTGAATTTCCTTCCAATTCTGCAGGATATTTTATTATAGTGGCAGAGCGTGTTCCTCCGTCAAAAGTTGTTCCTTTGGCTTCCCGGAACGGAGTACTTCCGGCATGGTTTCCATATGAAATCCAGGGCCCGTTATCTGAGGAGAAAATGAAAATTGTATTATCATCAATACCGTTTTCTTTAAGAGCTTTATTAATCTCACCCACCGACCAGTCGATTTCCAACATCACATCTCCATATAATCCAACTCCCGATTTTCCATCAAATTCAGGGCTACAGAAAATCGGAACATGGGGCATCGAATGTGGAACATACAATAAAAAAGGTTCGTCTTTATGTCTGCTGATAAAATCCACAGCATGTTCTGTGTACCATTTTGTTAACATTTCCTGGTGTTCAAAATCCACATCTTCAATAGTTACTTGTCCGTTTTCCCAAAACTGAATTGGATATTTTCCCCAGTATTCAGGATTTTCAGGATGATGTTTCCACATGTCGTTGGAATACATTAAACCGCAACTTTCGTCAAATCCTCGGTTATGAGGTCTTGTTTCGGGTTGGTCACCAATATGCCATTTCCCAAAAACTGCGGTTTTATAACCTGCTTTTTGGAACACTTCACCCATTGTGGCAAAGCTGGTTTCCAGTCCCCTGCCTTTTGGACCATGGGCACCAAAAACTTTTGTTCGTTCAGGATAACATCCCGAAATTAACGCCGACCGTGAAGCAGAACAGACTGCCTGTGGAACATAAAAATTCCTGAAAATAACTCCTTCCTCAGCAAGAGTTTGAACATTGGGTGTTTCAATTTTGACTTGCCCAAATGGAGAGAAATCAGAATATCCGGAATCATCGAGAAACATGATTACGATATTAGGTTGTTTATTTTCTTTTTGTTGATTTTGAGAACACGATGATAATAAAGTAAATGCGGCAACTACAAGGGTAAAAAGTTGTTTCAGGTTCATTTTGTTTTGAATTTTAAAAACTCAAAAATAAAACTTTTAAAAGAATAGTAGGTATAGAGTTACGATATTCAACTGCAGTCCACGAAATTTCCGGTTAAAACCCGGTCAAGGGAGTCGGACTTTCCAAAGTCCGACAATTCTGTTCTTCGACTTAGGAAAGTCGAAGTCCTGAAAGTCGAAGTCCTGAAAGTCGAAGTCCCAAATTCCAAATTTCTTTATTTTATTCCAAAAATTTTAAACTGGAAACTAAAGGAGTAAAATTGGTAGAATCAATTACTATTGTATTTCCTACAGAAACATCTCTTGCTGAAAAAATTCCCAAAACTCTTTTACCATCGCTGGCAGTTAAATTACTAACAAGGTTAGCAGGTGGTACGCTAAACGGACCGCCGGCAAAAGCCTGATTTACCATACCCATATAACACTCATAAGCATTTCTGGAAATGGAAAGTTGTTCAACATAAATAGTATCTCCCATGAATAGGTTTCTGTCCGTTTCGTCGTTAGGATCACCAAAGTCGGTGTAAATTTCAAAATCGTAAACATAGTTGCCATCAACCAGTTCATCGTTTACAAACGACATATTTTCGCTTTGGTTAAGTAGCTCACCGTTAATAAAAATATCCCATTTGTAATAATGCCCTTTCCCCGGAGTTTCCTGCGAATTAATAAAAACCGCAAGAAAATCATAATTTCCCCGTGCTGATAAATTGATTTTGGTAGAATCAAGATTCTCTCCCTTTTGTAAATAATCCTGTGCAGTAATAACTACATTATCTTCAGTGGTAATAGTCAACTGATAAGTTCTACCGGGTATCGCTTCATATGTTATATTTTGCGGAAGTTTGTAAATTCCGGAATTTTCTGTTTCTTCCAAAAATACCTTGTTTGGATTCGACTCGTTGTCAGAAATTTCAACAATTGCATTATTAATGGCCGGATTTTGGTCGGCAGTATTTACCGGAAGGGTTTTTTCAAGCTTTACGTATATATTGTCATTTTCCTTGGTATTAATATAGGCTTCTACCGAAATCAAATCAATATCTTCATCGTTAATATCGACGTCGACTACATCTTCGCAAGCGGATAATAGTAAAGTAAAAATGATAATAATTATGATGGTGTTATTTATTTTTAATCTTTTCATGACCGTTAAAATTTGATGTTATATGTAATTGAAGGTATTAATGAACCAATAATTGAGATTCTCACAAAATCAGTTTGATTTGGATTCTCCTCATTTGCCCTTGGTGTAATTGAATATGCATTTCTTCTGGCATAAACATTATAGATAGAGAAGTTCAAAGATTGTTTTAATTTTCTGATCTCATTTTTCTTAAAATCCCATGTGGCAGAAACATCCAGCCTGTGATAATTTGGAATTCGGTTGCTGTTTCGTGCCGAATACTCGTAAATCTGATTTCCCTGAACATTGTATTTGGCAACGGGATATGATGTTGGATTTCCGGTGGCAAAAACAAAATTTGCTGCAAAATTCCATTGTTTGTTTAATTGATAGCTCGAAACCACTGAAATATCATGGGTTCTGTCATAGGTTGAAGGATAGGGATTTCCATTGTTAATTCCCTCAATTTCTCTTTCTGTTTTGGCCCATGTATATCCAATCCATCCGGTAAGTTTTCCCTTTGATTTTTTGGCGAGAAGTTCCAATCCTTTTGAGTTTCCTTTACCATGCAACAATTCGGTCTCAATTGAATTGTTAAGAAACAGTTCGGCACCTTCTATATAATCCAATACATTTTGCATGTTTTTGTAATAAACTTCTACGGATGTTTCCCACATGTTATTTTTAAAATTACGGAAGTAACCCAAAGCTACCTGATCGACAAGTAAAGGTTTTATATAGGTGCTTGTTGGTAACCAGATATCCATTGGAGTAGGAGATTGGGTGTTGGAAATCAGGTGAAGATTTTGAACCATTCTGTTGTATGATGCTTTCAATGAGCTTTGATAACCCACGGTATATTTCATCCCGATTCGTGGTTCAAAGTGAATAAACGGATCACCAATTTTATCTCCTTTTTTATACGCTTTGGTTTCAACAATTTCATCCCTGTCAGGTTTGTCCGGATTTTCATATATCCTTACTTCACCTTTACCAACCTGCTGAAAATGACTTAAACGTAATCCATACTGAATAGAAAACCGTTCTGAAATTTTCTGTTCGTTTGAAATGTACAGCGCATTTTCGAAGGCATTGTAATGACTTAGTTCCAAATCGGTAAACATCGAATTATCACCCTTTGATGTTACTTTGCCCGGTTGGAAATTATGATGAATAATGTTCCCTCCAAATTTTATGGTATTGTTTGGATTCAAAAACCATGTAAAATCTGCTTTTCCGTTATAATCCCGTATTCTTGACGACCAGTCAAAATTATCAGCATTTTCTCCCGGTACACCCAGATTGTAATCATAATTGGAATAGATGGCCGAAATATTCATAAATATCTTCTCGCCAAAAATATGATTCCAGCGAACTGTTGCTGTTTTATTTCCCCAGCGATTATAGAGTGACTCCCCCAATTCAAACAGATCATCACCCATGTAACCTGAAAGATATATCCGGTTTTTATCGTTAATTACAAGGTTCGATTTGGCATTTAAATCGTAAAAATAAAGTTTGTTTTCAGCCAGTTCATCAATACCAACAGCCTTACCCAAAACATCGTAATAAGTACGGCGGCCGGCAACAATAAAACTCCATTTGTCCTTGATTATTGGCCCTTCCAAAGTTAATCTGCTCGACAGGTTTCCTATTCCTGCATCGAACCCAAATTGTTTGGAGTTTCCATCTTTTTGCCTGATGTCAATTACCGAAGAACCTTTACCACCATATTGAGCAGGAATTCCGCTTTTATAAACCTGGATATCTTTTATTGCATTGGCATTAAATACTGAAAAGAATCCTAAAAGATGTGATGCGTTGTATACCGGTGCTTCATCCAAAAGCATGAGGTTTTCATCGGGCCCTCCGCCTCTTACATATAATCCGGAACTGGCTTCGCCACCACTTTGTATTCCCGGAAGCAGCTGAATGGTGCGAATAATATCGACCTCGCCCATAAATGCAGGAAGTTTTTGTATGGTTTTAATGGGCAATTTTTCCATCCCCATTTCTATTCGTTCTACGTTTGCATTGGCGGCTTCTCCTGTTACAATTACTTCGGCAAGTTCTTCCGTTCTTTCGCTTAATGAAAGTGTTAAGGTTTTATTCTCCGATAAATCGATTTTCTGGGTTAAAGTTTGATAACCGATAAATGAAATTTGGAGCGAATAATTTCCCTGGGGAATGGTGAGTGAATAAAAACCGTACGCATTTGTAGCAGTCCCTTGTTTGAGTTCTTCAACATAAATTGTTGCCCCGATAAGAGCTTCTCCGCTGGAGGCATCTTTTAGGTAGCCACTTAACGTAACTTTTTGAGCTGAGGCTGCTATCGTAAAAAATAGCAATAGAAATAGTAGTTTAACTTTGGTCATTTTGTTTTCTGTTTTCTGAAGGTTTTTTAATTGTTTTGTTTTCCGGCACCAAATGTCCGTCCTTTTTGTCTTTGATTCAAACTTTATCCGATTAAAGGGCTTTTTTTATCGGTGAACAGAAAATATAAAGGTGCTTTTTAGCTTTCAGGAGTAATGACAGAAGTTAAGGTTGAAAGTTGCAAAAAAACAGAAAATTAAATTTTTAAGAATACCTGATTTTGCTATATTAATATTTGCAACATATTATAAATGACAGGATAAAAAAAGCCTGTAAATCTTCAGAATTACAGGCTTTTATGTCGGGGTAGCAGGATTCGAACCTGCGACCCCCTGGTCCCAAACCAGGTGCGCTAGCCGGACTGCGCCATACCCCGATATTTCAAATTTCCGGCTTTTAAACAAGGGGTCGAACCTGCGACCCTCCCGATGCTTCCAATCGGGATGCGCTAGCCGGACTGCTCATAACCCGATGTTTAAGTTGCGTATTTACTAAAAGAAAAATACGCGGTGAGGGCGGGATTCGAACCCGCGGTACAGTGTTACCCGTACGCCGGTTTAGCAAACCGGTGGTTTCAGCCACTCACCCACCTCACCTCATAAGAAATGGAGAGTACGCTGGTTTTGCATCCGTCAACTGACGGATCAGCCACTCACCCACCTCACCTTAATAGAAATGGAGAGTACGCTGGTTTTGTTTCCATCGTCTGACGGACCAGCCATTCAACCACTTCACCTTTGGTGTTTTGTGCTAAATTTCATTCGCTTTCTGGCGATTTCATTTAATACTTTTCACTAAATCGAAAGAACGTTTGTTTTTCGTGCGTGCAAAAGTAGAAATTGTTTTCACACTTGCAAAATATTTTATTTCAATTTCTGACAAAAAAATCATTTTTTTTAGATTCAGTTTTGGATACTTGTTTGTCGTATCATTTTTTGCATTAAATATTTTATTTGCTGATATTGAATCAATAAGGTTAAATATATGATAATCAACGACATGAAATAATTTTAATAAATGATAAATACTTTAAATAATCATTTTTGTTAACACACAAAAGAAGATTTTATATTATCCCTGCATAATTTAAATTTAACAATGTAAAGTTTTAATAATTTTGGTCTATAGTCTTTAATGCTACTGTATTTTAATTTTTCTCACCACCCTTGTTTTGTTGTTTGTTATTGAAACAAAATATATCCCGCCAGGCAATTCAGAAACATTCAGTTCAGTGTTTATGCTTTTTAACTTTTGAATTATTACTGACCTTCCTGTAATATCCAATAACCTTAATTCCTTTTCACCTTCCCAGCCTTTTATGTTTACATATAATTTATCGGTCGCAGGATTTGGATATATATTAATACCCGGTTGCTCATTATTGTCAATTAATATGGAATTTGAATCTTTAATTTCGGCATTTTTTGAGAAGGAAATGTTTACATTATAATCTTCCACTTCACCACTGAAATTATCATCACATGGTGCCGGGCTTTTCCCTGTTTTCATTGAAATACGCAATCTTGTGTATGTGGCGGAAATATCTGAAGGAATAATAATATTCCCTGCAACATTTCCCTTTTTATTATTGCCAATGTAAAGCGTTTCATTAATATCATCGAAGTCTCCATCTCCATTGGCATCAATCCAAATTCGCCAGAAATTTCGGTTTTTATCATTAAAAGGATGAAGCCCAAATGAGTAGGTACTTCCGGCATCAAAACTAAATTCGGGATATGTAAATAAGGTATAACCGGTTAAATTCCGACCACTTGCATTCTCATTGCCATTAATATTGACAAGATCAATAAAGTCAGCAGAATTATCAATATTTACAGGTTCACAATAATCTCCAACCGGAATCGATAAAACCGTAATTAAATCTGTTTTTGTAATTAAATCAGAACCAAATTCGTTTGTTGTTTCCAGGATTACTGTGTAAATTCCCGGACTACTATAAATAATTGAAGGATTCTGACTGGTTGAAGTTTGACCATCGCCAAACTGCCAAAACCAACTTGTCGGATTATTTGATGACAGGTCAGTAAAGTCTATAGGATCGCCAACAAAAACCGAGACCGGACTTGCTACAAAATCTGCAGATGGAGGATCTTGAGAAGGTGCAGTTACATTTATATAATTCGTAATAGTCTTTGTATCTGTGCCGGCATTATTGGAAACTGTTAAACTCACCGTATATGTACCTTCTGCGCTATAGGTTGTAGAAGGATTTTGACTCGTTGATGTTACTCCATTGCCAAAGTCCCAGTTCCAGGAATCCGGGTCATATGTTGAAAGGTCGGAAAAATTAATAAGCTCCCCCACAAGCACATCTGTTTTGTCTGCTAAAAAATTGGCTACAGGCGGATATATTACTGCCGCTGCAATATTCACTGGGTAATCTTCTACTTCACCACCGCCAATTGAGCCACAAGGTTGTGGAGTTCCGCTGTCGCTCATTGCAATTCTCATTCGGGTAATTCCTTCATTTGAATTGATCTGGAAACTACCGTTAACTGTACCCTTGTTTTTACTCGGGGCGAATACCAATTCGTTATTTTCGAAAATGCCATTCTTATCAAAGTCAATCCAAATTGCCCAGTATTGATGACTTGATCTTGAAGCAAACCCCGGAGAAAGTGAAACCGAAACAGAACTGTTACTTTCAAAATTAACAGTTGGTAGGCCGGTATTATCCAAATAACCACCATTATTTCCTGTTGTAAATGTTTCATCATTAATTTGAATCGATTCAATCCACTCCGATCCTGAATCTCCATTTGAACTGCAATAAGCCGAGGGTACATCAACTTCTATCTCCAATGTGGCAGTTGCAGTTCCTCCATTGTTGTCATTTACCTGGATTGACCAACTGTTTGAACCTGTATCCCCTGTTCCCGGAACTCCGGATAGGGTTCCGTCTTCCGAAATATTCAACCAGGCAGGACCGCTAAGTTTATAAAATGAAAGGACATCTCCCGTGTCTTCATCCGTAGCATCTCCCTCAAGTGTTTCATTGTATGCAACATTTACCAAAGCGTTGTTTTTTATCAATGGATCAGCGATAAATTCAGGAGAATCATTTGTATTAATTACGTTAATCTGCAATGTCGCTTGTGTTGTTCCTCCCTTGTCATCTTCAGCCTGAACTGTCCATTCATTGATTCCTACATCACCGTTAGCCGGTGTTCCCGTAATATTTCCATCAGAGTTAATTGTTAACCAATCCGGGCCACCTACTTTCGAATAAAATATTGGATCTTCATCGAAGGCAGTTCCTGCGATTGATTCTGCATAAGCTTGGTCTTCTGTTGCGTCTGGTTTAAAAATAGGATTTTCCGGAAAAACAGGTGGGTTATTTATCGTATTTGAATAAGAGACAAAAAGTTTTGCTGCGGAAACAGGGTCGCCTTCATAAGCTTCTGCAATTCTGGTTCCCGAGCCGGTAATAATTAATGTAATAGCACTTGATTGAGAAAAGGCAGGAAGATTAACAATTTCCTGAATAATTGAAGAAATATCAGGAGTTTGCTGGTCCGAACCTGAAGCTCCAACACTGTTCCAGTCAGCCGGACTCCAATTTACCTGAGAGTTTGTTTTTATCCTGTTTGAAACATTATTAGAGCTGGTTGTAATGGCAGGAGAATCCTCACTTCTATGTCCCGAAATTACAAGGTTGGATGCACCTGCACTTGCTTCGTCAACTGTAAACTGCAAATAAGCATTGGTAATTTGTACATCTTGAGGGATATTTAATCCGGCAAATCTTAATCCTACTGTTTGGTTGCCGGCTGTGTTATACGAATCATATACCAATTCCAGATCTGTACTGGTTATATACATAACTCCGGCATCTGATTCTTCTGCATCATCGTTGCCATTATTTATTTGTGAACTAACTGTTTTAGTGTAAGTTCCTACTGTTATTTCAACCGGATTTGAAACAGTAAAAGCTCCAAGATCATCGGTAGCTTTTGAAGTTATTTCATAGACTCCATCTGATGGAATGGTCCAGCTCAATTCGTATGGAGCTGTATTGTCCGTTCCCACCAAATTTCCATCAACAAAAAATTCAACTTGCGAAATTGTACCACCCAAATCTGGATCACTTGCATCTACGGTTAAAATAATTTCTTGAGGTAATTCGAAATGCTCCCCTGATCCGGGATTAGTGATTACACAAACTGGGGGAGTATTAACGACTCCACCTTCAATAAATACGGGAGAAGAAATGGCTTCATCATTATCGGTTTGTGTCACTTTAATGTAATAGTATTCACCATCCGAAGTTGTCAATGTTTCTGAAATATTAACAACTGAAACATTGGGAGTCCAGGTTTGGTATACGATTCCATTTTTTATCAGTTCCACTTTGGTAAATATTTCTCCATCATCGTCTGACAGCAATATGTTGAGACTTTGACCAGAATTTCCCTGAAGGGTTGAGCCCATTTCGCTTCCGTTTATTTTGAACGACATTTTGATATTTTTGTCCAGAGTAGTAAAAAATCTTTTGTTTTTAAAAGCATCGTAAATACTTGTTCGTGTTAAATCAGATGCGAGAACGGCCATTCTGTAATTTTCTCTTGTTCCCCAATCACCTGAATGATTATCTTCTGAACCACCGGCACCGATTTTCCAATCACGCATAAGTGCTTCATCATAAAACCCTAAATTTCCATCATTTGAATAATAGCCATCGTTGTAATAGTATACATTAAAAGCATCTCCCTTATTCCACAATTCCATTCCCACAAACTTTTCTGATGGTAAATCAGAAAAATGGTCAAATTCCTGTCCTGTGCTATTTTGTCTTCCGGGGTGATTAAAAAAAGCTACACATTCTCTGGTTGATAACCATGAAAGTAATCCTCCAAAAGTAGTTACATCATTTCTGTCGCAGTACTCTTCTGAATTGACTATTGTTACATGTCCAAGAGTATTATGAGACCATTCAAAACCTCTGAAAGCTACAAACAAGCCTTCTTCATTATAACTGTCAGCAACAGATTTTGTAGCTGTCCATTCACCGGCATCAATTTGATTGGCGTGGTCTGAAAGTCCGAAGAAATCAAGACCAGCTATATTTTTAGCATAATTGTATGCTTGTTCCAGGGTTCCCGTTCCATCCGAAACATCGGTATGGTTATGTAAATGACCATAGTAAACATTAAATCCTCCAATTTCTTGCTGAGAAAATGAGGTTTCACTCGCTATTAAAAATATCAACGCTGTCAATATTCTAATCAAAAAAAGATTTGAATTTTTCATGATTTGGTTTTTTGAATTGTTGAGAAGTAAATTAAGCGTAAAGATTAATAAAGCAATTTAAAAATATATTATTGAAATAACAATTGTATTAGGTATTTAATTGTCTGATAATTAACCTGTTTTTGCTTGTGGTATTCGTTACAGCAAAAACTTTTTCAAATGATGTTTTGTTAGGGATTTAAAAAAAGACAGAATATTTTACTCCAAATCCATATTTATTTATCCAGGCTATTTTCTTCGCCGCTTTTATAAAATCTCGTAGTTGGGTAAGCAAAAGTAATATCGGGGTGTTGGGCAAAACGAGCTAATATTTCCTCCCAGATTTCATTTTCCGAACCTCTTCTTTTTCTCGGATTGCACAGGTAACGCATGGTAAATAAAACACCTGACTCTTTTACTCTCGTGTAAACAATCGGGCTCAGGTTTTTATAATAAATCATATAGTTTTTGCTGGCTTCAAATATCTCTTTTGCTGCCGATTTACTTAAATTATCAGCATGTTTATTTACTACCTCATTTATTATTTTTTTAGCCTTTTCCCAGTTGCTTTCAAAAGTAATCAAAATCGGTATTTCATGCCAGATATAATCAAAACCACCGGTATAATTGGCTTGTGATTCGAGAAATACTTTTCCGTTTGGCAGATGGATAATTCGTCCTGTACTTTGGTCAGCATCCACCCAATTGCCAATTTCAAGTATGGAAAACTGAAAAAGCCGGATATCTATAACATCGCCGGCATGTTCACCGATTTGCACCCTGTCGCCCACAGCAAAAGGTTTTCTGAAAACAATAAAAAACCAACCAGCCAGATTTGTGAGTGGATCTTTCATTGCAATAGCCAAACCTGCAGTAAATAATCCTAAAAAAGCTCCAAATTGTTCGAAAGCAGGTAACCAAACTGCTCCAATCAAAAAAGTAGCGATTAGTGAAAGAGACAAAGAAATGGAACGTTTCCAGTTGTAACGTAATTTGATGCTTTGGGTTTGTTTCCAGACAATACGTAAAATAACAAAACGAATAATCGATATCAGAATCAATATAATTATTGAAACAATTATCTTGTGTTGGGTGTCGTAATTAATTCCAATTTCAGTACTTAAAAACTCGCGAATTGTTATCATAAGTCTTAGGAAGATTCAGAATGTTTTTGCCTAAAAGTTAATAATTATATTCAACAAATCATTCAGCTGTATTTAATTGTTTTATTCCTTCATCAATACTAGTTGGTTTCATTTTAAATGTGTTTTCAAATTTCGAGCTGTCGAAGTTGTAGTCCCTGTCCCATTGGTATAACATTTCAACAAATTCTTTCATAATTGGGTTAAAAATGCCTAAAATCCGAACAAGAAATTGTGGGACAACCTGAAATTTAGGTTCAATTTTTAATTCCGATGCAATTTTTTCGATCCAAAGTTTGCCGGTTATTGGTGGAGCAGTTGGTAGATGCCATACCTGTCCATACGCCGAATCTGTGTTTCCCAATAATGCTGTGGCTTTTGCAGCATCTGGTGTATAAGTAAAATTATGAAGTTTATCTACAGAACAAAACCAATTGGCTTTTTTCCCTGCTTTTAAATTGTTAAAAACAACTTCGTTTAAAACGCTGTTTTTAATTTCCGGTCCATAAAAATCTGCAGCTCTGGCAATCAATGCTTTTAAACTTCCATTTTTTATTTCATTTAATACCATTTGAGCAATATCTGCTCTTATTTTTCCTTTTTTGCTTGGTGGTTTTATTTCAGTTTCCTCCATCATAGGATTCAACTGGTCGGGATGATACATATAAATATTATCAAAAAAAACCAGCTTGCATTTGTGCTTTTTACAGGCTGAAATAGTATTTTTCATTATAAGTGGCCATTGTTCACTCCAGGTTTTTAGTTTGTATGGCAAACCCACTGTTAGATAGGCTACTTCGCATCCCCTAACAACATTATCAACATCATCAGGTAATGTTAAGTCACAAATGGTTAAATCATCTTTTGGATTTATTTTTTGCGGATTTCTGCTGGCCAATCTAATTTTATCTGTATAGTTTGTAAGCTCTCTCGCTAAATCTTTTCCAATGGATCCTCCGGAGCCAAGTATTACTTGCATATTTAAATGTGTTTTTAGTATTGAACATATTCAGCATGACCTTTCTCAACCAATTCGTCATTTAAAGATTTTTGTGAATCAGCTAAAAAAATCATGGCTATATATCGTCCGTATTTCCCGGTATCTTTATCTGTTTCAATTTTTATTTCAAAATTGTTAGCCTCAATCCGTTGGATTACAAAGTTTTTTGCAGCCAAACCTTTTTGGTATTCCTCAGAATCTTTTTTAACCCTGTAAGTTTCAGGTGTGTTGATTTTAGCAAGACGAATTCTCTGGTTTGTGGTAATTTTAAATCCTAAATCAATTACAATGTCCATGGTATCGCCGTCGACTACTCTCTCAACTTTTGCTTTGTATTGATACATAATAAAATTTAATGTTGCTTAATTCATACAAGTTAATTAAAAAAGATGACGAATACCACCCTTAAATTTTCAATTAATTTGATAAGTTTGGAAACGTCAATAAAACAATAAACCAAAAAGATATACTATGAGTTCAAGTCGCCGTTCATTTTTAAAAAACATTGGAATCGGAGCGGGTTTGGTAGCTACTTCGCCAATTATTTCTTCTGTTAAAAATCCTGAAAATGAAAAATTGAAGGAAATAAGAAAGTCAGCAGAGAGGAGACCAAATATGAGTTTTAATATGTGTGGATATGCTGCACCAAAACTCGACACAGTAAGGATTGGATTTGTTGGAATTGGTGATCGTGGTTCAGGTGCAGTAAAAAGAATGACATACATCGATGGGGTTGAAATTACGGCTCTTTGCGATATTCGTCAGGCTGCTGTTGACGGAGCTCAAAAAATTCTTGATGAAGAAGGTTTGCCAAAAGCAAAAGAATTTGTAAATGGGGATTTGGGTTTTAAAGAGCTTTGCTCCAGTGGTTTGTGTGATTTGGTTTATGTAGCAACACCCTGGGAATGGCATGTGCCAGTTGGGCTGGCGGCAATGGAAGGTGGGTGCCATACAGCCCTGGAGGTATCTGCAGCTAAAACCATGGATGAATGTTGGGATATGGTGGAGACATCAGAAAGAACAAAAAAACATTGTGTGATTCTTGAAAATTGCTGTTACGACTTTTTTGAGTTGTTAACACTGAATATGGTCAGACAAGGGGCATTTGGAGACTTGGTGCATGGTGAAGGAGCTTATATTCACGACCTTGATTACTGGCATTTTAACAAACCGAAGGACGATAAAATGAGTGATGGTGCTTATACTAAAATGTGGCGTCTTCACGAAAACAAACGAAAAGCCAATGTTTATCCGACTCATGGATTGGGGCCGATTTGCCAGGCCATGGATATTAACCGGGGAGATAAAATGGACTACCTCACTGCTATGATGAGCAACGATTTTACCCTAAAAAACAGGATTGCAGAAAAGGCAAAGGAAGATCCGTTTTTTGAACAGTTTATCGGCTGGGAAATGCGGGGTAATATGGATATGCAAATGATTCGCTCCAATAAGGGAAGAACGATTTTAATTCAACACGATGTAAGTTCTCCAAGGCCATATTCGCGTATTCACATGCTCAGCGGAACCAGTTGTTTTGCTCAAAAATGGCCTTTAAAACATATTGCATTTGGACATGACATAGCCGATGAGGCTAAAATGAAAGAACTGGAAGAAAAGTACCAACCTGAAATAATCAGAAGAGTGGGGGAGATGGCTAAACAGGTTGGAGGCCACGGTGGAATGGATTTTATGATGGACTGGCGAATGATAGACTGTTTACGTAATGGTTTACCAATGGATATGGATGTTTACGATGCCGCAGCATGGAGTTGTATCACACCATTAAGTGAATGGTCGATAGCAAATGGTTCACAGCCCATTGAAATTCCTGATTTTACAAGAGGTGCCTGGAAAACCAATAAACCGGTTGAGTTGACTTTAAAAGGTGGTGGAACAACGACAGTGCGAAACTTGAAGAAAGCAAATTCTGAGGGGCAGTTAGAAGTGAAATAGTTAATGGTTGACATATTGGGACTTCAATCTCTATTTTTTAGGATTACAAAAAAACATTTCTTAGAATCAAAATTTGATGAAATTGATAATCTTTTTACTAATTGCTGATTAGTGAAAAATCAAAAAATTACTAATTGGTAATTAGTAAAATGAAAAGTGTTTCTTAAAATACAATATCGAAAAATGAGAATTAAAAACTGCGTGCTTCAGTTTAATCAGCGTTTTCAGCTTTCCATTAAAATCTTCTGAACAGCCTCTGCAATCTTATCATTACTAGCATACAAAACACCCTTGTGATTCATAAAAGTAGAATCGCTCCGGTTTAAATCCAAAGGAGAACCATCGAGACTAAAGCCATAAGCACCAGTTTCTTTGGCAATACAGGCTGTCGCGGCAAAATCCCATAAACTACCGCCTCCGGTTTGTGGTTTAGGTACTTTAAAATAACAACCGGGAGCTTTGTCGATAACCCAACATGCGTTAAGCACCGCACCGGCTAATCTTTCAATGGTAAAATTTTGAAATCCTAACTCCGACATCCGCTTTTCAATATTGGAAGTTATTTGTTTGTACTTTTTGTTTTTTAAATAACTCCTGTCGATATATAATGTGAAATTTTTATTCTTTGTATTTGATAAGTCTGGTATCCAGGCATAGTTATTTTTGAATGCTCCCTGACCTGAAATAGCATGATATAAAGTTTTGGTAAGTGGATCGAAAACCACACCAATTTGAGATTCCCCGTTTTTTGCGACCAAGGCAATAGAAACTGCGTAACCGGGAGTTTGTTCAGTAAAAGCAAGTGTTCCATCCATAGGGTCGATACACCAGAAATAGTCCTTTTTAAAGCGGCTTTTATTATCTACGCTTTCTTCCGTTAGCATGGCCAAATCATATTTTTTGATTGTTGGTTGAAGTATTTCTAAAATAGCTTCCTGAGCTTTTATATCAACTTCTGTAACAACTTGTGATGCCAGACTATCGGCACCATTTTTTGTTTTTACTGTTACATTTTTATCCAGGTAATTATTAATAAGCTGACCTGCTTGTTTTGCCGCTGTAATTGCTATTGTACTAAGTTCAATAAGGTTGTTATTTGTTAGTTTCATGTTTAATTTTATTAATTACTTCCCTTGAAACTCTTTCACTGTATGAATTTATTTTCCAGTGGCCGGGGTGCCAGCCTTTTAAAAAACGATGAAAATCAGCCCAGGCAAAATGATACAATTCACGCCAATTGCTTTCGAGTTCATTAAAATCGACTTCTTTGTTCCTGGTTTGAATGGCACTTCGTAATTCAGAAAAATAGAAATCAAGAATTTTAGATTCATATCTTTCACAATCTTTTTCACTCATGCAACTTCCCACAAAATAAGCAACATCTTTCATTCCACAACCTCCGCCAACATATTGAAAGTCAACTGCTGCAACTTTTTTGCCATCTACAGAAAAACAAAAATTGGCCAGTTTGGCATCACCATGTACAAAAGTTTGAAATGGACTATCGGCTAGTTTTTTATCGATTGCAGATGCTGCAGCTTTAAGCGGATAATCATTTAATACTTCCAGTTCTTCCGGACGGGTTTCCAGATGCCAGTAAGTTCCGGTTTTCCATAAACCAGTGGATTTTTCGTTGAGAAAAGTTGCGTGAAAGTTTGCCAGCCAAAGTAAACAGGCATTCAATTCATCCCAGTTTACCGAAGAAATGCGGCGGCCACCAAAACCACTTGAATTCAGATCTTCCATTACCATCAATACTTCTCCTTCAATAGTTTCCAGCGCCAAGCAATTCGGAACTTTACAATACTCATCACATTTCGAACTCCATGTTTTATACCATTCGGTTTCAACTTTATACGATTTCAATTTTCGTTCGTGCGATAAATTAGTATTCCACCCCCTTGGATGATTTTGTTGTTCCAGTTGAACATGTTTTACCACCACAGTTTCCATATCTGAGCCAATTAAACCAACCCTGATAATTTCGCCATAGCCACTCCACAAATTCTGAATAACTTCTATTTCGAATAAATCTGTTGCTTTGGTAGCTTTTAAAATATTATTGTGAAAATGTTTGTTCATGCTTTTGTTTGTACTTAATGCAAAAGTATGGCAATATTAAAAACGGTGGGATTTAAAACAAAAAAACCACATCCGGTCACAGACATGGTTTTGGTATAATAACAGTTTTTTATTAATCGTTAGCTCCGTTAAAAGTAGGAGTGCTCCATTCAAAATCTCCTGTGCCATTAGGTTTTCTTGCCCATGATTTTTCTTCAGTTGCAGGAGGAAATGATACCATATCAACCAATACTTCCTCATCACTGTGAAATATTACTGTCTCTCCATTTGTAGCCGACAGCTTAAAATTAGTATGTAGTCCTACCTGTGTTGTATCATCATCTGCCCAAACAATCAGGTAACCAAATCCTGGAATAGTTGTTCCGTCGGGGAAAGACCATTTTGTAATATCAGTTTGAACATCCGAAAGATAATATCCCGAAATATCAATCGCTTCGGATGAGTAATTATACAATTCAATCCAGTCGTCATATTCACCATCCTGGTCTGCACCGTTTTCTGTATTTCGTGGCAGCATTTCATTAATTACAACTGATACAGTAGGCTCCGGGGGATCCGGTATTGGATCTTCATTATCGTTACAGGCTGTGAAACCAATAATGCTTAAAGCTAAAATTATAAACTTAAAATTCTTCATTTCAATGGTGTTAAACGCTGCTTGTTATCGCAAACTCCATACCATTTTCTGACTGAATGCGGTAGGCAGCTTAATTTTGGTCGCGAAAAATACAAATAATAAACGGATTGAGAGTATGTTTTTACATTATTAAAACTTAATTTTCTTTAAGCAATTCAAATTAAACAACTCAATATTTAAAGAATTACAGGTTGACAATTCCCTCGGAAATCAGAAGCTGTTTATTTAGTCGGGGATCAAAAAGTTCAATTTTAAGATAGAATCGATCTGCATTTAAACCGGTAAATTGAAAATCCCATGTATAGTAGCAATTACATTTGCAATAACAGTTTTGAGCAGGTATCTCACAAGTATCAATAATTTTCACAAATATGGAATCTCCGATTCCAAATGTTTCGGTCACAAAAGGTGCGCAACAAATATAATTTATCCCAGTAAAAATATTTAAGGTGTCATTTATTTGGGAAACAATTACAGTATCCTTTTCAGGTTCTAAACTTTTTATGGTACTAAAGTTCTGGTTGTTGCAACCTCCTTCTACAGTCTTTAAAAACAACAAATCAGACTGTACATCTTCCGGTACAATAACATCATCACAACTAAATAAAGTCATAAAAAAAGCAAGGGTAAAAAATATTTTTAAAGGTTTCATGGCATTGATTCTCTCTACTTCATTATAGATGACAAATGTTTAAAATTAGTTGCGTGAATATTGTTAATTTACATCTACACTTTTGAATATCAATTAGAAAGTTCAAGTGAAATTTGATTCAGGTATTTGTTCTGTCTTTATAAAAATCGTAACTTTTAAAACTAACTTTTCTTAATTATGAAAATAGTTGACGTGTATGAAGTCTAAAACAGCCTTGGCTATCCCCTTTAGATTTGCATGAAAAAGATTTGACACAAGGGAAATGTTATAATCTGTAAGTCTTGTATTTTTCCCATACCTCTTTATAAACCTGAATTGAACAGAAAGTAAACTTTTGTTTTTGTAGATGTATTAATCTTAAAAATTAAATTATGAAAAAATTTTTTCTATTGGTAATTTGTTTTGTATTTGCTTCGGCTTCAACATTTTCTCAAGACTCGGATAAAAAGGTAAAAGTAGATCTTGAAAAAATGGCCGTAAGTCTTGTGAATGAATGTGCTAATATTCAGGAAGGTGAAATTGTAATGGTTAGCGGAAGTGTCAGGGATTTGGAACTTCTGGAAAATATTGCAGTTAATGTCCGAAAATTGGGAGCTTTCCCTTTGTTAACAATCAGCAGCGACAGAATGACAAAAAGAATGTTTACAGATGTGCCTGAAAAGTTTGATACTCAATATCCTAAATTGGGGATGAAAATGGTGGATATGATTACTGCACAAATTTCTGTAAGTTCAGGAGAAAATCCTGATTTGCTGGCAGATGTACCTCCTGAAAGATTTGCCACAAGAAGTAAAGCCAATAAACCACTGATTGAGCTTTACCAGGAAAAAGAAATTAAAAGTGTATCTCTTGGTAACGGTTTGTATCCCACCGAGGCATTAGCAGCTAAATTCAACATGTCTTACGATGAACTATTCAAAGTTTTCTGGGAAGCAATTGATGTTGATTATGCCCGGCTAAACGAGATTGGAAGCATCGTTCAGCAAAGACTAAAAAATGCCGATATACTAAAAATTACTCATAAAAATGGGACTGATTTTACGGTGGATATAACCGGGAACAAACCTTTTATCAGCGACGGAATAATTTCGGATGAGGATATGAAAAAAGGATTGGTTGGCATGAGTGCCTATCTTCCGGCAGGTGAGGTTTATTTTGTTCCTGTTGCCGGCACTGCAAACGGAAAACTTGTTTTCGATAACTACATTTTTAGAGGTGAAATTATAAAAGATCTCGAATTGGTATTTGAGAACGGCAATCTTGTGTCGATGGATGGCAAACATGGAATAGAAAAACTAAAAGAGTATTATGACGCTCAGGACGATTTAATCAAAGAATTTAGTATGATTGATTTTGGTATTAATCCAAATATCGAAATTCCTTCAACAAGTACTTTGGTCTCGTATATACCTGCAGGCACAATAACTGTAGGAATTGGCAATAACACCTGGGCCGGGGGTGAAAATAATTCTATTTCCGGATTAAACTTTTTCCTTGACGGAAGTACAGTTCAGGCAGGTGAGCGACTTTTGATAAGAGAAGGAGAATTGCTTTATGAATAATATATGCCCAATATAAAAAATCCACTCGTTAAAAAACGACGGGAAGGTTATATGTAATAAAAAAAATGTGGTGTTCTATTGCACCACAATTTTTTTAACTGTTAAATTATCCGAATTGTGAATGTGCATTAAATATACTCCTGCAGTATATCCTTGCAAATTAAATTGCGTTTTGTCGGCTCTGATTTTTTCCTTAAAAACCATTTGACCATTCATTTTATAAATTCGTAAAGTTCCTGAACTTACTCCCTCTATGGTGATTTTACCAAAAGTTGGATTAGGGTATACCTTTATTTCAACTTTGTCAGATGCATTTATTTCAGTCTGGAAGCTTGTAACACCGTTATTGGAGTAATGGCTATGATTTGTTTCGGTACTACCGATTTCTTGCATATTTCCGTAACCAGACTGTGCTTGTGCATCAGAAAAAACAAAAATAAAAAAGAAAATAAACAGGATTATAAAAGTGCGAAGTATGGTTTTCATTGTTTCAATATTAAATATTTGCTTTAACTTAAAAGGGAAATTTTAATGCAGATTCCCTATTTAATCTTGAAACTTTTTTTACTTCTTTTTACAAATAGAATTTATTAAAGGTGTACTAATTAAATCTTAGATCAAGTATAATGGTGAACTTGCAATAGAAAATTTACTTTTCAACGTATGAAGAATATATTTTTATTGCAAGTTCAAAAAAACTTAGTTAAGTTTTTTATGGCATAACCACCAATCGTAGCATTCAAATTCTCCTTTTGCAGCTTTCTCTAATCTTTCATTGGCAGTGTCAACATCTGTTGCTGGCGGAATTATAACCCTGTCGTTCAAAATTTCATTGTTTGGCCAGTTGGCTGGCATAGCAACACTATTGTTATCCGATACCTGCATTCCCTCTAAAGCACGTAAAATTTCGTCCATATTTCTTCCAAGTTCCTGCGGATAGTAAAAGATAATGCGCAGTTTTCCTTCAGTATCAACAATAAAAACTGCTCTGACAGTATTTGTGCCTTTACCGGGATGAATTAACCCAAGTTCCTCGGCAACCGCACCGGTATCAGCAATAATCGGAAATTCAATTTCAACATTCATGTTTTCTTTAATCCATTGTTCCCATTTAATATGTGCAAACACCTGATCGATACTTAATCCGATAAGCTCACAATTTAATGCTCTGAATTTATCGTATCGTTGTTGGAAAGCGATAAATTCTGTAGTACAAACAGGAGTGAAATCAGCAGGATGGCTAAATAAAACAAACCATTTACCTTTATAATCTCCCGGTAAGTTTAAAGTTCCACGTGTAGTTTTTACCGTCATCTCAGGGAAACTATCTCCCAATAAGGGCATACCTTTTTTTTCTTCCATTGTTTTGATTTTTTAATTTAACTTCAACCAAAATTAGGAATAATTATAAACATTTGCTTGAAAATAGGAAGATACTTTCATCATTTTTATTGATTCATATTCAATGAAATCTATACGAAATTATAATTTTAATTTTTGAAGGAAAGTGAGAATTGTTTTGCAAAAGAAGAAATGTAAAAATCTCTAACCTGGCTTTTTGTGTATCAATTGATCGGTGTTTTATTAGCTTGAAATTAGAAAAAGCGTAATAAATCAAATTTTCTTTTGCAAAACAATATCAACGGGTTGTATAAAATTTAGTGCAAAAAAAACCACCTTCCTAAGGAAAGTGGCTTTATATATGCTGTGTTTTTTACTTTTAATTTCTGTACTATAATTATGATCCAAAATCATCAAAGAGTACATTTTCATCCGGAACACCAAGATTATAAAGCATCTTTTGAACCGCATCGTTCATCATTGGCGGACCACATAAGTAGTAGTCAATTTCTTCCGGCTCTTCATGTTTACTTAAATAATCATCGTAAATCACCTGGTGGATAAAACCTACCGGACCATCCCAGTTGTCCTCAGGAAGTGGCTCAGAAAGTGCCAGGTTAAACTTAAAGTTTGGGAAATTCTTTTCAATCTCACGGAATTGTTCGTAATAAAATACCTCTTTCCATGAACGGGCACCATACCAGAAAGTAATGTTCTTTTTGCTTTCTTTCACTGTATGGAACAGGTGAAATAAATGTGAGCGCATCGGAGCCATACCTGCTCCACCACCAATAAACATCATTTCGTTATCGTTGTCTTTTAAGAAGAACTCTCCGTAAGGACCGGAAACTGTGACTTTATCACCAGGTTTCAGGTTGAAAATGTATGAAGAACAAATCCCCGGATTTACTTTTTTAAATGCATTATTTGCACGATCCCATGGCGGTGTTGCAATACGGATATTCAACATTACAATGTTTCCTTCAGCAGGGTGGTTTGCCATCGAATATGCCCGGAATGTAGGTTCCGGATTTTTCATTTTCAAATCGAACATACCAAAGTCTTCCCATTCTTTTCGGTATTGTTCATCAATATCCATATCCTTAAAGTCAACATCAACTTTAGGAACATCAATTTGAATATATCCACCTGATTTGAAATCCAAAACTTCTCCTTCCGGAAGTTTAACAACAAATTCTTTAATAAATGTTGCCACATTATTGTTTGAAACCACTTCGCATTCCCACTTTTTAACACCAAGTACTTCTTGAGGAATACGAATATTCATGTTCTCTTTTACTTTTACCTGGCAGGCTAAACGCCAGTTATCGTTTTGTTCTTTTCGGGTAAAGAATCCTGTTTCAGTTGGTAAAATTGAACCTCCGCCTTCGTCAACCTGACAACGGCACATGGCACATGTACCTCCTCCTCCGCATGCCGAAGGAAGCAGAACTTTGTTGTTTCCCAGCGTTGTAAGCAGCGTGTTCCCTGGTTCTGTATCCATCTCAACAGCACCTTCGTTTATTGAAACTTTGACAACTCCCGATGGCATAAGTTTTTTCTTGGCATAAAGTAAAATACCAACTAATAGCAGCGTAATACCAAGAAATACTACCACACTGGCAATAATAACAGTAGTTTGTGTTGATAATAATATCATCGATCTTGTTTTTTACTATTCTACAATTTTATTCCCATAAATCCCATAAATGCAAGACCCATTAAACCGGTTACAATAAATGTAATTCCCAGTCCTCGCAATGGTGCTGGCACATGTGAATATTCAATTTTTTCTCTGATAGCTGCAATACCAACAATGGCAAGCAACCAACCTACTCCTGAACCTACTCCGTAAATTGTAGCTTCTCCAACGTTTAAAAAAGCTTTTTGCTGAAGGAATAGTGAACCACCAAGAATTGCACAGTTTACTGCAATCAGTGGAAGGAAAATTCCAAGCTGGTTATATAGAACCGGAGCAAATTTTTCAACAACCATTTCCACCAATTGTACCATTGATGCAATAATTGCAATGAACATGATAAAACGAAGGAAACTTAAATCTACTGAAGCAAAATCTTCACTAATCCAAACCAAAGCACCTTCATTTAAAACATAATTCTCAAGCAGGTAGTTTACCGGGACTGTAATTGTAAGTACAAATACAACGGCAATTCCAAGTCCCATAGCCGTACTAACCTTTTTCGAAACAGCAAGGTAAGAACACATCCCGAAGAAATATGCAAAAACCATGTTTTCGATAAATATTGATTTAATAAATATATTAATCAGATTTTCCATTTCTGTTTACTTTATGAGATTAGTTTTCGATTAATGAACGGTTTTTATTTCTCTGTACCCAAATAATAATTCCAACAACAATCAATGCCATTGGAGAAAGTACCATCAATCCGTTGTTTTCGTAAAATCCACCATTTGCTATGTACCAGCTTTCTGGAATTACTCTGTAACCGTACAAGGTGCCGGCACCTAAAAGCTCTCTGAAAAATCCTACAATAATTAAGATTACACCATAACCTGCCGAATTCCCAATTCCGTCGAGGAATGATTGCCAAGGACGATTTCCTAAAGCGAATGCTTCCAAGCGTCCCATAATTATACAGTTGGTAATAATCAAACCAACAAAAACTGAAAGTTGACGACTAACATCGAAAACATATGCTTTCAAAATTTGGTCAACCAGAATTACCAGCGCTGCAATTACTACAAGTTGAACGATAATACGGATACGGTTTGGAATTGTATTTCTTAATAATGAAATAAGTACGTTTGCCAACGGTAAAACAGCAGTTACCGAAATTGCCATTACAATCGAAGGTTTTAGCTGTGCTGTTACTGCCAGCGCTGAACAAATACCCAATACCTGTACGGTAATTGGATTACTGTTGTTCAATGGATCCGACAGTAATTTTAAATTCTTTTTAGAAAATAATGGTTCACTCATATCTTTCTACTTTTTACTTTTTAAGAATGCTTCGTATCCAGAAAAATCATCTAACAACATATTCTGAAGACCTTTACTTGTAATTGTCCCTCCCGAAATACCATCCACTTTATGTTCCTCTGCACCCATTTCTCCAACTTTGGCAACCAATATTGAAACCAGTTCACCCGAATCGTCAAAAAGCTTTTTCCCAATAAATTGTTCCTCAAAAGCTGAAGTTGATATTTCAGCTCCAAGTCCGGGTGTTTCTCCTTCATGATCAAAATTAGCTCCGTAAATGGTATTCATATCGTCGTTTAAAGAAATATAACCCCAAATCGGTCCCCACAAACCTGAACCTCTTAATGGAAGCACATATTTCGTTCCTTCGTCAGTTTTGAATTCAAATACCGGATACAACATGTCTTTTGCAGCCTTGGCACGTTCTTTTTTCAGGTCGGTGTCAAATGCATTTCCTTCAACCTTTTTTCCGCCAACATTTACAATATATTCATCCACTACTTTTTCAGCATACAAATCTTCAGCAGTCGATGCATCACTTTCAATATTAACCGAAGCCAAAATGTTTTTCTTTTTCTCTATCTCGAAGTTTTTTTTCTGTCTTGGTTTTAACGCCATAGAAACAGAAGCGAGAATTGCAGCAACCAGGATTACCATGATTGAAGCGTATAAAAATGTGTATGTATTACTATTTCTGTCCATCTTCTTCTCTTTTAAGCGTTAAGCAGTTTGTTTTTTAACCGTAGCTCTTTTTAATCTTCTTTTGATGTTACCGGCAACAACATAGTGGTCGATAAGCGGAGCAAAAGTGTTCATCAATAAGATCGCTAACATCATTCCTTCAGGGAAGGCAGGATTTAATACCCGAATTATTATGGCCAGAATACCAATTAAAAATCCGTAAATCCATTTTCCTTTTTCTGTTTGTGCCGCAGAAACCGGGTCGGTTGCCATAAAAATAGCTCCAAACATAAAACCTCCTAAAATCAGGTGTTGCCAGAAAGGTAATGAGAAATAAGTCGCCACTTCGGGTGACAGACCCGCACTTCCTGCTAAAACATTTAGAATAAGTCCCATAAAAGCACCGCCGGCAATTGTCGAGACCATAATTTTCCAACTTCCAATTCCGGTAACGATTAAAAGAACAGCACCCAGTAAAATTGCAAGTGTTGAAGTTTCTCCAATTGAGCCAGGAATTAAACCAAAGAATGCATCGGCAACATTGATGTCAGAAATATTTCCTGCTGCTGCCTGTGCCATAGGCGTTGCACCTGAAAAACCATCTACCAGTTTATCACCTTCTTTTAAGGATACCCATACTGATTCGCCTGACATTTGAGCCGGATATGCAAAAAACAAAAATGCTCTGGCAATTAATGCCGGATTCCAAATGTTCATTCCTGTTCCTCCAAAAACTTCTTTCCCCAAAATTACAGCGAATGCAGTTGCAAGACCCACCATCCAGAGTGGTGTCTCGATTGGCATTACCAATGGAATTAACATTCCTGAAACAAGAAATCCTTCATGAATTCCATGTCCTCGTTTTTGCGCAAAGACAAACTCAATTCCAAGTCCAACAATATACGAAACAGCAATTACCGGAACTACTTTGAGCAAACCGTAAAAGAAAATCTCCATAAAGCCGGTTGATGCTAATTCACCAATGGCTTTAAAATGTTGGTAACCTGTATTGTACATTCCAAATAATATGGCAGGTACAAGAGCAAAAACCACCATTGCCATCGTACGCTTCAAATCTATATAATCATGAATATGAGTTCCTGATTTTGAAGTGTCTTTTGATACATATAAGAAAGTGAAGAAACCCTCATGTACAGAATAGAGCCAGGAAAATTTGCCTCCTTTCTGAACCAGTGGTTCTGTCCTTTCAAAAAAGTTTTTTATGAATTTCATCTCTAAAAGACTAATTTATTTTTTATTAATTATTTGATTATCCGAGCTCTTTAATCATTGTGTTAATGCCTGTACGCAATATCTTTTGTACTTCTATTTTCGAAGTACAGGCATATTCACAAAGTGCCATATCTTCTTCAATAACTTCGTAAATTCCAAGTTGCTCCATTTTATCGATGTCGTTAACCAGAATTGCTTTTAACAATTGTACCGGTAAAATATCCATTGGAAGCACTTTTTCATATTGTCCTGAAACTACAAAAGCACGTTCACCACCATGCAGGTTTGCATTTAATGTATACTCTTTTTTAGGAAACAATTTTCCGAAATAAGTTTTTGATGCACTGAATTTTCCAAAGCCAGGATCAGCCCAACCAAATAATTCAAAATCGTCACCTTCCGGAATAACCGAAATTAGTGAACTATAAAAACTCAGGTAGTTTTGAATTTTTACTTTAGTTCCGGTAAGCACATTTCCACTTATAATTCGTTGTTTATAATCCGTAGCAATAAGTTTACCTTCTACCAAAGTTTCAACAGGTGCACCCAAAACCGTTTTGTAATATTTTGGCTCCTTTACTTCAGAACCCGCTAAAGCAACTATTTTGCTAAAATCCACTTTTCCGGTTTCAAATAAACGGCCTACAAACAGAACATCCTGCGGATTGATAGTCCAAACCACTTCGCCCTTGTTTAAAGGTGCTGTGTGGTGGATCTGTATTCCAACATTTCCGGCAGGGTGGGGACCTGAAAATTTGTTGATGACAACATTTTTAAGTGATGAAAAAGAATCATCATTTACTCCAAGATTTACCTTGCCATCGGTTAATTTTGCCAATGCATTTATTCCGGTTTGTAATGTCGATAATTGATCCTTTAGTATAAAACTGTAATCCGGTGCCAAAGGCGCAGTATCGAAACAAGAAATATAAATTGCATTTGGCTTTTCATCCGGAGAAGCTACAATCCCGTATGGGCGTTTTTTTATAAATGGCCATAAACCACTTTTTAAAATGGCTTCTTTTACCTTTACTTCCGAAAGTGTTTGCGGATCTGCCTTGGTAAATTCAACTGAACCCGCATTTACATCTGTTTCGATTACAACTTCCAAAACTTTCCTACGTTCACCACGGTTAACTGAAAGAACTTTTCCACCTAAAGGTGCTGTAAAAATAATTTCAGGATGGTATTTGTCGTAGAACAAAGCGTCACCGGCTTTTACCTCGGCATCGGCTTTTACTTTGAGTTTTGGAGTTAGTCCCGGGAAATCTGTAGGTTTTAGTGCAACCTTTTTTGGAACCTCCAAAGTTTCAAGTTCCGGTTTAGCACTTCCTTTTAGCTTAATATTCAGCCCTTTCCTTAACTTAATAGTTTCTGACATATTGAACTCAAATAGTGTTATTTTTTTTTGCGCTCCAAAAGTAATAATTTATTGTGTTGTAACAATTTTTGAATAGGAAAGTTAACTATTTGATTTTATATCTTTATCTTGTAAAAGCTAATTATTTAGAGGCTTTAATGGATTTTATGATTTTTATTATTTTTTCAATTTTTAAATAAAAACAGATAATTCAAAGCTATTTTTACGTTACTTACACAGGTTTAATTTTATTTTTAGTGAAATAAAAGGTTTTAAAATGAGAATTTTTCGGTTAATCACAATTGTTTTATTCTTTTCTGTAATACATGGAAATGCACAGGATAACAACTTTTATTATGAAAATGCAGTTTACAAAGATTATATTAAAACTGTTCAGCTTTATCGTGCCGGATTTGAATTATCATATCCGGTTTTAACTTTGGGAGAAGATATCCCTTTGCTGTTAAAGTTCGATGACATGTCTGATGAAAGTCGCAACTATTATTATACAATAATTCATTGCGATGCCAACTGGAATGAAAGTTATATTGATCAAACAGAATATTTGAGCGGTTTTCCCGTAAATCCTATAATTGACTACAAGTTATCTTTTAATACAACATTTAATTACACCAATTATCAGGTTGTTATTCCAAACGAAAATATAAGTATGAATTATTCCGGAAACTATGTTTTGGTAGTTTACGAAGACAACGATAAAGAAAAGGTGGTAATTACTCAGCGTTTTTACGTTGTTGAACCAAGAGTTGATATTCAGGGATCAGTTCACAGGGCTACCAACGATCCGTTTAAAGGTAAAAATCAGGAAATAGATTTTGTTATTACACATGACAATGTTCTGATTGAAAATCCAATGAAAGATGTAAAAGTAGTTTTAATGCAAAACGGAAGGTGGGATAATGCCATTAGAAACCTTAAGCCACTTTTTATCAGAGGAAACCGATTGGAGTATGACTACCAGCAGGAAAATGTGTTTCCCGCAGGAAATGAATTCAGGTATTTTGATAACCGTTCAAATAAATTTAATGGTGAATATGTGGCATCAACAGAGTTTCACCAGCCCTACTTTCATAAAACGTTGTTAAAAGATGAAGTACGTGCTAACAAAGACTTTTTCAAGTACAAAGAAATGAATGGCAAGTATACAATTGAAAGCCAGGATGAAGAGGTTCGTGTTCCGGATACTGAATGCGATTACACTTTTGTGCATTTTACCCTGCCACTTCCATCTATTTTGTTGGGAGGTTCTGTAAATGTTTTTGGAGCTTTAACAGGTTGGAATGCAAATAAAAGCAATGAAATGACCTGGAATTTTGATACCGGAGCTTATGAATTATCACTTTTATTAAAACAGGGATATTACAACTATAAATATGTTTATGTTCCGGAAGGCTCAACTGTGGCAGACCATACAAATATTGAGGGCAGTTTTTGGGAGACAGAGAATGATTATTTGTTGTTTGTTTATTACAGCGATTTTGCCGCACGTTACGACAGACTGGTTGGATTCAGGTTGTTTAATTCAGACGAAAAGTAGAGCTGGTTCCTGGTAGACAGTTTGTATTTAAATTTTTCTTTAATTTTAATGCCACTTTTTGGATTGAAGGGATTTAAATAACATTGATTAAAATGTTTCACTCAATCTGGTTTTTTCCTTACAATCTTTATTCAATTTATTTTATATCTGATATTAAAGTCTTACCTGAGAATATTATCAGAAACAAGACATGATTTATACGCCAATTTAAACTATCGATAAATATCCCTTACCATTTTTAAATGGTAATGAAAACCAGAATGTACTTCCAACTCCCGGGTCAGATTCAAATTCAAGTTCTCCACCAAGAATTGCTACATAATGCTGGATTATAGGAAGTCCAAGTCCTGAGCCTGATGTAGTATTATTAATATCGTTTTGAATACGATAAAATCTGCCAAATATATTTTTAAATTCATCAGCCGGAATTCCTATTCCCGTATCCTTAACACTAAATTTTACCCATTGATTTGAAACCATCTCATATTTGAAATTTATTTCACCTTTTAATGTGTATTTAACAGCATTGTCAACTAAAAGAGATATAGCTTCACCTAAAATATTGGGATCGGTATCGAAACCAAAATCTGTATTTGGAACATCAATACCCAGGTTTAATTTAATATTTTTCGAATCAGGAATCAGAACGAGATACTTATTGTAAATGTCTCTTAAAACTCCGTTAATATTACTGAACCGGATTGAAATATCAACAGTTTGGGTTTCTATTTTTGAGAGGTGAATGGTATTGTCAATCATATTTAATAATTGTTTTCCATTCAGCGATATCGCATCATTTAATTCCATTTTTTCTTCCGGCTGCAAATCAGATTCTGCCATTATTCTGGTAAAATTGGTAATTACATTCATTGGAGTTCTGATTTCGTGGGAAAGATTGGCAAGGAAAGCAGATTTTAATTTGTCCGATTCCTCTGCGCGGACCAATGCTTTTTCAAGGTTGAATTCAGCAGTTTTTCGCTTGGTTATATCTCTTGCTATGGAAATTACTGAATTTGAGTTGAGTTTTGTCAGCCGCATTTCATATAAAAAGGTACCGTTTGGTGTATTCATTTGGTACTCAATTGTTTCAATGGAGTTTGATTTGAGTGAATTTTGAATGCAACTATAAATTTTTTCAGCCATATTTTCGGGAAATCCAACTTCAAAAATTGTACTTCCAATTACATTGGCATCTTCAATTTTAAAAAGATCACTTTCTTTAATGACAAAATCTTCATAGGTTCCATCTTTATCAATAACAAAGAAAATATCGGGAATTGCTTCCAGAAGAACCTTGTATCGCTGTTTGCTGTCTTCTAATTCTGCTATTTTCGTTTTGGTTTTTGTAATATCTTCAAATATGATGTAGAACTTGTTATAACCGGGTTGAAGTGTATGAATCTTAAACCACTTTTCAATTACTTTTGCGTGGTATTCTTTGGGTCTTCTGTTTTTCGATTTGGCGTAAATATATTTGTTAATATCAAAATCACTTTTAAAAACCAGCCCAAAAATATACTCGGCCTTTTGTTCCTGGACTTCGTATAAATTAATTTTAAAAGTACTTTCGAAACTTGTATTTACCCTGTCAACAATTAATTGAACTATATTTCCGGCTTCATCCCGTTCTGCTCTGATTTGTGCTACTGAAAACCCAGAATCCTGGAATACTTTTGTGATGCCCTGATTTACAGCAGTGATTTGATCCTCTTGTTTTTTTATAATCGATGTAAAATACATGCGCATCAAATAAGTGAGAATAAAAATTACCAGAAAAATAAAAAGAGGATTAATTACAATAGGTTTATAATGAGAAAAAGAATTGATAAGCAGGTTTGATTTAAAAAGCTGGAATCCGATTGTAAAAAATCCGATATAAAAAAATGCCCTGATACGTTGGTTGGAATCAGAATAAATGAGTAAATAAATTAATCCTATAACAAGCCAGAAAACACTTAAATAAACTGTGTCATAGCTTGGAATAAAAGGATTAAAATCTGAAAAATAGAAAGCATATAAAACCAGAGGAAGAAAAAAAGTGCTGTTTAATGAACATGAAATTCTTCCGTTTATTGCACAGGTAATTGGAAGGGCTGCCATTGCGATAAAAAGTATATTACAAATTATACAGCTTTCCTGAATCCTGAATATGGTATTATTAAACAGTAAAAAAAAAGCGAAAATTTCAAGGCCCGACCAAATCACGAACAAATGAAATAGCTTTTGTTTATCCCGGATAGTAAAATCCTGCCAGAATTTTTCAGATAATATTGTAAATAAACTTTTTATCAATTTTGTTTAGTTGTCAAAAATCGTTCAAATAGCATCCCGCTCAAATATAGTTGAATTCTTATTAACAATAAAGTTTGTTTCGTAAAAACTGATATTTGTTTTGTTTAATTGCAAAAAATCATTAAAAAACAGTAAAACAGTTGATTAAGCTGAATAAAAAAAATGTTGTCACTGATTTTTGTTATGATTTGTAAAAAAATGATTCAATAGTTTTGTGCAAAAGAAAATAACACAGTTAAAACTATAGATTATGTCAAAAGGATTTTTTAATGTGCCAATTGCAAAAAACGAGCCGGTGTTAAGTTTTGCTCCCGGAACTCCGGAAAGAGCTGAGTTGCAGGCAAAGATTAATGAATTAAAGTCAGAAGAGGTTGATTTACCAATGGTAATTGGAGGATTGGATGTATTTACCGACAGGAAAAACAGAATGTTTCCACCTCACGAGATTGCACATACTTTGGGGTATTATAACCAGGGAGATGCAAGTCATGTTGAAATGGCCATTGATGCTGCTCTTGCAGCCCGCGAAAAATGGGCAAATATGTCATGGCAACACAGGGCTTCAATTTTTTTGAAAGCGGCAGATTTATTGGCCGGACCTTATCGTGCAAAAATTAATGCAGCAACTATGTTGGGGCAATCAAAAAATGCATTTCAGTCTGAAATTGATGCAGCATGTGAGTTGGCCGACTTTTTCAGGTTTGGAGTAAATGTAATGACTAACATATATAATATTCAGCCAGAATCAGCTCCGGGAATGTGGAATTATAATGAATATCGTCCTTTGGAAGGTTTTGTTTTTGCACTTACTCCGTTTAATTTCACTTCAATAGCAGGAAACTTGCCGGCGGCACCTGCAATGATGGGTAATGTAGTGGTTTGGAAACCTTCGAAAACTGCAATTTATTCTGCAGGAGTAATAATGGAAATTTTTAAAGAAGCAGGTTTGCCTGACGGTGTAATAAATTTGGTTTTTGCATCCGGACCGGTTGCTGCAGAAGTAGCTTTAACTCATCCTGATTTTACAGGAATACACTTTACAGGTTCTACAAATGTATTTAACAGTATCTGGAAAACAATAGGAGAGAATATTCCTAAATACAAAACCTATCCGCGTATAGTTGGTGAAACCGGTGGTAAAGACTTTATTTTTGCTGATAACACTGCTGATACACAGGCATTGGCAATTGCTATGGTTCGTGGAGCATTTGAATATCAGGGACAAAAATGTTCAGCAGCATCCAGAGTTTATATTCCGGAAAGTATTTGGCCTGAGGTTAAAGAAAAACTGGGAAATGAGCTGGCCACGGTAAAAATGGGAAGCCCTGAGGATTTTACCAACTTTATTAACGCTGTAATTGATGAGCCTGCGTTTGATAAACTTAAAGGTTTTATTGACAGGGCCAAAGAAGATAAAGATGCCGAAGTGATTTTTGGAGGAACATGTGACAAGTCTGTTGGTTATTTTATCGAACCAACAGTTATTTTAGCCAAAAAGGCCGATTACGTAACAATGGAAGAAGAGTTGTTTGGACCTGTTTTGACCATTTTTGTTTATGAGGATGAAAAAATGGATGAAACACTCGACATTTTAGATAAAACTTCCATATATGCTCTAACTGGTGCGGTGATGTCAAAAAATCGTTACAATATTGAAAAGATAACAAAACGATTGGAAAACTGTGCAGGTAATTTCTACATCAATGATAAACCTACAGGAGCAGTTGTTGGTCAACAACCGTTTGGAGGTGCAAGAGGTTCCGGAACTAACGATAAAGCAGGCTCAATATTTAATTTATTGCGCTGGACATCAATTCGTACAATCAAGGAAACATTTGTATCTGCTACAAATTATACTTATCCAAATTTTCAACCCGATAGCGAATAATTTACACAATATTGTTTATAAAAGGGTGTTGATTTAATATCAATACCCTTTTTTTTGCATTTACAAAAAACTATTTTTGTCGATAACAATTTGCCGGAAATGAAAAAAATTAATTTCAATAAGAATATTTTTAAAATACTTCGCAATAAGTGGTTGGTTGCTTCCATTTTGTTTCTGGTATGGATTGTTTTTTTTGATGAGAATAGTATAATCTCTCACCAAAAAAATAAAAAGCGCCTTTACGAACTCAAACAACAAGAACTTTACTATAAAGAAAGAATTGAAGCAGATCGACAAAAGCTAATTGATCTTGAAGCCGGCGATGAAGAGCTGGAAAGATTCGCACGCGAACAGTATTATATGTCGAAAACTGATGAGGATGTTTTTGTTATTGTAGAAGATGATTAGACCTCGCTTTGTTAAGTCAAATTTGATTAGATAAATTTTTTAAAAATCCTGACTTTCTTTTAAATCTGCATTTTTACTTCCCTGTTTTATTGTTTTAAAAATATCAGGCTTTGTAATTTATATTTGATTGGGTTGTTAATTTTCTTATATTGCTTATGAAAAGCATGAAATTCAATTGGTTTAATAATCATTTAGTTAAATAAACAAAAAACAAACAATAATCATCAATTGGATTCTGTTTTAATAATATGAAAGAAAATCTTGACATATTTAAAATCAAATCCAATAATATTCCACCTAAGAAGGGTAGAATTTTAATTGCAGAACCTTTTTTGCACGGTGACTATTTTAGTCGTTCAGTTGTGTTTTTGGTTGCTCATAGCAACAAAGGTGCAGTAGGATTTATTTTAAATAAAAAAGTTGATGTTCAGTTACAGGATATTTTTGTGGACTTTCCTGAATTTGAGGCCAACGTATTTTTAGGTGGACCGGTAAGTGCCGATTCGGTTTTCTTTGTGCACACTTTGGGAGAAAAATTACCCGGTAGTATTAATGTTCTAGGAAAGTTGTATTGGGGTGGAGATTTTGAAGCCTTAAAGGAACTAATCTCCAGTGGTTCAGTGTCTCCGCAGGATATTCATTTTTTTCTCGGATATTCAGGATGGGATGCAGGTCAGCTTGAAGATGAACTTAAAGATGATTCCTGGTTGGTTACTGATGTTGAGGAAAGTGCAGTTTTAAGGGACGACAGTAAAGTATCATGGACTGATTTTGTGAAAAAAGCAGGAAACCGTTATTCATTATGGGAAAATTATCCTGAGAACCCTTCTTTTAATTAAGATCCTATTAATTACAAGCCCCGTATTATTTTAGAAGTTATTGTTTTTTTAATGTTTTGTTTTATTAAACACAAGTATTATTACGGAATTAAATAGAAAGACAGTGCAACTTTTCAAACATCAAATACTATTATTCGAAAGGAGAAAAAACAGAATGATAATATTTGAATGCTTACTCTTAAATTCTAAAAGTCATTGAAAAAAAATTGTAATTTCGCACCCGATTTGAAAAATTGAATGCCCTTGAAACAGGGGAATTTTTTAACTAAAAAAATAATTTTATGTCACTGAGAAGCAACATTCTTGACCTTCGAAAAAGAAAAAAGGAAGTTCAAATGGGAGGTGGAGAAAAAGCCATTGAAAAGCAGGCTAAAATGGGTAAATTGACTGCCCGTGAACGTATAATAAGTTTGCTCGATAAAAACTCTTTTCACGAATATGATTTATTTGTTGAACACAGTGCAAAAGATTTCGGTATGGAATCGAAAAAACTTCATGGAGATGGAGTTATTATAGGTACGGGAACAATCAAATCTAAGCCTGTATGTATTTTTGCCCAGGATTTTACCGTAGCCGGAGGATCTCTGGGATTGATGCATGCGAGAAAGATTACCAAGATTATGGATCATGCTCTTAAAATGAGAGTTCCGTTAATAGGTATTAATGATTCGGGGGGTGCACGTATCCAGGAAGGCGTAAATTCATTAGCCGGTTATGGTGAAATTTTCTTCCGAAACACACTGGCTTCCGGTGTTATTCCTCAAATTTCAGTAATTCTGGGACCTTGTGCCGGAGGAGCGGTTTATTCTCCTGCTTTAACCGACTTTGTTTTTGTCGTGGAGAATATATCAAAAATGTTTATTACCGGACCAAGTGTTATCAAATCTGTTTTGGGTGAAGAGATTTCGATGGAAGAACTTGGCGGGGCTAAAGTTCATGCTGAAATTACCGGTAACGCCCACTTTTATGCACAAACAGAGGCAGAATGTTTTGAACAGATTAAATCTTTAATAAGTTATATTCCGCGTAGTAATGCGAAAAAAGCTTTATCATATCCTGCAAAAGCACCTTTAAAAGGTAAAAAAGTTGAAAGTATTGTGCCGGTTGATCCACGTATTCCATATGATATGCGTGATATTATTAAATCTATAACCGATGGATCAGATTTCCTTGAAGTAATGGAACATTTTGCACCCAATATTATTATAGGTTTTGGACGTATGGATGGCGAAACGGTTGGTTTTGTTGCAAACCAGCCAATGGTACTGGCAGGAGTACTCGATTGTGATAGCTCAGATAAAGCGGCACGTTTTATCCGTTATTGTGATGCATTTAATATTCCAATTGTAACACTTGAGGATATGCCGGGTTACCTGCCGGGTGTAGATCAGGAGCATGCAGGTGTTATCAGACATGGTGCAAAAATACTGTATGCATACAGCGAAGCAACTGTTCCAAAAGTTACAGTAATTATAAGAAAAGCTTATGGTGGAGGTTACATCGCAATGAATTCTCGTCATTTACGTGCTGACTTTGTATTTGCGTGGCCAACAGCAGAAATTGCAGTAATGGGACCTGAAGGAGCTGCAAATATTGTTTTCAGAAAAGAAATTGCAGAAGCAGAAAATCCTGAAGAAATGCGTCAGGAAAAAATTCAGGAATACAAGGAGAAATTTGCTAATCCTTATGTTGCTGCAGCCCAGGGATATATCGATGAAGTTATCGAACCAAAAGATACAAGGGCAAGAATCCTTCATGCATTGCAGGTTTCTGAAAACAAAAGCGTTTTCCTTCCAAATAAAAAACATGGTATTCCTCCATTTTAAACAACTAGTAAATTTAGCGTATGTCTGAAAAAAAAGAATTAAAAGAATTGGTTGTTCAGGGGGCTGTTTATCAGACCAAATACACGAAAAAGTTTGAACAAAGGACATTCTGGGAAGCACCTGATGATAGATTGATTTACTCATTTATTCCGGGAACTATTATTGATATATATGTCAAACCAAAACAAAAACTGATAGAAGGCGAGGTACTTCTTTTACTTGAAGCAATGAAAATGCAAAACCAGGTTAGAATGCCTTTTGATGGTGAAATTGTGAAAATTCACGTTAAAAAAGATGAAGTTATTCCAAATCGTCATCTAATGGTTGAAATAAAAAGAAAATAAAAGCTTCTTGCTGAACGAATAATAAAATCCGTGCAATGATTTGTCCGGATTTTTTATTTTTACTGAAAACCTTTCTGTTGGTGAAAATTAAAAGGATTTTAAAATCAGTGTTCTTCATTGCAGTTTTTCATTTCTGCACGGTTCCTCTTTTTGCACAAAATCAATCAAATTGTTTTCGGTCTACTGAAGGAACTGACTTTTGGTTTGGCTTTATGGAAAGCCGGAATTACATAGAATCTCATAGTATAAAAGTTCTGGTGACTTCTCGCGAGTCAACTAATTTTACAATTTATATAGGTCAAGATGAAAATATATATGGCACTTACTCTATTATTGCCAACATACCTGTGGAGATTACCATTCCATGGCAAATGGTTGAAGCCAGTGGATCTGAAAATAAAGAGGATAAGGGGATTCATCTGGTATCTGAAAAACCAGTAAATGTTTATGCATTTAGCTGGGATCGCTATTCTTCAGATGCTGCAGTAATTTACCCTGTAGAGACATTGGGATTTGAATATTTTGCAATGTGTTATTTTCCTACTATCGATCCACGAAATCCTGAAAGTGGTAGTGGCAGAAACAGCGAGTTTTTAATTGTTGCCACAGAAAATGATACCCGGGTTGAAATAACACCCTCAAAAGTTACCGATAATCTTATTCCTAAAGATTCGACGTTTTCTGTAATTCTGAACAAAGGACAAATATTTCAGGTACAATCCCAAAATATTATGGGAACAGATAAAGAAGGACAGGGGGACTTAACCGGAAGTCATGTGTATGCTGATAAGCCTATTGCTTTTTTTTCGGGTGCTCTGGGGACAACTGTACCCCGGGGAGAATGTTGCTGGGATCATTTATTTGAGCAAATACCTCCTGTTCATGCATGGGGAAGGGAATACTATGCCGTTTCATTGAAATCGAGAGAAAAAGATATTTACAGAATACTGGCATCAAAAGACAATACCACCGTACGGATTTCGGGACTCACAGAAGTCAGATTAAATAGAGGGGAATATTATGAATTCAGCTTACCTGGAAATAGTGCAAAACAAATATTTGCTGATAAAAGAATCCTTGCAGCACAATTTAGTATGTCGCACGATACAGATAGCACGTTCACAGAAGGAAATGGTGATCCATTTATGCTTGTTTTAAATTCAACAGAACAATGGACAAATGAAGTTGCATTTGAGAGTTTTGCACCTCCGGTAAATGAAATTGATACAACTTATGCAGGGATAAAAAAACATTTTGTAAATATTATCACTAAAAGAGAAAATGTAGCGGGAATTTATCTTGATGGCAGGTCTGTTCAGAATGAGTTTCAGCCCTTTCCCGGATTTGAATATTCTTTTGCCAGAATAGAAACTACACCAGGAAATCACCAGGTTAATAATGTTTTTGGAGAGAATGGTTTTTTAGCTTATGCATATGGATTTGGGAAATGGGAATCTTATGGATACAGTGCAGGTTTTAATATGAATTATATTCTCGATCTGGGAGAAAATATTGAATTTTTTGAGAAGGATACATTGCTTTTATGCCATGGTGATACTTTAACACTTGAAGCTGGTCCACAATTCAACTCGTATCAATGGAATACAGGAGAAACAACTCCGTCGATAAATGTGACAAGCAGAGGTCCGATTTGGGTCAAAGCTACTACTGCCTCAGGTTGCGACTATATTGACTCTGTATATATTTATAAAAGTTCGCCTGAAACGGGTATCGATTCGGGACTGGAAACGCTGTGTCAATCGGAAATTGTTCCGCTTGAAGCTAATTACGGATATGAAAAGTATATCTGGCAAAATGAAATTGATGATACCCTTTCTACTTCTCCGGTTATCGTTCCGGAAAGTACAGGGGAGTATAGAATTACAGTAATCGATAGTTTTAGATGTGAAACAAGAGATACATTAAGCCTGATTATTCATCCGGTTCCTGAAGTAAAAATAACAGGCGAAAATTTTTTATGTGGAATTGATACTTCAACAATTTCAGTAACAATCGAAGGAACTGCGGATAGTATTTGGAATTTTCCCGGAAGTACTTCCTGGAGTTCTAGTAGTGAAGCCATACTTGTAAACGAAATCTCACAAAAACAGGTCAAAATTAGAACATTAGAATATGGTGACTATGAAGTCTATTTCAACATGAAAACTATTGATAACTGTGAAACCATTGATACTTTTAAAATAAGATTTCATCCTCAACCTCAAGCGGATTTTATTTTCGGAGATAACGAATTATGTAATGATTACAACAAAAAGTTAATTTTTACGGGGATGGCTACCGATAGTGCTTTTTTTGAATGGGATTTAGATGGTTTAAGTTTTTTAGATACGCTGGATGTACTAAACAGAATTTATAATGTTTCAGTGGGAGCAAGTCGGGAAAAATTTCCGGTGATTTCGCTTAGGATTGATGATAATGGTTGCCTGAGTAACGAATTTGAAAAAACATTAGAAGCAAATTCAAATTTTGAAATGAATGCAGACAATATACGAGGTTGCGATTCTTTAACAGTAAACTTCTCAGCTAAAATGTTGACCACTGATGAAGTTGAATATACCTGGACATTTGATGATACAGAAATTGTCAATGAACAATATTTTTCAAAAACTTACAGTGATACAGGTTTTTATAAAGTTAATCTTATCATAACTAATCCGGAAACACAATGTAAAAACAGTTTTACCATCGATAGTATGATCAAGGTTTTTCCAACACCGGTAGCCGAAATCTCAGTTGATCCAAATATTTGTTATCCTGATTCAATCCTGATATTTTACACAAACAGCATCGATTCCTCAATTTGTAAATGGGTTCTGGAAGGAATAAAACAATGGGGAGACGGTAATGATTCGATTAATGTTGTGATTGAGCAACCTACAGGCAATGTAGCGCTTACAGTGGATGAGTATGGTTGTATAAGTAAACCAATAAAAAAAGAAATTAGAAGAAAACCCTTATTTGATTTTGATACCGGAGATGTTGAAGGTTGTCAGCCTTATGCATTTGAAGTAAAAGCTATTACCAACGACAAAAACATTGATTTTACATGGATTACGGATAGTTTGCCTTATCCGACGGGCGAATCTGCTTTGTACTACTTGCCCGATACGGGAAGGTTTGACATTACGCTTATGGCATATTCAAATCAAACCGGTTGTGCAGATACACTTTTAAAACAGGACTGGATTAAAGTTCACAGGAATCCATGGGCGAAATTTGAAGTGGATTATCAGGTTGCTTTGATTAATAATTCTACAATCGGTTTTATAAACTATTCCGAAAGGGCAATCGATTATTTTTGGGATTTTGGAGATAGTATTACATCCAACGAGTTTGAACCGGTACATACCTACACGGAATTGGGAACTTTTAATCCAATGTTGTTTGTAGAAGCAGAATCAGGTTGCAGAGATACTTTTGGATTGTTTCTGGAGATTCTTCCTTCTGAAATTTACGCACCAAATGCATTCAGACCAAACAGTGATATTCAGGAAAACAGAACATTTATGCCGGTAAATATGGGAGTTGATGAGACTAAATTCTCACTTAAAATATTTAATCGCTGGGGAGATTTGGTTTTTGAAAGTAATTCGATTTATGATCCCTGGGATGGAACCCATAAAAACGGAGGAGAGGCACCAATTGGAAACTATGTCTGGATAGCAAATTATTTTGATGTTCAGGGTTTTGAACATAATGAAAAGGGGCAGGTGCTTTTGATCAGGTAGAAAAATATTGTGAATAATGAAACAAACTATTCGAACATTTATTGCCATAAAAGTCAAACCTGAAAAAACACTTTTAGAGATTATAAATAGATTTAGAAAATCTCTGGCGGAAGGAAAAATAAGATGGGTGGACTCCGGTAATTTGCATATTACGCTGCGTTTTCTGGTAGAAACAAACAAAGAGCAGGTGGTTGATATAATTGATTTTCTGGAATCTTTGTCAAATTCATTTTCAACTTTTCAATTCAATTTAAAAGGGATTGGTTATTTTAAAAGAAAGAAACAACCCAAAGTATTATTTGCAAAAACTGAAAATGATGATCCTCTTAAACAATTTGCGAAAGAAATTGAGGCAAAAATGGTTTCTCTGGGATTCAAAAAAAATGAGCATGATTTTACGCCGCATCTTACAATTGCCAGATTTAAATATGTAGTTGATATTGAAAAATTTAATTTTCTGACTGAGAAATATTCAGGCAAGGAAATTCAGCAAGTTAATGTTTCAGAGATTATTTTTTATCAAAGTATTTTAAGTTCAGTCGGACCTACTTATAAACCAATAAAAATTGTAAAACTTAACTAACGTGAGTTCTGGATAAGACATCGTCACAGCTTTAGAAAATTTTTACAGAGACAAACCAAATTTAAGAAGGACTATCGGGATAATTTAATTAAATTTGGAGCAGTATATGTGAAAATTTTCAGAGCCTTGTAAAGGAAAGTCCAAAGCACATCATCTTTGAGCTATAAAATCTTAAAAATAACCCGTTATTCCTGCATATTTTATAACTCAAATCTGAAGCACTTATGACTTTCTGTGATTGATGGCTTATCCCGAATTCACGTTAACTAGTATTGCGATGATTGCACAAACACCAAAACCACCATATTATGCAGTGATTTTTACTTCTGAAAGAACAGATGGAGATAATGGTTATTTAGAAATGGCAGAAGAAATGGAAAAACTGGTGAGCCGTCAACAAGGATTTTTAGGATTTGAGTCTGCCCGTGAATCTTTAGGAATAACGGTATCGTACTGGGAGAATCTGGAATCAATTCGCCAATGGAAAGAAAATGCTGAACATACAGAAGCAAGAGAAAAAGGGCGAAATATTTGGTATAAATCTTTTAAAGTGAGAATAGCAAAAGTTGAGCGTGATTATGGTTTTGAAAATGATGAATGAATTTTAAATTTACGCAGAATCCTTAAGAATTTATTTTCCACGGGCTTTCAGACTTACCATAATAGTATAAATCATGATTTTGAAATCGATGTATAAAGAAATATTTTTCAGATACATCATATCATATGGCAATCTTTCCAGCATTTCATCCACATCAGAAGCATATCCATAACGCACCTGCCCCCACGATGTAATTCCGGGACGTAATTTGTGTAAGTGAGTATAGTGGGGAGCCTTTTGTATAATCTGGTCTATATAAAATTGTCTTTCGGGGCGTGGACCAACCAGGGACATATCGCCTTTAATAACGTTATAGAATTGCGGGATTTCGTCAAGGTGAGTTTTACGCATAAATCTTCCAACCTTTGTAATACGGTTGTCGTTTTCTGATGATAAAGCCGGGGTTCCGTTTTCCGCATCGGCAACCATACTTCTCAACTTAAAAATTTTAAAAGGTTTGCCAAATCTTCCAATCCGCTCCTGCCTGTAAAAAATTGGTCCTTTCGATGTTAATTTAATTGTAACTGCCAGAGCGATAAATACAGGCATTAAAATTACAGATGCTATTAATGAGAATGCAACATCCAATAATCGTTTTGTATTTTCCTGCCAGCCGGGCATCAGGCCATTTGAAATCTTAATTAACGGACTGCCGTATATGGTGTTTGTTTTAACCATTCCGGAAAGGAAGTCGTAAAGATCAGGAATTCCCCAAATCGTTACCTGCCGGTTTTCAATTATAGTTAGAATTTCACTTAAACGTTTATGCTCTACAGTTTCAATTGCAATGATTACCTCTTCAATTTTATGCTTTTCAAGTATGTCGATTATTTCGTTAAACTTTCCAAGCTTAGGAATATAGTTACATAACAAGGCGTCGTTATTGTTTTCCAGGCCGACAAAACCAACAAATTTATTTCCTGCCGGATATTTCTGGCTGTTCATGTCGTTAAACATGTTTAGCGCTTTTTCATTACTCCCAATGATCAGCGTATTAAATCCGATTTTACGCTGATGAATCCGATGAATCGTTTGAGTTGTTATAATTAACCTGAAAACATAGGTAAAGAAAAAATGTAGCAAAAACAGCGTAAAAAACAGCTGATAATAATTCTTGTAAGACTGTATAAAATCATCAAGAATCAAAGTAAAGAATATTACAATTACACCGGCAAGTGAGGTAGTAAACGTTTGTCCCAATTCAATTAATCTCGACCTTCGGTAAATATTTTTATAAAACCCTGTAATATAGTAAATGGTAATCCAGAACACAGGAATAAAAATCAATCCTAAAAAAAACCGATTATTAAATTCGATTGGTATATCTATACCAAAACGCTGGGGCTCAATTATGGCCTTCCTGTAAACGAAGAAAATTACCCAGCTTATTGCAGCAGCTAATACGTCGAAAAATAAATATTTCGCAACTTGCCAGGTTCTGTTCATTCTGTCATAGTAAAGTTAAGTTCAATGTAAAAATACAGTCGCTTACATTGAACGCATTTCATTTAAAATTATTGCGGCAAAAGTAAATTTTTATGGAGATTTAATGGGCAAAAAACTGAGTAATTTTTTTATTGATTTTTTGTACCAGGTGTAAAGCGATCAAATAATCTTCGAGACAGCTGGTTTTTTTGACTTTCCCGTTAATGGTGTCGATAAAATATTCGAATTCATTAACATTTTTATAATCAGTCAGATCAATGGGTTTATTATTGCAAATAAATGTATTTCTGGTAAAATTAAAACTCAAAAAATTGTCTCTGGAAAATACTCTCATTTTAAACTCCTGTAAAGTTTCAAGCATACCAAAACTGATATTCACGACAGATGCATCGCCAAATTCAAGCCTTACATTTGTGAATTCAGAATGATTTTGATCTGCATTAAATGTTACAGTACCAACTTTTTTGGGACTTATACCTGTTATTTCAAGCAGAGATAAAACAACATGATACAGCAGATTGTCTTTGTCCTTTGTTTTTGTAAAATCTAATATATCTAAAAATACAGGTGAGGAAATATTGTTATTCAACCATTGAATTTGAGGAGTAAAAAAGTATGGATTACTTACCTGTATGATAGAACCTGATTCATTTGCCAATTTTACAATTTGAGTGCATTCATCAATTGTAAGATCTAAATATCCAGCTGTAAATGCATGTTTTGATTTTTTTACGATATCACTTAAAACTTTAAACGGCATTAACGAAGAATTGTCAATAATCAGGACATCAGCTCTTTCAATTAATTCAATTCTGTTGAATTCGGGAATTGTAAAATGAAAACTGTCCAAATGAGCACTTGAACCAATAGAAGCTTTGCCTATAATATTAACATTTTTGTTTTCTTTCAGACGTTTAACAAAAGGTTCCAGAATCTCTGTATTTCCAATTAATCCAACGTTTAGCATAATACGCTTTTTAAGGTGTTTTCACAAATATAAAAATCAGGACTATCCGAATAAGTTAATCGAAGTATTATTTATTAACGTTTATTGTTAATATTGATATGATTTTTAAGTTTTAAAATTGTTTTTTAGCTTAATTTTGTGCATTATTTTTTCAAAATGGAAATAAACGAATCTCCACGTCATAAAGGATTAAGAAAACGATTAATTGATGGCTTGAAAATCAAAGGCATCAGGAATGAAAAAGTGCTTGATGCTATCGGAAAGGTTCCCCGACATCTTTTTATGGAAAGTACTTTTTTACAATTTGCTTATAAAGATCAGGCTTTTCCGATTGGAGCAGGACAAACCATTTCGCAACCTTTTACGGTTGGAATGCAGACACAACTTTTAGAGATTGAGAAAGGAGAAAAAGTCCTTGAAGTTGGAACCGGTTCAGGTTATCAGGCAGCCGTATTACTTGAAATGGGGGCAAGGGTTTTTACCATAGAAAGGCAAAAAGAGTTGTATAACAAGGTACATAAATTTTTACCTGAAATAGGTTATAATCCTGCATGTTTTTTTGGAGATGGATACAAAGGATTACCAAATTTTGCTCCTTTCGATAAAATTATTGTTACTGCCGGTGCACCATGTGTTCCGGAAGATCTGAAATTTCAACTGGCAATAAACGGTAGAATGGTGATTCCTGTTGGAAGCGAACATAGGCAGGAAATGACTGTTGTTATTCGTGTAACTGAAAATGAGTACAAAATTGAAAAACATGGCGACTATGTGTTTGTTCCACTATTAAAAGGAACAGTAAATTTCTGATTTATGATAAAGATTGAAAAATTTGTGGTAAATCCATTGGGAGAAAACAGTTTTATTGTATCTGATGAAACCGGAGATTGTATATTTATCGATCCGGGATTTTATTACGAAGAAGAACATCAGGAAGTACGGGATTATATAAAGAATAATAATCTTAAACCGGTAAAAATTACAAATACACATTGTCATTTCGACCATATTATGGGAGTTGAATTTGTAAGAAATGAATTTGATATACCGTTTTTAGCACACAGGGAGGATGCTTTTTGGGTTGAAAAAGCGGTTAGTCAGGGTGAAATGTTTGGTTTCAAAATGAATCCTGTAAATCCCATCGATTCATATTTAATTGAAAATGAATTTATAGAGTTTGGAAATACAAAATTGAAAAATATCCATGTTCCGGGTCATGCACCCGGCCATGTTGTTTTTTTCAATGAGGAAGAAAAAGTTTTGATTGCGGGAGATGTGCTTTTTTATGGTAGTATAGGTCGGACCGATTTGCCGGGTGGGCATTACGAAACCTTAATTTCGAACATCAAAAACAAATTGTTTGCTTTGCCTGACGAAACCCTTGTTTATTGTGGTCACGGACCTGAAACCAAATTAGGTTTCGAAAAAGAAAACAATCCCTTTTTAACATAGAGAAAGTTCCGATTTTTAGTTGAAAGTGTTGTGTAAAATCATTTTTTCAAACCGCAAGGTTTTCTATCATTGCAAAAAATTCTAAAAACAAAATATATAGGTATGTATCACGATAGTTTTGTTAATCGACATTTAGGTCCTCGAGCCGGTGAAATTAAAGAAATGCTCGAGTTTGTTGGAGTTTCATCAATGGATGAATTGATCGAACAAACGGTTCCTTCGAATATCAGGTTAAAAGAACCATTAAAAATGAAAGAAGGTTTAACTGAAAGAAAATATTTTAGGGCAATTCTTGATCTGGCTTCAAAGAATAAGGTATTTAATACCTATATCGGAATGGGCTATTATGATACAATAACGCCGGCAGTAATTCTTCGAAATGTTCTGGAAAATCCTGCATGGTATACTTCGTATACTCCATATCAGGCAGAGATTTCTCAGGGTAGATTAGAAGCATTATTAAACTTCCAAACCATGGTTTGTGAGTTAAGCGGGATGGAAATAGCAAATGCATCATTGCTTGATGAAGCCTCAGCTGCAGGAGAAGCTATGGTGATGATGATGAATTTGCGATCGCGCCAGATGGTAAAAAATAATGTGAATACAGTACTGGTTGATGATAAAATGTGGCCGCAAACTCACGATGTTTTAATTACTAGGGCGCAACCACTGGGTATTGAATTAAAGATTCTGCCAAAAGAGAAATTTGAAATTACTGAGGATGTTTTTGGAATATTGGTTCAATATCCTAATGCTGACGGTGAAATTGTAGATTACTCAGATTTGGTAAAAACTGCTCACGATAAGGATGTGAAAGTTGCTGTTGCTGCGGATTTGTTATCATTGGCAATACTAACACCTCCTGGTGAATGGGATGCTGATATTGTATTCGGTAGCAGTCAACGTTTTGGTGTTCCAATGGGATATGGCGGGCCTCATGCAGCATTTTTTGCAGCCCGGGAGGCATACAAAAGAATGATGCCCGGACGAATTATCGGGATAACGAAAGACATTCATGGTAATCGTGCACTTCGTATGGCACTTCAAACACGCGAGCAACATATCAAAAGAGAAAGAGCGACTTCTAATATTTGTACAGCCCAGGCGCTTTTGGCTAATATGGCAGGATTTTTTGGTGTTTATCACGGACCGGAAGGTATTTCATTAATCGCAAAAAGAGTGCACAGTATAGCTGCTTTCCTTACTGCTGAAATTGAAAAACTGGGTTATAAACAACTGAATGATAATTATTTCGATACAATAAGATTTGAATTGCCAAAACATGTAATGCGCGAGGATATTGAGTGGCTATCACATGAATTGGAAATGAATTTCAGGTATTTTGACAATGGGAATGTAGGTATCAGTATTGATGAAACTACAAATCGGGAAGACATGGGATGGATTATTGAGGTATTTGCTAAAGCTGCAAATAAACGATGGTCGGTTGTAAATGAGTATCCAAAGCATGTTGATATTGACAAAAATTTTGCACGTACTTCCGAATTTATGACCCAGGAAGTATTTAATAAATATCGTTCAGAAACTGAAATGGTACGTTATCTGAAAAAACTTGAACAAAAAGATATTTCCCTGACTCATTCCATGATATCGCTTGGTTCATGCACTATGAAACTAAATGCAGCCACGGAAATGCTTCCTTTAAGTTGGATCGAATTTAATGGCATCCATCCTTTTGTTCCAAAAAATCAGGCTCGTGGTTATCATGAAATGATGGAGGAACTGCGTCGTGATTTGGCAGAAATAACTGGAATGGCGGATGTTAGTTTAATGCCAAATTCTGGTGCAGCGGGTGAATATGCAGGATTGATGGTAATACGAAAATATCAGGAAAGCAAAGGTGAGGGAAAAAGAAATGTTGTTTTAATTCCTTCTTCAGCTCATGGAACTAATCCGGCCAGTGCAATTAGTGCAGGAATGAAAGTTGTGGTTGTAAAATGCGACGAAAATGGGAATATTAGTCTGGATGATTTACGCGAAAAAGCAGAACTGCATAAAAATTTTCTTTCTTCATTTATGGTTACCTATCCTTCAACACATGGGGTTTTTGAATCGGACATTATTGAGATGTGTGAGATTGTTCATAAAAATGGCGGACAGGTTTACATGGATGGTGCAAACATGAATGCACAGGTTGGATTAACAAATCCAAGAAAAATTGGTGCAGATGTTTGTCATTTAAATCTGCATAAAACATTTGCCATTCCTCACGGGGGAGGCGGCCCGGGTGTGGGCCCGATTTGTGTTGCAAGACATTTAATCGATTTTCTTCCCTCTCATTCAATAATGAATAACGGACATATTGGGATCAACGCTGTTTCTGCGGCTCCCTGGGGAAGTGCGTCAGTATTACCGATTACTTATGGCTATATAAAAATGATGGGGGCAAAGGGATTAACCGAAGCCACAAAAATTGCTATTCTCAATGCAAACTACATCGCAAAAGCATTGGAAGAAAACTATGGTATTTTGTATAAAGGTGAAAACGGAAGAGTTGCTCATGAATTAATACTTGAATGCCGGCATTTGAAAACTTCATCTGGTGTTACCGAAGAGGACATTGCAAAACGATTAATGGACTTTGGATTTCATGCACCCACCTTATCTTTTCCCGTTCATGGTACTTTAATGATTGAACCGACAGAAAGTGAATCAAAACAGGAAATAGACCGTTTTATTGATGCTTTAAATACTATTTATTCTGAAATTAAGGAAATAGAAAACGGAGAGGCTGATAAAACAGATAATGTTTTGAAAAATGCTCCGCATACAGCTGAAAAAGTTGTTGCAGATAGTTGGGAACATAAATATACGCGCGAGAAGGCAGCTTATCCGCTGGAATGGATTCGTGAAAATAAATACTGGGTATCTGTTGGTCGTGTTGATAATGCGTGGGGAGATAGAAACTTAATGTGCACTTGTGGAACTCCTGAAGAGTATGAAGCATTTCAAAATGAATAAATGACAGGATGATTGGTTTTCCGAATGCAAAAATAAATATTGGATTGAATGTGGTTTCCAAACGTGATGATGGCTATCATAATCTGGAAACCATTTTCTATCCTGTTTCATGGTCCGATGGGCTTGAATTTGTAATTGCTGACGAAACCCAATTAACAACCTCAGGTATTCAATTAGAAGGAGACTTCGAAAATAATCTTATCATCAAAGCATATCGCCTTTTAAAAAAGGATTTTGATTTGCCTTCTCTTCATTTTCATTTACATAAAGTTATTCCTTTTGGAGCAGGACTGGGAGGAGGATCATCTGATGCAGCTTTTACTATTTCAATGGTAAACAATTATTTTAAACTTGGATTATCAATTTCCGAAATGGAAAAGTATGCTTCAAAGATTGGAGCAGATTGCCCATTTTTTATACGAAATAAACCAACTTTTGCCACTGGGACCGGAAATGTTTTCCATGACATTGAAATCAATCTTTCTGATTATAAAATTTTAATTGCAAAACCTGATGTTTCAGTCAGTACCCCGGAAGCCTACAAGAATATAATTCCTCAGGAGCCTGAAATTAGTTTAACTGAAATTGTTAAAACTCCGGTTGAGAATTGGAAAAATACTTTAGTAAATGATTTTGAAAAAAGTGTTTTCCAACAATATCCTCAAATAGAGGAACTAAAAAACATTCTTTATCAAAACGGTGCTGTTTATGCTTCGATGTCGGGCAGTGGTTCTGCTGTTTTTGGCATTTTTCGCCATTTACCGACAGATTTAAAAAATAAAGTACCGAAAGGTGTTTTGATTTACCCTTAAATTTTCACCATTTACCGACTTTTAAGTTTCGTTAAGAGGATTTTTCTGTTTTTAACTAAAATTCCGTGTAACCTTTGTATAAGTTTTTAGTCTATATAAACGAAAACAATTACAAAACAGAAACAATAACAATAGAAAACAGGAATCATGAAAACAACTATGAAAAAATTAGCAGCGATTACATTTATAGCAATAATATTTATTGCAGGAAGTGTACAAGCAAAAGGAACAGAATTAAGCGCCTTAAGCCATGAAAGCATTGAATCTTCTCTTCAGATTGAAAACTGGATGGTAAACGAAAGCATCTGGGAAACGGAACTCGAAAGTACATTCATACTTGAACAGGATTTTGATGAAACCTTGGATTTAGAGAACTGGATGACAGATGAAAGTACCTGGAATAAAAATGAGTTAATTACAGAAGATCAAGAAACTCCCCTTCAAATAGAGGGTTGGATGTTAAGCGAAAATAACTGGAAATAGAACAGAAAAGCAAGAAAACATAATAGCCGGTCAGGTTGATTTCAGAAAACAATTATTACGCGATTAGTTTAGTTAGATTTTTTGGGGCTGCAAATTTTTGCAGCCTCTTTTTTTATCCAATGTTTTAGGTTTCTTAATTTTAAAATTATATTTGATTGTTAACAATTACAGAAAACAGGTGAGTTTGCAAATTCGAAATATTTTGTTTTTTCTTTTTGTAATGTGTTCTGGCATTACATTTTCTCAAGATGTTTCGTTTTCCCAGTTTTATGCTAACCCTATGTATTTAAATCCAGCCTTTTCCGGATCGATTGGAGTTCCCAGAATTGCTTTACAATACAGGAATCAGTGGCACAGTTTTGATAATGCTTTTACCACTTATAGTGCAGCTTTTGATATTCCTGTGAAAAAAATGCAAGGTGGAATAGGAGGTTATGTAATTAGTGATTCGCAGGCAGATGGAATTTTAAATACGCTTCAATTTAATGTGGCCTACTCAGTATTTGTCAGATTATCAGAAGAATATCGCTTACATGGTGCATTGCAGGCAGGAATTTTTCAGAATTCATTAAATAAAAGCCGGTTAATTTTTGCGGATAATCTTGATCCCAATTATGGGAATCATGGAACATCAAGGGAGTTAGCATCTTTAACAGATCCTAATTTTACTTATGCCGATTTTTCTGCAGGTATAATGATGTATAGCAAGAAATTATTTTATGGTTTAGCAGTGCATCACCTTACGGAACCTAACCAGTCTTTTTACCAGGGGAATGAGAACGTAGCAAAATTGGAAAGAAAATACACCGGGCATTTTGGTGCCAGACTGCCAGTGTATTTATACGGACATAATCGAAAGAAATTTGATATTTCTCCCCAGATAATAGCACAAATGCAGGGTAAAAATTCTCAGTTAAATTACGGATTATTTGCTACAAAACGGGGACTTACTGTGGGAAGCTGGTTTAGACAAAACTTCGGGGTACGTTATAATGCAATTATTTTTCTTGTGGGATTTATGAAAAGAAGCTGGCAAATAAATTACAGTTATGATTTTACTGTTTCAGGTTTGCGTGGACAGTCCGGAGGAACAAGCGAAATCTCCCTGACATTTCTATTGAATAAAAATGAAAAAAGAAAAGATCTGCCTTTTTTTAATGCATACGAGGAGGAATTTGGAGTTCAATAACTTTTAATAATAACCCATTTCGATTAGCAAAACAATTTCTTCCAGTATCTTGTCTTCATCCTCGGGCTGGTAATCATCCTTTAAATTATTTTTGAAAAGTCTTGCAATTCCCTGCCAAAAGACGGCACTTACATCACCTCTAAAATCTTTGATTAAAGTGTAAGCAGTTCTGTCTGTTTCCCGATTTATCAATTTTAATAAAATTCTCCCGTCAGAAATTGACCATTTTTTTAATTTTTCTTTATGCTCTGCTAAAAGTTCTTTTTCAATTTTTTTCATGAGTTTCCTTCTTTCACGCTTACTTTCCAATGCATAATATTCAGGTTCGTATTTCTCCAAAAGAATTCTTGCCTCTACAGCTAAAGGGTAAACTTTTTTTACTTTAGCAACATATTTCCAGTAATGCCTTTCCTGCCTTCTGTTTTTAAATTTTCTCTCAGGGAAAACAAAAATTTCTTTAACTTCCACATTGATAAGGGTATCTTCTCCTTCAACAATGCCCATAACCATATCAGTTGTATCCGGATCTTGTGCTGTTAAGTGCTGACAAAAACACAAAAAAATCAATATAAAGAATACTGTTTTCAAAGCTTATATATTTCTTTGTAAAATTAGAACGAATAATTCAATCAGCAATTATGAGTGCAGCAAAGTTTATATCTTTGAAACCTGAAATAAAACCACATAAATTATGAAGACCAGTATCAATTCTGAGTTTGGAAATTTGGAAGCCGTAATCGTGCATCAGCCTGGTTCTGAAGTTGAAAATATGACCCCTGAAAATGCAGAACGAGCGCTTTACAGTGATATTTTAAATTTATCAGTTGCATCGCGGGAATTTGCTCAGCTTGAAGGAGTGTTAAATACGGTAACTTCAGTATATCATGTAAAAAAATTACTGGCAGATATTCTTAAAAAAGAAGAAGTAAAAATAAATTTGCTTAAAGAAATTTGTAGTAAGGAAGGAAATATTTGTGATCCTTTACTTCTGGCGGATTACACAGCTGAAAAATTAGCGACTCTGCTCATTGAAGGTTTGGTGCTTGAAAAAAACAACCTGACAAGCTATCTAAGTAATGAAAGGTTTTTATTAAGGCCTTTACACAACTTGTTTTTTACACGCGATTCGGCTATGGGCATGAATGATAATATGCTGATTGGAAAAATGGCAAATCCTGTTCGAGAAAGAGAATCGGTTATAATGGAGTCGATTTTTAAATACCACGAACTTTTTGAAACCAAAACCATCAATCCCTTAAAACCTGAAACCGGTATTTCCATGAATCCGAAATCAACGATTGAAGGAGGAGATTTCCAGGTGGCTCGTGAAGATGTTTTTGTAATTGGAACGGGTGTTCGAACAAGTACTCAGGGAATCGATTTTATAATCGAAAATATTAAAAAGTTAAAAACAGAACCACACCATATTATTGTTCAGGAATTACCTTCAACACCCGAATCGTTTATTCATCTCGACATGGTTTATACTTTTTTGAATTCGGACTCCTGTATGGTTTACGAACCTGTGATTACAAAAATGAACCGTTTGAGAACAATTCATATTCAAATTGAAAACCGAAAAGTGGTTAAAATAGAAGAGAAACCCAACATTATGAAAGCTTTACAAAAAGTGGGAATCGATTTAAAACCAATATTCTGCGGCGGAAGAACAGATTCATGGATTCAGGAACGTGAGCAATGGCATAGCGGAGCCAACTTTTTTGCTTTTGGCCCTGGAAAAGTAATTGGATATGAAAGAAACAGTCACACCATCGAAGAGTTAAATAAAAATGGTTTTGAGGTGATAAAAGCAAAAGATGTGATAGATAAAAATGTTTCAGTCGACCAATTCAAAAAATGCGTGGTTTTAATAGCAGGCTCAGAGTTAGCGCGTGGTGGCGGAGGTGCCCGATGTATGACTATGCCCGTGAAAAGAGCAGAAGTTGACTGGTAAAAACGGAATAATAAAATTGAAACTGGTATTTGAATCTGTACCAAATATGAAAATGTGGAAATGCGCAAACTACGAAATATAGAATTAAACAGGATATCGCTTGAAGAATTTAAGGCCATCGAAAAAACAAAACTTGTTGTGGTCCTGGACAATATCAGAAGCTGTAATAATATAGGTTCTGTATTCCGTACTTCCGATGCCTTGTTAATTGAAAAAATTTATCTGTGTGGAATAACTGCAACTCCTCCAAATGCAGAAATCCGAAAAACTGCTTTGGACTCAGAAAAATCTGTAGAATGGGAGTATTCTGAAAAAACAGAAGATGTGGTTGTTGAACTGCATAAACAGAATTATAAAGTTTACGCTATTGAACAGGTAGAAAACAGCATTTCTCTTATTGATTATGCACCCACCAGATTTGAAAAGATCGCTGTTGTTTTTGGGAATGAAGTTAAAGGTGTACAACAAAAAGTGGTGGATATCTGCGATGGAAGCATAGAAATTCCACAATTCGGAACAAAACATTCTTTTAATGTTTCAGTGAGTGCAGGAATCGTTTTATGGGATATTTTTAAAAAACTGAAATCTCTTTAAGTTATATTTGCTTTTTTGATTTTGATTCATGTAAAATTAAAATTTACTATTTTTAGTCAAAGAAAATCAATATTTTATGAATTCCCCAAAAACAATTTCAGAAGAATTTTTGCAATATGTATGGGAAAATTTTCTCTTTTTTAATGAAGAGTTAAAAACTGTACAAAATAAAAAACTCGAAGTTATAGACGTAGGAACAAGAAATACAGATTCGGGTCCTGATTTTTTTAACGCAAAAATCAAAATCGAGAGTACAATATGGGCAGGAAATATTGAAATCCATAAGTCCTCCGGAGATTGGCTAAAACATAATCATCAAACAGATAAAGCATATAATAATGTGATTTTGCATGTTGTTGAAACAGATAATGAGCCCATTGAATTGAATCAAAAACCATTGCCAACCTTAATTTTAAAATACCCCTTAAAATTAAAGGAAAATTACCAAAACCTTTTGGATGCCAGGTCGTGGATTGCCTGTGAAAATCAATTTTACAAAATAGATCCGGTTTTATTGTTACTGGGATTTAATCGTTTGATGATTGAGCGATTAGAAGAAAAAACAGGTGAAATTCTTTCAAAACTCGAACAAAATAATAACAATTGGAACACTACGTTTTACCAATTTCTGGCCAAAATGTTTGGTTTTAAAGTAAATGCGATTCCATTTGACTTGCTGGCAAAATCCATTCCGCTGGAAGTTCTTTCGAAGATTAAAAATAACCTTTTTCAACTAGAGACAATTTTATTTGGTAACTCAGGCTTGTTAAATGAGCAACTTTTAGGTGATGATTATTACCTAAAGCTTAGAAAGGAGTATTCTTTTTTAAGAAAAAAATACAATTTAAAAGGAATAGAGAGTCATTTGTGGAAATTTATGCGTTTACGCCCCGGCAATTTTCCTACTGTAAGAATAGCTCAATTTGCCTCACTGTTACATCAGTCACAAAGTTTGTTTTCCAAAATTGTAGAGATTGATAATCTTCCGGAATTGAAAATGTTGTTTAATACCGAAGCATCGGAGTACTGGAATAGCCATTACAGCTTCAACAAAAAATCAAAAAGAAATTGTAAAAAGGAGTTGGGTGAAAACTCAGTTAATATGATTATTATTAATGTTGTTATCCCTTTTCTGTTTGTTTATGGTGAGAAACAAAATAAAGATTTTTTGAAAAATCGTGCATTGGAATTTTTGGAAGAGTTGCCTGCAGAAGAAAATTCAATAGTAAAAAAATGGGAAAAACTTGGGATAAAATCCCGATCTGCGTTTGAAAGTCAGGCCTTACTTCAATTAAAAAATAAATACTGTGATCAAAAAAAATGTTTAAATTGCCAAATAGGTGTAAAACTCATTAAAGGAAACTAACAACTTAAATGAATCAACAACAGTACAACAAATTTCAGGAAGTATCGGACATTACCATTAAAATTGGTGTTGGGGTACTTGGATCACTGATAATTATTGGTACACTCGGATATCATATAATTGAAGGCTGGGATTTAATCGACTGTTTATACATGACCATAATTACTATTGCAACAGTTGGTTTCAAGGAGGTTGGACCACTAACTACCGGCGGTAAGATTTTTACCATGGGATTAATTGTTGCAAGTCTGGGTAGCCTGGCATATGTAGGAACCAGCATAGCCCGATTTGTTTTTGATGGTGATTTAGCAAATTATATTAAAACTTACAGGGTGGATAAAAAAATTGCAAAACTAAAGAATCATGTCATCATAGTAGGTTTTGGCCGAAATGGTGAACAGGCAGCCTTTGAGTTGGAGGATCACGGAGTTGATTTTGTAATTGTTGATAAACGCGACAATGTAATAGAAAGGGTAAGAGAAAATCAGAAATTGCTTTATATCAAAGGTGATGCAACTCACGAGGAAGTTCTTGAACAGGCTGGTATTTATGATGCCAGGGCTCTGATAGCAACAACACCAAATGATGCAGACAATGTTTTTGTTGTTTTGACAGCAAGAAGCATGAATCCCGGATTAACGGTAATTAGCAGAGCTTCTGAAATTGGTTCTCAAATGAAATTGAAAAGGGCCGGTGCCACCAATGTTATCATGCCTGAGCGTATTGGTGGACAAAGAATGGCAAAGTTGGTACATCAACCTGATGTTGTGGAATTTTTGGAATATGTATTGTTACAAAAAGTACAGGAAGTTAGCCTTGAAGAAATATCCTGCAGAAATCTTGCACAGCAATATGTTGGTAAGTCGATAGCCGATTTGCAAATTCGTGCAAGATCGGGGGCTAATGTAATTGGAATAAAAACGGGTGGTGCCCGATATATTTTTAATCCCGATCCTAAAATGATTGTTTCGAGGAATGATTATCTTTTTGTATTGGGCAATCCGGGTCAGATTAAAAAATTATGTGAGATGCTTGAATCAGGAGATTAATTAGATAATACTATATCAGGAATGCCGTGTTTGGTTTATACAAACATGGCATTCCTTTTTAAGGAAAATAAACAAGTCTTTTTTACAATCCTGTAACAATCAGGAAGGTTGCAGCAAATGCTACAATAGCATAAAGTTCGGGAAACACAGCTAAAACCATCGATTTCCCAAAAACGTCGTACCCTGCTCCAATACCTGCGATACCATTTGCACAAATCTGTCCTTGTTTAATAGCCGACATCAGGCCAACCAATCCAAGTGCCAACCCGGATGCGAAAATAGCTACTCCTTGCAAAATATTCATTTCCATACTTAGTACTCCTGCTGTATTTGCAATAAAAAATCCGGCAAATCCATATAATCCTTGTGTGCCTGGCAATGCACTAAGCAACATGTACTTTCCAAATTCTGCTTCATTTTTCTTCAAAGCACCAATGGTTGCACTACCACCTATCGAAACGCCAATTGCGCTTCCAATACCCGCAAGTGCAATCATCAACGCGATTCCTATATAAGCTAAAATTACTGCTGTTGTCATAAGTTATTCTCCTCTTTAATTATTAGTTTATTTTTGAACGGTTTATATTCTTTCCCACCACCGATGAAACCGGCATTTTTATAAAATTCAACAAAGGTTAAACGCATGGGGTGAACAAACGAACCCAACGAGGAAATCAGAAGGTTAGCTGTGTGGCCAATCAATAAGAATATTACGAAAAATATATGGCCGATTACAGGTGCGGAGCCCAATATCTGTAACGCAATTGTATTAATTACAAAACCTAATATTGCACTTGATATTCCAAGAGCAAAAAGCCTGATGTAAGAAAGTACATCTCCAAAAATACCCGTAATCCCGTACAAGTCCCAAATTCCTTTTCCTATTCTGCCAAAAATTCCTGCCTTTGGATCACTCCAAATTACAATTAATGCAACCGCAAACCATGCAATATATTTGCTGAAAGGAGTAGTATTCAGTAATGCTGTATCAAGAATTGCAAGGATTAAAATAAACCACCCTATTGATGGTATTGCATATTGCCACCCAAACATTCTGCTTTTGTTTATCGCCTTTATTATCAATCCAAACATTATCTGGAAGAGTCCGATAGCAAGAGCCAGATAAAATGTTTTTTGGCTGTCCAGCATAAGGTTTCTAAGATTACCTAAAGCTTCAATCTCTATTAGATTAATGCCAAAAAATGTCCCGGTTAATGTTCCAAAAATGATTGTTCCAATCCCTAAAAACTGAGCAAGTGATAAAAATGGTTTCATCTCTTTATTCGCTTTGAATTTATATAGCGTAGTGGCGATTAAAATGACGATTCCATAACCAACATCGCCAAGACAAAAACCAAAAAACATCATAAAAAAGGGTGCGAAGAAAGGAGTTAGGTCCAGCTCTTCATAGGCGGGTAACGAGAACAATTCTCCAATAGGTTCATACAATTTTGCAAATCTATTGTTCTTTTGTTTTATGGGGATTTTATCTTCCGGTTTTGGTTTTTCAGTAAAGTATACGATACTTTCATTTTTTAAATATTGATTTAATTTGTCTGTTTCATTTGCAGGTACATAAGCTTTTATAATTCTTACATTATCTTCAACTGCACTTTCTGTATTTCCAATAACGCTATTGAAATCAATATCTTCTTCAAGTTTGAGTAAATATCTTCTTAGGTCTTCCAAATAATTCAAAGCCAGATAATGTAGCTCCTGTTCAATTCTGACAATTTCCACATAATTTTCAGATTTCCTTTTTTCAATTTGATTTGTTGTTTCGTCCGGAAGGATTACTTCTTCAGCATCAATTTCAATCTTTTTATCGGGCTCGGTAACCAATGCAAAGTAAATAAACGGACTGGTTGTTTTAATTTTATAAATATCAAACAATTTATTCCATTTTGGATCAAACTTTTTTTCTGAAACCAAATATAGCCTTATATCTATATTGTTTTCTTTAAGTTTTTGAATGGTTTCGTGAGAATATTCGCCCCAGGGTTCGGCCGCTTTAAGGGCTTTGTTTAATAACAATAAGTTTTGAACAAGGGCATCTTTTTTATCAGTGAGTTTTGATATTTCCTCATAAATTTCATACCCTTTTAAATGTGATTTTTCTAAATCTTTATTTGCAAGTTTATCTCTGTAATATTGAAATTTGACCTTAAATTCTTTTTGTTTTTGCTTATTTAGATTTTCGGTGTTTATATCCGCCCATTTCGTATTTTTTATATAATTAAAACTGAGGTCAATTTTTTGTTTTCTTAATTCTGTCTCCAGCAATTTTAATTCTTCCTGTGCAATATGTTTTTGTTTTTCAAGAAAGCCTAAAGCGTTACTTATATTTTTAAAATAATCGAGTTTTTCCTTTGGTACACTTTCCTCGCTACTTATCTTTTCTACAATATCCAAAACACCAATATCCCTGATATCATTAAGAAATTTATCATAGTCGTTATGATAAGCAATAAAAGTATATTTTATCATAGGTAAAATCATACTACTTCCTCTTGCTGTTGCTGACGGTTTTTAACAATTTTCTGCGACGATTTTGATAAGTTTTCTTCATCCTCCAGAAAACGTTTTATTTTTAGTATTGCATCTTCATAACCAGGTATCTGTACCTTCTCATACAGATTCACTTTTTGTGTTGTTTTTTTTCGAGCTAAAAAGAGTAATTCACTCTTTCTAAAAAAAATATCACGTTCAATGGTAATTGTTGTCAGCTCTTTTAAAATCTTAATTCCTTTTAAAAACCATTGTGGATTATTAAACAAGCTAAATTCTTTAATTTCAAAATCAATATTTTTTAAGACCGGTACTTTTACTCCTGCTATTTTTTTAGTATCAAGTTCGAGTTCTTTGATCGATAAAAGAGAGTTGTCAAATTCACCCCAAATCCTTACAAATTTTTCATATTCTGTAATTTGTTGATTGAGTCTTTTTTCAAATTCAAGCGCTTCATTTTTTGCCCTTTTCACTTCTAATCGTAGAGCTGCCTCTTTATTTTTTATTGTAGGCAGTGCCCTAACCCGGATTTTTAATTGTTTATCCAAATCCTGAAGTGCTGTTTTGTTATATTGAAATTTCATTTAACTTGTTTCTGACCAGTTTGTTTATTTTTTGTTATTCCCCTTTCCAGTATTGCTCCATAAATTCACTTCGTATTGCCACTTCTGCCCGTGTAAAATGTTTAGCAAATAATCTCCATGCAGTTTTAAGCATGTTATCTATATCCACGTTTACATCGATTGCCAAAAGTTTGTCAGAATATTCTTTTCCAAATTTGAGTGTTCTTTCATCATAATCGGTGAGGTCAAAACCATTTTCAAGTTTTGTTTTTGCTTGTGCTGCATCTGCAAAAAGGCGAATTGCGGTGTTCATCACCTGGGGATGGTCTTTTCTTGTTTTTTTACCAATGACTAGTTGTTTTAAGCGCGACAGGCTCCGGAATGGATCAACAACTACTTTTCCAATGTCAGAGTCTTTGCGAAGAAATAACTGGCCCTCAGTAATATATCCGGTGTTATCCGGAATAGCATGGGTAATATCACCCCCTGATAAAGTTGTAACCGCAATAATTGTAATAGAACCTCCATCTGGGAATTGTACAGCTTTTTCATAGATTTTTGCCAAATCAGAATAAAGAGATCCCGGCATGCTGTCTTTTGAAGGAATCTGATCCATGCGATTGGATACAATACTTAGTGCATCAGCGTAAAGTGTCATATCGGTTAAAAGAACCAGAACACTTTGTTGTTTGTCAACAGCAAAATATTCAGCTGCAGTCAATGCCATATCAGGCACCAATAAACGTTCGACAGGCGGATCTTCGGTAGTGTTTACAAAAGAAATAATTCGATCCAACGCTCCGGCATTTTCAAAAATACTTTTATAAAACAGGTAGTCATCGTTGGTTAAGCCCATCCCTCCCAATATGATTTTGTCTGCTTTCGCCCGCATGGCAACCATTGCCATCACCTGATTAAATGGCTGATCGGGATCTGCAAAAAAAGGAATTTTCTGTCCAGTTACAATGGTGTTATTCAGGTCGATACCGGCAATACCGGTTGCAATTAATTCAGAAGGTTGCTTTCTGCGAACAGGATTTACGGAAGGTCCGCCAATTTCCCGTTCCTCACCATCAACAGAAGGACCACCATCTATCGGATTTCCAAAGGCATTAAAAAATCTTCCGGCTAAATCGTCGCTGACAGAAAGCACCGGAGGTTTTCCCATAAATACAACTTCAGCATTTGTTGGTATTCCTTCAGTACCGCCAAATACCTGCAAAGTAACCAAATCACCAATTATTTTAACAACCTGTGCAAGACGTCCGTTGATAATGGCTAATTCTTCATAACCGATTCCGGTCGCTCTCAAAGAACATGTAGCCTTGGTAATTTGAATAATCTTTGTATATATTTTTTGAAATGCTTTCGTTTCCATATTTATTTCCTTTCGTCGATAATACTTGTTAATTCGGTAAGATAGTTGTTGAACTTTTCAGATTTGAACTCAGAGTAATTCATTTGTTTAAGGTTGTTGATTACTCTTTTGAAATAGGGATTGACTTCATCAAATGATTCAAACTGAAACTCAGTTTCACAAATGTCTAATACTTTTTCTAGTAAAAATTTTTGGCGTTCCAGAGTGGTTTGTTTATCAATATCATCAAATGCATCTTGTTGCAATATTACAAAGTCAATAACTTCGCCACGCCAGAATCTTAGGTGGTAATCAATGGGAACTCCGTCATCGCCTAAAATATTAATTTGCTCAGATGCCTCTTTCCCTCTTAACAAGTAGTTTTTTGCTGTTAAAACCTTATCGATCCAATCTTTGCTGATATTTTCCCTTAGATAATCCTGCAACTCCGGATATTCAAGGTATTTTGAATAGCTGTCAATTGGATCAATGGCGGGGTATCTTTTGCTGTCGGCACGCTGTTGTGAAAGTGCATAAAAACACCTGGCTGCTTTTTTGGTCGATTCGGTAACAGGCTCTTTGAGGTTTCCTCCTGCAGGTGATACTGTTCCGATAAAAGTTATCGAACCTGTTTCGCCATTATTGAGATACGTAAATCCTGCGCGTGAATAAAAATTTGAAATTATAGCCGGTAAATCCATGGGGAAAGCATCTTGCCCCGGAAGTTCCTCCATTCGGTTTGACATTTCACGTAAAGCCTGTGCCCAGCGCGAAGTAGAGTCGGCCAGGAGTAGAACCTTTAAACCCATAGAACGATAATATTCTGCAATGGTCATAGCAGTGTAAACCGATGCTTCTCTTGCCGCAACAGGCATATTTGAGGTATTGGCTATAATTGTTGTGCGCTCCATTAGTTTTCTTCCTGTGCGTGGATCATCAATTTCAGGAAATTCTGTAAATATTTCAACCACTTCATTGGCACGTTCGCCGCATGCCGCAACAATTACGATGTCAGCTTCAGCTTGTTTAGAAATGGCATGCTGAAGTACTGTTTTACCACTACCAAAAGGACCGGGAATAAAGCCTGTGCCACCTTCAACAATCGGATTTAAAGTGTCAATAGTCCTAACTCCGGTTTCCAGTAATTTAAAAGGGCGTGGTTTGTTTTTATAATTTTTAATCGGCACTTTAACAGGCCAGGTTTGAATCATACTAACCTCAATATCTTTATTTTTTTTATCTGTCAGGATTGCGACCATTTTATTTACATCGTATTTACCTGCCTTAACCACACTTTTAACTGTGTACTTATCGCTTAATTTAAAGGGAACCATAATTTTATGAGGCATTACATTTTCTGTTACCTCGCCAATCCAATCACCCGCATAAACAGTATCACCTGCCTTTGCAATAGGTTTGTAGTCCCAAAGTTTTTCAAAATTCAAAGCCTGTGTATAGTCTCCACGTTTAAGAAAAACACCATCCATTTTATCAAGATCATGTTGCAGCCCATCGTAATTTCGTGACAGAATTCCGGGGCCAAGGGTAACTTCAAGCATGGCACCGGTAAATTCCACTTCCTGACCAACCTTTAGTCCGCGCGTACTTTCAAACACCTGTACAAAAACTTTTTTCTCAAAAACTTTAATAACCTCAGCCATTAAATTAATACCTGTAAGGCTGATATAACAAATCTCGTTTTGCGAAACCGGACCATCTACTTCAACAATTACTAAGTTGGATATTATTCCGGCAATTTTTCCTTTAGTATTGGTTACTGTTTTCTTCATCTGATATTAAAATCTTTTGAAAATTCTACACTGGTTTCTAAATCGTAAAGTACTTGTTTGAAAACCTTTCTGCTTTCATCAGTTTTAAGGTTCATCCAGCGATCAACTATCATAAATTCAATAACATAAGCTAATATTTTTTCTATAGTGAAATAATTGAACGTGTTCAGCTCATCCATATATTTCCATTTCAGCAAGTCGATTGAAATCTCTTGTTCAAGAATATCTTTGTTTTCATGAATCCCAATTATTTCTTCAATATGACTTATTTCACCGGCCAGTCCAAAATCTTTAGCACTTGTTCTTTTTGCAGCTTCGGTTAACTCGTAATTGCCAATCATTTGATTCTCAATATTAAATCCAAATTCCCGAGAATTGTAAATTGCAAATATGTTTTTGATGTTGCGAAAAGCTGTAAATATTTCATTCAGGAATTTATTTTTTTGTTCGAGCATAAAGTCGAAATACAACCATGTAAGCTGATTTTCAAAACTTAAATTGGGGAAAAGTGGATTTTCCTCACGATATGCTGCCAGAAACTTTTTCATGTATTCAGGAAGGTGTTCCGGCTCTTTTATTTCATATGTAAAAAAATCTTCAGTGTAATTACCAAGTGGATTAAAATCTACATTATTTTTAAGAAGAATGTTCAAAAAATTACTGTTGTCATAAGGTAAAAACAAATACTCTACCAATCTGAAGTCAGAAGGGTGGAGGTGGTATTCGAGCTCTTGTTTTAACTTAATTAAGGGAAAGGGAAGTTTTTTCTGATCAATAAGAATATCCGGAAACCCTGCAATTAAGTAGTAATAGTTTCTTTTTATCATTATTCTTCCTTGTAAAGTAATTTTGCAGTTTGCTTTCTTAAGTAGGTTTTGAAAAAATTCTCGAAATCTTCCTGGGCGAAATTTATAATGTAACTTTTGTCTTTTGGTGTAATTTTAAATCCCGATTTAAATTCTTCGTCAAAATGTACATCCAGTCCTTTAGCCATTAGTTTGTTTGTTTTTGATTTTATGTACCTGTCAAAATCTGACTTTTTTGCATTGGGAAGTATAATTTGTAAATCGGTACTTTGGGCATCATTGATATCCCATTTTTCTATCACAAGTTCGATGAGTGATTGAACAAACCGGATTTCATTAAGGCTTTCTTTTATATCAGAAGACATTAAATCTTTTGTAATCAGGTTAGTAATCTGATTTTTTATTGTAGATTTTAGCTGTTTTGAAGAAAGAATTAGCTCCTTTTCTGTTTTCTGTTTTAAATCCGCACTGTCTGAATTAGCCTGATTAATTATTTTTTTTGCTTCGTTATTGGCATTTTGCACAATTTCATCTGCTTTTTTCTTTGCTTCTGAAAGAATAGTATCGGCTTCATTTTTTGCTTTTTCAACTCCTACCTTGTAAAGTTTTTGAGTTAATTCCTGAAGTTTATTTTCCATAGCTATGGTTGTTTAAAGTGATCTGTGATATGGAGTGTGAACAATTGTTGTATTCAATTTACGAAATATTTTAAAAGAAGTTATCCCCAAAAAACACATTAAAAGATGTTCTTAAGCAAGGTTGCGATGTTTTTAATTACAGAGAATGAACTGTTTAGGATTTTGACTATTGATATTGAAAAGCTGATAAAACAAATTAAAAATAGTGATTACATAATTGACATTTATTAAAGAACTATATTTAACTATTAATTTGATTTTTGTTTCAATGATTTAAAAGCACAAAAAATCTTGATTAATTTTAAATGGATTTGTTATCTAAATTTTTAGTGGTATATATCGCTGGGATAACCGGGATGTGGAAAGGAATTCCTGCCGGTATTTTGCTTGGAATACATCCGGTTTATAACGGTTTATTTACTGCTCTTGGGTCAATTACGTCGGTTCTGATTTTGTTTTTTGCAGGTGATTCATTTAAAAATTGGATTTTAAAACAATATGGGGAAAAAAGAATTGAAAAAAAGAAAGGCAGGTTTTTAAAATTTTCGAATCGCTACGGACCTTTGGGATTAGGTTTAATTACTACCGGATTGCTGGGCCCGTTTAATTCCTTATTGCTTGGATTTATTTTAATAAAAGACATTCGAAAATTTCTGTTTTACTTAATCGCGGGAATTTTTATCTGGTCATTTATTTTAGCCTATACTTTTACGCCGGTTGTTGAATATATCTCAACCATACAATTTAGCTGGTAATTTATCAATAGGAGACTTTAAAATAACCAACTATTTTTCTGGTTCAGCATCAAATTTTTCAATAAAATCTGTTGAGAGTACCCTAAACTCCGTCCGCCGATTGATAGCGTTGCATATTTCCTGCTGTTCTGGAGATAATTCCTTTATAAACTCTTCAGTTAATTCATCATTACGCTTAAGAAAATCATGTTGTTTTGCCAACGCACGGGTCACCACTTTTGGCCAGGTTTCGCCATAACCTTTTGCCACTAATCTTTGCGGGCTTATTCCTTTTTCAATTAAGTAATCAACGACACTTTGTGCCCTTTTCTGTGAGAGTTCGAAGTTAGCCTGGTCGCTTCCAATATAATCAGTGTGCGCCATTAATTCAATGGTAATGGTAGGATTGAAAACTAATATATTGTAGAGTGTGTCGAGTGCTTTTTTAGATTCTTCAAGTAATTCGAAACTAGCAAATTCATAGTTAATATTTTCAACCTTGATTGGTGCATCGGTAGGAGTTAGATATAGGTCGAAAACAAATTCTTTGCTGTCTTCCAAACCAATTGTATTTGCTGCTGCTTTATCACGAAGAAAACCATCTTTATAGGCTGCAAAAACGTACTCGGTTTCAGGTTTTAGTTTTAGCTTAAATCTTCCGTTCTGGGCACGCATTTTAAGGTTTGTTCCATCTGTACCGATAATTCTTATGGTTGCACCGTCAATACGACTGTTGGTTTCTTTATTAAATACTTCACCCGATACCTCATAAACTTTTGGCGGTACAAGGAATGAATAAATATCATCACCACGTGAACCTTTTCGGTTACTGGTAAACATTCCTTTATTTTCATCCTGAACAAAAGCAATTCCAAAATCGTCGGCCGGAGAGTTTATCGGAGAACCCATATTTTCAACCTGCCAGTTTTCTTCTTCGTCTTTGGTTGCAATAAAAATATCAAAACCTCCCATGCCGATATGGTAGTTTGAGGCAAAATAAAGTTCTCCGTTATCGCGCACAAAAGGGAACATTTCATCACCCGGAGTATTAATTGCTTCGCCCAAATTGACGGGTTGGGCATAACTGCCACCACTTTTTTCCGCAAACCAAATATCCTTTCCCCCATAACCACCTTCCATGTCTGACACAAAGTAAAGACCGGTTTCTGATTCGTTAAATGCAGGGTGTGCTGCTATAATACTATCGCGCACAATATTAACTTTTATGGGGTCTGAAAAAGAGCCCCTTGATTGAGAAGCAGAATATAATTCGGCACCCAAAGGTTGTGTCTTATCGTATCTGCAACGGGTAAATATCATTTGTTCACCTGTTGAAGAAAGGGTTGCAGTGCCTTCTTCATCTTCAGTATTAATTATCATATTTTCGTCGAGCAATTTTGGTTTTTCCCATTTTTGCTTTTGTACTCCAAAAGTACTTCTGAATAAATCTGTAAATCCCTGTCCGGTAATAGCGCTTTCACGTTTCCCGGTTACCGATTTTCTGGAAGAAGTAAATATGATTTCATTGTCGCGCCCACCCACAAAAACCGGTGAGAAATCGCTTTGTATGGAATTAATTTCTTTAATCGGATTTACAATATGCCGGGTGGGATTAGCAACCCATTCCTGTGTTTTTTGTATCGACTCCAGTCCGGCTAATCCACGCTCATCCCCGGGGACTGAATCAAGAAATGTACGGTATGTTTCAATTGCTTCCTCGTATTGTTGGGTTGCACGCAACATATCCGCATGATGCAATAGTGCAATATTGTCTGGATAACCTCTTCTAATGGCATTTTTGTAATACAATTCAGCTCTTTCATAATCGCAAATGTATCTGTAACACTCTGCGATTTCGTAGGCATAGAGCATTCGTTTGTTCCTGTCTTTTTCTTTACGGGTAGCTTTTCGAAGCTTTTCTATTGCTTTGTAATACTCACCAATATCTTTCGAAAGCATAGCATCGCGGCCATATTTTGCCGATCCGCAAGCACCTAAAATAATTACAAGTAAAAGAAGTAAAACAAACCTAATGTTCATGCCCTTTAAATTTCGGGAGGTAAAAGTAAATTATTTTTTTAATACCTTAAACGTTGCTTTACCTTGTTAAGTATATTTTATTTCTTTTGATGTGCTTTATTTGTTTATAATCATTTTATTGGTAGCGGAGTTATTTCCTGCATCCAATCGATAAAAATAAATGCCATTAGGTAAATTATCAGTGTCGAATTGTACTAAATGTTTTCCTGCCGGTAATTCAGAATTTATTAAACTTGCAACTTCCTTACCCGCCAGATTGGTAACTTTTAAGGTAACAAAATTTGACGCTGCAATACTAAATTCAATGTTGGTTTTTCCAATTGCCGGATTTGGATAATTCTGACCCAGTGAAACAACCGAATTTTCTTCCAAATCAAAAACTGAAGTACTTACATTTTGAAGGGCTGTTTGAATTGCACTTTTTGCTTCGTTTATATCCGAACGAGCAGCTCGAGTTCCTTTAAATACCAATTTCCCTTCTGCATCCACTACTGCTAAACGGTCGTAGGTTGTTGTCCAGCTGGTTGCAACATCTCCACCCATTAACAGATAAATACCGGTTAACATTGTTCTGTTTTTGAAAGTGTTAAAAGAACTTACACTTCCATTCCATGTGTCAATTATAACCACTTCAAAATTATTGTTTCCCGAGAATGCACTAATTAAATCGCTCTGCACAGTTGGTGCTGCAGCGATACACAGCGGGCAACTGTAACCTACCAAATAAACTAAAATAACTTTTCCTTTGTTAGCGGAAAGTGTATAATCTGAATTCGACAAGGTTTTCAGCATAAAATCAGGTGCCGGCTGACCCACAGTTTGAGCTGAGGCTGTATTCAGTAAAAGACCGGCAGCAATTAATAGCGTAAATAAATGTTTCATTTTTATTTTGTTTTAAGTGTTAAAATCTGTACGACCATCGTAATTCTATTCCTTTAAAATCAAGTACCTCGTAACAAATTCCTGAAGTACAAGCCGGACCACCTCGGCGTTTACCGGCAAACAACTGAATGGTATTTTTACGGTTGGGTTTAAAAGCCAGGTTCATTCCGGGATAATGCTGAGTGTCCTCGATTTCTTCTGTTCCGGGATTATCAGCCGCATTGGGATCGTTTGTAAATTCCCAGATAAGTGCAGCTGAAAATTTTGGGGAATAATTAAAGATTAATCCCGTATATATATTCTGAACTTTTTCTGTTTCCGAAAAAGTTCTTTCTATCTGCTGAAATTCAGTTTCTATTGAAAATGAAAGGTTTTGTTTTAATGTTCTTGTATAATAAATTCCTGATGCATAACGGGCGTTTTCGAATAATAACTCATCTCCCGAATAATCTGCAAAAATTTTAAACTGATTTACAGTATTTGTTGTAAACTGCCAGTCGGCAAAATATTCAAAAGATTTATATCCCGTTTCTCCGATTTCATTCTTTGAACGAGAGTGATTAACTGTGATTAAATGATCATCATTGGGTGCAATAAAAAACTCGACCTGCATTCCACTTTCATCAAAAAAATATGGAACATGAGTACTGCGATTTAGCAACTTGTATATGTGTTCTTTAATAAGTGTAGGAGGATCAGAAATTCCTGAACCAATAAACAAGTTCTGATAGTCTTTTAATTCAAAAGACACGCCAAATCCCGGACTGGAATAACTTAAATTAAAATAGGCTCCATAACTTTGTTCTGGTTCCGCAGCATTGGAGTATTCATCTTCATTTGTGCGAAATGCAAACTCACCGTAATAATCTATTATATCAAATAAATTTCCTCCCAAATAAGCTGAAAGGTATTTAGCTGTTTCAAATTCATTTTCATTTTGCATCCAGATAAAACCGGCAGTTTGTTTTAATAATGTAACATTAGCCTCAGCAGCAGATACCATATCCAACCTGTTGTTGGGATCGTTTATGGGCAACTGGTTTATTAAAGGCTCTCCCCATAAAGCTTTTATCTGAAAATATTTATTTGAATAGCTACCAAATACTCCGCGTGCATCGCGGTAAAAACCTTGTTTTACCCGGTATATCTGGTCTTCGTAAATCGAATTTTTAATTTCATATCCCCTAAAAAGTAGTCCTTTCCCAAGTGTTTCAAAAAAATGGCCTGCTTTTAGATTTAATCCCTTTTTCTGATAGGATAAAGCATATTGGGTAATTTTTGTGTAGTGGGTTCTTGCAGTATCAGTGGAATAAAAGTTCTCCAAACGCCCAGAAACTTTAAAATTTTTCAGTCGATATTCAAGGTTAAACTGGTCGTAAATGGAATGTACATCCTTTGGTTCAACTCCGGGAATATTTCCAAACTGGTATTCAGCAAGATTATTTCCTGAAAACTGGGCGTTGCTTTTTAAAACGGAACCCGTAAACAATAATATGACAGCAGTGGTTCTCAGGCTCATTATTCTAAAAGTTTTTCAAATTCATCCCTGATTAATTGTTCATCACCCGGATTAAATCCTTCGTGTATAAACACTTCTTTCCCTTTTTCATTTAACACAATCATAGTTGGAAAAACAGTAACATTAAACCTGTCAACAAGGTTTTGGTCGGGATCTAAAACCAGCGGATAACTAATTTTCATCGATGTGGCAAAGGGTTTTACTTTGGAAAGATTTCTTGGGCCATCAATGTTTACTCCTATAAATTCAATACCTTTTGGAGCATATTCCTCATAAATGTTATTTAATTTAGGAATGGAACTTACACAGGGTTTACACCAGGTTGCCCAAAAATCAATAACTGTTAACTTCTCTCCTTTTAACTCTTCAAGAGATATCCAGTTTTGATCTATATCTTTCATTTCAATATCTGGAAATTGAGCTATTGATATAGAGGATATTAAAATCAACAGGAAGAATAATATGGTTATTTTCTTAATCATAAGTGTGTATTTTGGAAGTTAGACGAAGAGAAAATCAAAACCTGACAAAACTGAGCAAAAAAAAGAGACCGTATCAAAACTAATTGCAAAACATGAATTACTTACAAATTGAAAGCTTGAAACGTTTTTTGACCCCCTAAATTCCCCAAAGGGGGACAGTTCCTCTCCGCCAACTGGCGAAAGGTCAGGAGGGATTATTGCTTACAAATTGAAAGTTAAATTTTTCTCTTTTGCGCTTTTGAGACGGCCTCTTTTAAAATTATATTGGGTGTAAGTGTAACTATTTCACAAACAACAATTCACGATATTTTGGCAATGGCCATTTTTCATTGTCAACTATCAATTCAAGTTTATCGATATGTTCCCTGATTTCATCAAGGAATGGTTTAACAAGTTTATCGTAGTTTTTAGCTTTTTTTATAACATCATCAATGATATTGGCTGTTTTTCTTGCTTCAATCATTTCTTTTCGTAATGATTTTATGGCAGAAATATGACCACCAATTTCCCGGATTAATTCAGTTCTTGCTCCGGCCAGGATTTTAAATTCCTCAGGTGTGAAAACTTCTTTAAGATTTTTCACATTCTCCAGAAGCATGGTTTGGTAACTTACTGCTGTCGGAACGATATGATTAATCGCTATATCAGCCAGTACACGCGACTCGATTTGCAATTTCATAATAAATTTTTCGTACTCTACTTCAACCCGGCCTTTTAACTCTGATTCGTTAAATATTCCCAATTTCGAGAACAGGTTTCTTGATTCAGGTCGTACATAAGCAGATAAAGATTCAGGTACAGTTCTTACATTTGTCAGGCCTCTTTTTGAGGCTTCAATTATCCAATCTTCACTGTAACCATCCCCATTAAAGCGAATTGGTTTCGATTTGATAATCAAATCTTTTAATACCTGAAATATAGCTTCATCTTTTTTTACATCTTTTGCAATTAACTTATCAACTGCAACTTTAAATTCGTTTAATTGATTAGCAACCAATGCATTTAAAACAATTATTGCCGAAGCACAATTAGCCGATGAACCAACTGCACGAAACTCAAATCTGTTTCCTGTAAAAGCAAATGGCGATGTTCTGTTACGATCTGTATTGTCCAGAATAATTTCAGGAATTCTGCCTATATTTAATTTAAGTGCGGTTTTTTCATCCGGAGTCATTTTGCGGTCAACAACAGCTTCTTCCATTAGATCAAGCATATTTGAAACCTCAGAACCAAGAAAAACAGATAAAATAGAAGGAGGTGCTTCATTGGCTCCCAATCGATGTGTATTCGACTCAGTTAATATACTTGCTCTTAACAAATCCTGTCCATCGTGTACTGCTTTTAACGTATTGATTACAAAAGTCAGAAACTGCAGGTTGGATTTAGGATTTTTACCCGGCGAATAAAGATTTACTCCTGTATCGGTTTCAAGCGACCAGTTATTGTGTTTCCCCGAACCATTGATACCTTTAAACGGTTTCTCATGGAACAGAATCCGGAAATTATGTTTACGTGCTATTTTTTGCATAATGTCCATGGCCAGTTGATTGTGGTCGTTGGAAAGATTGGCCTCTTCATAAATCGGAGCAAATTCAAATTGGTTTGGAGCTACCTCGTTATGTCTAGTTTTTAGCGGAATTCCGAGCTTATAAGCCTCGTTTTCCACATCCTGCATAAAACGGTTTGCGCGGGTAGGTATTGAAGAAAAATAGTGGTCATCCAGTTGTTGATCTTTGGATGATGCATGACCCATTAAAGTTCTTCCTGTTAGCATTAAATCTGGACGGGCCATATAAAGTGATTCGTCAATTAGAAAATATTCCTGTTCCCATCCTAAATTAGTCTGAACAGATGAAACATTTTTATCAAAATACTGACATACTTCAGTTGCAGCTTTATCAACTGCAGAAATGGCACGCAATAACGGAGTTTTATAATCCAGTGCTTCACCCGTGTACGAAATAAAAATAGTAGGAATGGTTAAAGTTGTTTCGCTTATAAATGCCGGCGATGTCGGGTCCCATGCGGTATAACCGCGTGCTTCGAAGGTTTGTCGAATTCCTCCACTTGGAAAGGATGAAGCATCAGGTTCCTGCTGAGCCAATAACTTTCCGGAAAAAGATTCTATCACAGAACCATCGGCTCCATGTACAATAAAAGCATCGTGTTTTTCAGCAGTGCCGTCGGTTAATGGATGAAACCAGTGTGTATAATGTGTGGCACCATTTTCTATTGCCCATGTTTTCATTCCCTGAGCAACCTGATCTGCCATCTTTCGGTTAATGGTGGTTCCGTTCTCAATCGCATCCATAACTGCTTTATATGCTTCTTTGGAAAGATGCCTTTTCATTTTTGTCTGATTAAAAACCTGTATTCCAAAATAGTCAGAAACAAGGTTTTCTTCACGAATAATATCCTTTGGTTTTCGGTTTAACACTTCTGAAAGTGCATTTAGTCTGAATTGTGCCATTTGTTTATGTTTTATCTGTTATTTTTGTGATGATCAAAAATACAATATTAAAATGGTTTTAGTGTTATTTTGCAGGGTGTGTTTATGATAAATCAGATAAATTATTTTTGATTGCCCGTTCTGGATTGGGGTATTTTTTTGAAAAGATGTTTTTTTTGAATTATCGTCAGGTTTTTACATTTAAAATTCAAATGTATTTTTTGATTTTGTTAAAAAATACATTTGATAATTATTGAAACATCACTTACTTTTCTTCAAATTTTAATAATACAATGGACAAAAAGGATATTATACAAAAAGTAAAAGATTCTGAATCTCAAAAAGTAAAAATCGCAATTGTCGATATAGACGGGATATTACGGGGTAAATATATCCATAAAAAAAAGTTTCTTGAATCTGTTGAAGAAAACATCGGAATTTGTGATGTTGTATTTGGTTGGGATTCAGGGGATGTTAGTTACAACAATTCAGAAATTACGGGATGGCACACCGGTTATCCAGATGCACGTGCAGCTCTTGATATCAATACTTTCAGAGAAATACCCTGGGAAAATGATACACCTTTTTTTATTGCCGATTTTAATGAACATGAAGTTTATGCGAATGAAACCTGTTCACGAAGTTTATTAAAAAAGATTGCCAAAGAGTGTGATGAATTAGGATATAGGCCAATGTTTGCACAAGAGTTTGAGTGGTTTAACTTTCAGGGAACACCAGGTGAAATAAATAGTGCCGGTTTTGATAAACTAAGTCCAATTACTCCCGGGATGTTTGGCTATTCAGTGCTAAGGACTTCATTAAACAGTGATTTTGTTCATCATTTAATTGATGGGCTGGAAGCTTTTGGTATTCCGTTGGAAGGAATGCATACTGAAACCGGGCCAGGTGTTTTTGAGGCAGCCGTTTTATATGATGATATTTTGGCTGGGGCTGACAAGGCGGTTTTATTTAAATCATCGGTAAAGGAAATAGCATACCGGCATAATATGGTTGCCAGTTTTATGGCCAAATGGAATTCATCCCTGCCCGGTTGCGGAGGGCATATTCATCAAAGTTTATGGAATAAAGAGGGAACTAATAACCTGTTTTTTAATAAAGACAATAAAAACAACATTAGTAAGGTTTTGGAACAATATATTGCGGGGCAGTTATTATGTTTGCCGGAAATACTGCCAATGTTTGCACCGACCGTAAACAGTTATAAACGTATTGGTCAGGGAGATTGGGCACCAGCAAATGCAACCTGGGGGATAGATAACCGAACTACAGCAGTAAGAGTTATTCAGGGGAAGAGCAAATCGGCAAGGATAGAATCTCGTGTTCCGGGAGCAGATACTAATCCATATCTTGCAATGGCAGCTGCCCTGGCGTCGGGATTATATGGAATAAAGAATAAATTAGAATTAAAAACTCCTCAAACCTTTGGTAGTGGATATAATATGGATAAAGCAGTTGTTTTGCCAAAAAATTTAAAAGACGCTACAAGGAAAATGGCAAATTCTAAAATTGCAAATGAACTCTTTGGTAAAGATTTTATCGGACATTTTACAAGAACAAGAGAGTGGGAGTGGATGCAGTTTGAAAAACAGGTTACGGATTGGGAACTAAAACGCTATTTTGAAATTATATAACTCAAACATTTAAAATGCAAAAACTTGATTATAAGCTCATAGTAAAACTTGCCTGGAAAGAATTTGATGGGGATCGTCACGAAATCAAGGGTGTTTACGATGTAAGTATGCAAGTTTCAACAAATCATGTATATAAAGTTTCATTTTACGGGAGGGAACCTGTATTTGCCAAATTATCAGAGTACGGGAACTTTGAAGATTTTAGAGAAGACCATATAATTTTAAACAATCTTGCCAATAATCTGGAACACCCTTACAATGCCTTTCTTGCGCAATCGCTGGTAAAAAGAAACGAATTGTACATTTATCGTTATCATGAAGTAGATCGGAGTGCATGGGTTGTTTTTTACAATCCTATCAGGTTAAAAAATAAATTACCCCGCCGACTTGAAGAAAAACATATTAAAAAACTGGGACGTGAGTTGGCAAGATTTCACAAGGCATGCACAAATGTTACAAACCAGCTGCCTGCGTCTTCAAAAAACGTGATTACCGATATTCAAAAATTAAAAAGATCGGTTTCTAAAGGTGAAATTAAAATGTGTGTAGCGCATAAGGATATGATTCTTAAACATGCTGACAGTTTGTTGAATAATGCTGATAAATTAAACTATACAACCGAAATTGAAACTATACCGGTTTTGGTAGATTGGAATATTGGAAACTTTTCTATTACAGGTGACGGGAAATTTTACTCCCGTTGGGATTATGACTGGTTCAGAATGTCGTCACGAGTGATGGATTTTTACTTTTTTAGCCGTGTGGTTTCAGATGCAGGCGATAAAACTGTTTTTAGCTACCTGGTTAATACATTAATGGAAGATCGTTTTATGATGTTCCTGAAAGAATACCACAAGATATTTCCGTTAACAGTTCCCGAAGTTCAGCTTATCAAGGAAGCCTATCGCTTTTTTATATTGAATTATGTGATTAAAGATGGACCTTACTTTTTCAGGAAACAATATTCCAATAAATTGATAAAAGAGGCTTACGACACTTATTTTCCGGCCCTTGACGCCAATTACCGTGTGGAGAAAATATTAAAGACTTTAAAACTATAATCTGAATGAGAACAAAAAGTTTTCGAAGTGTAGTAAAAAACTACAAAGCGGTTTTTTTTGATGCTTTTGGGGTTTTGAAAAATCATCAGGGATTAATTCCCGGGATAGAAGCAACTTTTAAGTATCTTGAAAAAAAAGGAATTCCTTATTATGTTCTGACAAATGATTCATCACGAAGCCCGGATGAATTGTCAAACTGGTATCAGGATAGAGGATTGGAATGTATATCTACTGATAAGATTTTGTCATCGGGTATGTTGGCCATGGAATTTTTTAAGACCAAACTTGCCAATGGAAATGCGGTCGCTTACCTGGGCACTGAAAAATCTGCTCATTATATAGAAACCGCAGGATTAAATACTGTCTCAATCAGTGATGTTGATTTTGAAGATCTCGAACATATTCAATCCTTTGCTTTTTTGGATGATGAAGGATTTGACTGGAACAAAGATATCGATAAAACCATTAATCTGCTCAGACACAAAAATATGCAGGTAATAGTAGCAAATACAGATATAAACTATCCGGTAAATAAAAACGATATTTCGGTGGCCATTGGTGGTTTGGCTGATTTGGTTGAACAAATTCTTGGAAAACGATTTATTCGTTTTGGAAAACCCGATGCCCAGATGTTTTTGCTTGCTTATGAACGCGCTTTGGAAGATGTTCCAAATATTAAAAGAAATGAAATTCTGATGGTTGGCGACACCCTTTATACAGATATTATTGGTGGTAATAAATTCGGGCTTGATACTGTTCTTGTTCTATCAGGTAACACTTTACCAGAAATGGCCAAGATAAAAATAGGAAGTTCAGGAATTATACCTACATATGTTTGTGAATCTGCAGTTATTGATTACTAAAAGGGGGCTTACGTTGAAAAATAGGTGGAGCATAAAAACAAGGAAGTGTTTTTCAATAAGTATTAGGACTGTTTTAAAAAATAACCTTAAATATGTTTTAAGATAGAAGGCATTCAGGTTATTTGAAATGTTTTCCCTACCGGGAGTTTCCTCATGCCGGAAGGGCAGTTCCTTTTCCATTCGAAGAAAAGCCCTCCTGACTTCGGGCAGGGAACCAAAAATCTTGTCAAAAATAACCTTAGCGCTTTTTCAATGTTTCGGCTTAGCTCGATTGACGGATTTTTGACGTGCCCGTACTCAAGCCTATAGTATTTCTTATAGTTGGAAGAGTAGTTTTTATCAAAAAAAGAATAAAAATAGTAGTAATTTGGAGCGAGTTCATAAGGTAAATAAAAACTTGGCTTTTGCCTCGTGAGTTGGCCTTTTTTTATCAAGTCTGGAATCGAAACAAAACCATAGAGAGAAGGAGAAGTTCCGAGGAATCGAGGAAATCACTCCTTCGAAGTTAGGTTTTGTGAAGATGGAAGATGAAGATAAAAAGCAGCCTTGAGCTTTTTGCTTCGTTTTTGGGTTAAGCCAAAAATGAAGGCCTCCGGCAGGAAAAAGCAAGGATTTAAGGTAAGAAATACTTTACTCCACAGTAATTTCAAGATGAGTCACTAAAAAGGTATTGAATCTACATAATTAAAAAAGCTGTTCAATTTGCATCGAACAGCTTTTTTATTTTTCCCGGTATGAACTTATTTATTATAACTTAACTCCGTGTACAGTTTTAATAATACGGGCACCTACTTTGTATGGATCTGCGTTTGAAGCAGGACGACGGTCTTCCAGACGTCCTTTCCAGCCATCTTCTACAGTTCCCACAGGAATACGGATGGAAGCACCACGGTCAGAAACACCATAACTATATTCATGGATAGATTGAGTTTCGTGTAATCCTGTTAAACGTTGGTCGTTGAACGCACCATAAACATCAATGTGCTCAGGAATAAATTTAGCAAACTCCTCACAAATTGCAGTAAATACTTTTTCGTCGCCACAAGTTCTCATTAAACCGTTGGAGAAGTTTGCGTGCATGCCTGAACCATTCCAGTCAAGTTCTTTTCCAAGTGGTTTTGGATGCCATTCTACGTCTAAACCGTATTTTTCGGCTGTTCTTTCCAACAAGTAACGAGCTACCCAAATTTGATCACCTGCATTGGCAGCACCTTTTTCAAAAATCTGGAATTCCCATTGTCCGGCAGCTACCTCACCGTTGATACCTTCAATACTTAAGCCAGCATCGATACACATATCAAGATGTTCTTCAACAATCGCACGACCAAAAACTTTTGATCCGCCTACACCACAATAGTAAGGTCCTTGTGGCTCAGGAAAACCTCCTGCAGGGAAACCTAAAGGTAGTCTGGTTTGTGGGTCATAAAGGAAATACTCCTGCTCATATCCAAACCAAAAATCATCGTCTTCTTCTTCAATTGTAGCACGACCATTGGTAGAATGTGGAGTTCCGTCAGCATTCAAAACTTCTGTCATAACGATGTATGCATTCTTACGATCAGGATCCTTACAAATAAATACAGGTTTCATTAAACAGTCAGAAGCATCACCCGTTGCCTGCTGAGTTGAAGAACCATCGAAAGACCACATTGGACAATCTTCCAGTTTTCCACTAAAGTTTTCTTCTAAGCGGGTTTTACCACGCAATTGTTGTGTTGGTTGAGAACCGTCTAACCAAAGGTATTCCAGTTTTGATTTCATTGTAAAAAATATTAATTAGTATGAATATTTGCTTTTGTCTGATACAAAAATATAGTTAACTGAAATTTGTTTGGCTGTTTTATTGACAAAATGTAAAAAATTAATACAAAATTTACATTAAAAATAACAATTTGCCTAAATACCTTTGTAAAAATGTCTGTTGTTCAAACAATTTGGCATTTTTTTTGGGAGTTGGCATATTTTTGTCAAGGGGGATGTGGTTTTTATGTGCTTATAAAATTGCTTGTCCCCTTTTTAATAAGACATAAGTTTTGTTGTGAATGGCGTTGAAAATAGAAATTGTAATTATTTTCGCTTTCTGAAGTCATATTAAACAGGTATTTTTAAATGATTTTGAAAACAACAATCCCAAAATTGTTTTACTTTGAAAATTTAAATTCAATAACATGAGTGTAAACCGACGTAGTTTTATTAAAACAGGTGGTGCTGTAGCAGCCGGGAGCATGATTTTGCCTCCGTTTATGCAGTCGTGCCAAAACGTACAAATTTCAGAAAACGTGAAAAGTTATTTAGATCATTTTGAGGTTTCAACTGAAATGTTGCAAAAAGTAATTGCAACTGCAATGAGCAAGGGTGGTGATTATGCTGATTTATTTTTTGAACACAAAACATCAAACAGTTTAGGTTTGGAAGATGGAAAAGTAAACCGTGCATATTCAAATGTGGATTTCGGAGTTGGAATCAGAGTTCTTAAAGGCGACCAAACCGGATTCGCTTATTCGGAAAATGTGGAAATGAAGGAAATGTTAAATGCTGCAAAAATGGCAGCAAACATTGCTGACAGTGGTTCAGATTTTAACATCAATGAAGTTAATGAGAAGATTCCGGCAGGATATTACAAAATTCAAAACAAGTGGGAAGATGTTTCTGTGAAAGACAAAGTTCCGTTTGTGCAAAAAATAAATGACAAGGTTTTTGAACTCGATGAAAAAGTAATTAAAGTAAATGCCTTTTTGAGTGATGAAACAACCTATGTTCTTTTCTATAATTCGGAGGGAAGGTTAACGTACGATTATCGGCCGATGATAAGTTTTGGAGTGGTAAGTATTATGCAAAAAGGTGAGCAGATTGAAAATGCATATTCAGCACGGTCTTTTAGAAAAGGATTTGAATGGTTGACTGATGAACTGGTAAATGATTTGGCGCAGGAAGCAGTCGACAGAACCAATATTTTATTTGAAGCCACAAAACCAAAAGCCGGCGAAATGCCGGTGGTAATGGGAGCAGGTGGCTCGGGGATTTTACTTCATGAAGCGATTGGTCATACTTTTGAAGCCGATTTTAACCGTAAAGGAGAATCCATTTTTAGTGATAAAATGGGTAAAAAAGTGGCTGAGAATTTTATCAACATTATCGATGACGGAACATTGGACAATAACCGCGGTTCGATAAATATCGACGATGAAGGAAATGATGTGGAAAAAACTTACCTCGTTAAAGACGGTATATTAAACAGTTATATTCACGACAGAATCAGTGCCAAACATTATGGTATCGACCCAACCGGAAACGGACGTCGCGAATCATTCCGTCATATTCCACTCCCAAGAATGCGTGCAACCTATATGGAAGTAGGACCTCATACAAAAGATGATATAATTGGAGAAGTTGATTATGGAGTTTATGTTGATAATTTCAGTAACGGACAGGTAAAAATTGGTGCCGGCGATTTTACTTTCTTTGTAAAATCGGGTTACCTGATTGAAAAAGGGAAATTAACCGATCCGATTAAAGATATTAATATTATAGGAAACGGACCTCAGGCATTGGCGGATATTACGATGGCTGCCGACGATTATTTAATTGATAACGGAACATGGACTTGCGGAAAAAGCGGACAGTCGGTTCCTGTTACATGCGGACTACCAAGTGTTTTAGTTAAAAAACTAACCGTTGGTGGTGTATCATAATTATAAATCCGTAATTCTATAAAAATGACAAAAGAAGAAAAATATAATTTGGCAAAATGGGCAATGAACCATGCCCTTGAAAATGGCGCTCAGGAAGTTAGTGTCAGCATTTCAGATAATAAAAGCAGTAGTGTTGAAGTACGCGAAGAAAAAATTGATAAGCTGGAACAGGCAATTCAAAGTGGGCTTTCCATCCGTTTGTTTGTCGATAACAAGTATTCATCGCATTCAACCAACCGAATGAAAAAGGAAGATTTGGCCCGTTTTATCGAAGAAGCTATTGAGGGGACAAAATATCTTTCGGAAGATGAATTCAGAACCTTGCCCAATCCTTCACTATACTATAAAGGAGGAGGTGAAGATTTAAATACTCTAGACACTGAGTATAACAACATCGATCCAAAACAGAAAATTGACCTTGCTTACGCAGCCGAAAAAGAGGCTTTGGGAAAAGACGAAAGAATCATTTCAGTTTCGGCAAGCTATTACGACGGATTAAACGAGCGTGTAATGGTTACCAGTAATGGCTTCGAAGGCGATACTGCAACTACATATTACGGGCTTTACACTTCTGTTTCGGTAAAAGGAGGCGAAGCAAGACCATCAGGTGGTTGGAGCGAAAGTGCAGTTTTCTACGATAAACTTGAAAAAGAAGGAACAGGCTCAAAAGCGCTTGAACGTGCTATTAATAAGATTGGACAGGCAAAAATAGAATCGGAAAAATTACCAATGATTGTTGAATATAAAGTGGTAAGAAATATACTGGGACCTGTTTTGTCTGCAATTAACGGTTCTTCAATTCAGCAAAAAAGGTCTTTCCTGATTGATAAACTGAATGAAAAAATTGCCTCGGATAAACTTACTGTTGTTGACGATCCGTTTATCGTTGGTGGAAGAGGTTCAAGATTATTTGACAGTGAAGGTTTGGCAGCAAAAAAACGAAGTGTTATTGATAAAGGTGTTCTGAAAACTTATTACATCGATACGTATTATGCGAAAAAGCTTGAGACCGAACCGACTACCGGAAATTCATCGAACCTGGTATTTGAACTGGGGGATAAAAATCTCGATCAATTAATTGCATCACAAAAAAGAGCAATTTTGGTAACCGGGTTTAATGGTGGAAACTGTAACGGCACAACCGGTGATTTTTCTTATGGTATCGAAGGATTTTTGGTTGAAAAAGGGAAAATTACCAAACCCGTTGCTGAAATGAACATTACCGGAAATATGAAAAAGTTATTAATGGATATTGCCGAAACCGGAAATGATGTTAATGAGAATTCATCATTACTGGCACCTTCAATAGTGTTTAACAATGTTGATTTTAGCGGGATTTAAAGCCCCTTCAAGCCTCCCCAGGGGAGGAGCAAAAGCGGGACTCGGACTTTCCAAAGTCCAGGATTTTAAATAAGAAATATTGAGTTCTGAATAACAGAAAATCCGGCAGATTCAAGTTTGCCGGGTTTTTTATTTTATACCAATTTGATTATAAAATGCCGCATTGGATATGCCGATTATTTTTCGTTTGTACAAGGCGAAAAATTATAGCATAGCCATAGCTACGTTATCATTTTTCAACGCTGTAGAAACGAAAAAGAATCAATTTATATGCGGTATTTTGTGGTCAATTTGGTATTAGTCAAGTCATCGGATGAATATATTCAGCGTAGATATTCATCTGATGACTAATTTATTTTTAGTATTCCTTTTAACCGTTTAGCGATTCGATCCGCTTAGCGAATTTTTAGCGTCTGTTGTGTAAAATGCCTAAATTTTTACAACGAAATTATAAATCCAATGAATTAAATGCGGAATTCAAAACCTGAATAAAACCAAACATTATTATTTTTAAGCATTATTAAAAATGAACTACTAAATCAATTAAACAAAAGAGTTACTTTTTCAATAGAAGTAATTTCACTGATTAAACTTTGAACTATGAAGAATCAAATCAAAAAATTAGTACCAGTATTATTGTCGTTTATCTGGATCTTAAATGTTAATGCACAAGTTGAATTTGAAAAGCACACCATTGTTTCCGAAGGAACAGAGATGTGGTGGGCAAGGTCACAAGCCGATGTAAACAATGATGGTCTTCTGGACTTATTCGTGATTAATAATAATGCCAAAGGTGGTGCTTTATTATGGTATGAAACAGTTCCCGGGTTTGGTGAATCCATCAAACATGTAATTGCAGAGAAAAGCCCGGAAGGTAAAGTATTTGCTGCCGGAGACATTGCTGCCGGAGATATAGATAATGATGGTGATATGGATGTCTTGGGTCCTGTGAGCCCCGGAGAATGGGGCGGTGCAGACCAGCCTTTAACACTTTATTGGTACGAAAACCCGGGATGGAAAGCGCATAAAATTGCGGTATTCCCAAGTTTTGTAAAAGACTTTGATTTGGTAGATATGAATGGTGATGGAAAATTGGATGTAGCAGCAACCACACATGCATCAAGAAAAATGTTTGTAATCCGTCAGGATGATCCTCAAAACTGGAGCAAAGCAGCTGAAGTTTATGTGGAGCATTTACACGAAGGCCAACATGTTGGTGATGTGGATGGTGATGGCGATGTGGATGTGGTTTCAACTGGTTTTTGCTTTTTTAATCCCGGAGGAGATATGACAGGTGCATGGTTTGTTCAAAATATTGATCCGTACTGGAATAATGAAGACGCATATACCTGGGAGTATAATGCAACAAAAATCTTTTGTGCCGATGTGGATGGTGACAAAATTGACGAGGTATTTATATCCTGCTCGGAAAAATTCAGGACAAGGGTAGCCTGGTATGATTATGAATCTTCCTGCTCGAAATGGATACGCCATGAAATTGGACAAAATGCTTATGCACATACCTTACAGGTTGGCGATATAGACAATGATGGAGATATGGATGTATTATCCGGAAATAATGGTGATCAGGGAGATCCAAATTATAGTCCGGTAATTATTTTTTACCAGGGCTCAGGAGAACCATGGGAAGTGTGGTCAAAACAACAAGTGCTTACAAAACAAGGTGCTTATAATTCACTTTTAGGAGATGCCGATGGAGATGGTGACCTTGATTTTTTCCGTTACTCAGGTCATGTTGGCAAAACGTATGAACTTTGGGAAAACAAGGCTATAGATAAGTAGTGTCTTTAATCTGGATTGATAAAAGTAAGTTGTAAATAAGTTTTTACTAAAAATCCTTTGAGTTCCTTTGTGCTTCTTGGTGTAACTTTGTGTAATAATGTAATAGGACCTTAACACAAAGAACCTCAAAGAGCCACAGAGTTTCACAAAGAAGTAAAAAATAATATGAAAGATAAACTTATCTGAAGTGATTTATAGTTTGTTTTATCTGTTTGCTAATCAAAAACTTTTACCTACATTTGCGGCCAATTAATTTTAAGCCGTTTCTATTGAAAGCGATGCTGCGGTTTAAACATTGTATAACAAATAGTTCTTTAAAAATGTATTTAACAACAGAAAAAAAAGCAGAGATTTTTGCCAAACATGGTAAAAGCGCAACAGACACAGGAAGTGCTGAAGGTCAGATTGCATTGTTCACACACAGGATTAATCACCTTACAGAACACTTGAAACAAAACAAGAAAGACAACAGTACTCGTCGTGCATTAATTAAGTTAGTAGGTAAGCGTCGTAGTTTACTCGACTATTTAATTAAAAAAGATATCGAAAGGTATCGTGCAATTATTAAAGAATTGAACTTACGTAAGTAAAAATAAATGAAAGGCAATGCGATGTATTGCCTTTCTTTTTTGTAAATTGCAAAACCTCACCACCCATTGTAATTTAAACAAGATCTTTTAATGTTGGCTAAATTTGAAATGCTATTCATTTATAATAATGAATACTCACCCGGATTTCATCTACGATAAAATCGTCCCTCTCTAAATTAGAGAGGGAGAAGAGAGAGAGTAAGATTGTGAATTTGGTTAAAAGATTAAGGAGATCGCAAAAAAACAAGTAATTATTATTATGGTAAACGCAACAATTAAAACAATTGAGCTTGCCGATGGCAGGTCCATTACCATTGAAACCGGCAAACTGGCAAAACAAGCCGATGGGGCGGTAGTTGTACGTATGGGCGAAACCATGTTGCTTGCAACAGTGGTTTCAGCTAAAGAAGCAAAAGAAGATGTAGATTTTATGCCGGTATCGGTTGATTACAGAGAAAAGTTTTCAGCCGCAGGTCGTTTTCCGGGAGGGTTCCTGAAAAGAGAAGCCCGTCCGAGCGATGATGAGATTCTGGTAGCACGTTTAGTTGACCGTGCACTTCGTCCGTTGTTCCCCGATGATTATCATGCAGAAACGGCAGTAATGATTTCCCTGATTTCTGTAGGGAAAGATGAAATGCCCGATGCTTTGGCAGGATTAGCAGCTTCGGCAGCAATAGCAGTATCGGATGTACCTTTCGAAACACCAATTTCTGAGGTGCGAGTGGCACGTATTAATGGCGAGTTCGTAATCAACCCAAGTCGTGTTGAAATGGAAGAAGCTGACCTTGAAATTATGGTTGGAGCTTCTTACGACAACATTATGATGGTTGAAGGTGAAATGAATGAGGTTTCTGAGGAAGTAATGTTAGAGGCAATTAAAGTTGCTCACGACGAAATTAAAAAACATTGCAAGGCACAGGAAGAACTGGCTACTGAAATAGGTGTTGTAAAACGTGAATACAGTCACGAAAATAATATCGAGGAATTACGCGAAAAGGTAAAAGCTGAAACTTACGAAGCCTGTTACGAAGTAGCTAAAAAACAAATTACTAACAAAAGCGAACGTTTAGATGCCTTTATGGTAATTCGTGACGAGTTTATTGAAAAATATACCGAAGAAAATGCCGAAAACGAAGAAATCGATCTCGACCAACATATTAGTCTGATTAAGAGATACTATCACGATGTTGAAAAGGAGGCGATGCGTAGAATGATTCTGGATGATAAAATTCGTCTGGATGGTAGAGCAACCAACGAAATTCGTCCGATTTGGGGAGAAGTGGATTATCTTCCGGGAGCACATGGTTCATCGATTTTTACACGTGGAGAAACACAGTCTTTAACTTCGGTTACTTTGGGAACAAAAATGGACATCAAAAAAATTGATGCTGTAACCTACCAGGGAAGTGAAAACTTCTTGTTACACTACAATTTCCCTCCATTCTGTGTGGGCGATCCAAAAACACCTCGTGGAACAAGCCGTCGTGAAATTGGCCATGGTAACCTTGCGCTTCGTGGTTTGAAAAAAATGATTCCAACAGACTTCCCTTATGTGGTTCGAATCATGTCTGATATTCTCGAGTCAAATGGTTCGTCATCAATGGCAACTGTTTGTGCCGGAACAATGGGTATGATGGATGCCGGTATTAAAATTAAAAAGCCGGTTTCCGGTATCGCCATGGGATTAATTACCGACAAAGGAGCTGAAAACTATGCAGTTCTTTCTGATATTCTTGGTGATGAAGATCACCTTGGCGACATGGACTTTAAAGTTACAGGAACTGCTGATGGTATTACTGCCACACAAATGGATATTAAAGTTGACGGACTTCCATACGAAGTATTGGCAGAAGCTTTACAACAGGCAAAAGAAGGACGTTTACATATTTTGGGTGAAATGCTAAAAGTAATTCCTGAGCCCCGTGCTGAGTATAAACCTAATGTTCCACGTATTGAAACCGTAGTTGTTCCAAAAGATATGATCGGTGCAATCATTGGTCCTGGAGGAAAGGTTATTCAAGCGATTCAGGAAGAAACCGAAACGGTAATCGTTATTGAAGAAAAAGACGATGAAGGTATTGTTGAAATTTCAGGTTCAGGACTGGAGCCAATCGAAGCAGCAAAAGCCAGAATCAAAGCAATCACTGCACTTCCTGAGGTAGGAGAAACTTACAAAGGGAAAGTAAAATCTGTGGTTTCGTTTGGTGCATTTATCGAAATTCTTCCTGGTAAAGAAGGTTTACTTCATGTTTCCGAAATGGATTGGGCACGTGTTGAAAATGCTGAAGATTTTGCCAAAGAAGGTGACGAGGTTGAGGTTAAATTAATTGACATCGACCAAAAAACAGGTAAATTTAAACTTTCGCGTAAAGTATTACTTCCAAAACCTGAAGGTTACGTTGAACGTCCGCCAAGAGAAAATCGCGGGCCAAGAGGTGATCGCAGGGGAGGTGACAGACGCGGTGGTGACAGAAGAGGCCACGATCGTAGAAGTGGAGATCGCAGAGACTTCCGTCCACGTCGCGACAACGATGCTCTAAAGTCTGAGTAAAAAAATGATTAGAAATATAAAAACGCTCTGTCGGTTGGCAGGGCGTTTTTTATGCTTAATTTTGTATACGAGTCAATAAAATTTCAAAAAGTAATGGAAAAGTGGGGTGAAAAAACAATCATAAAAATCGATACCAGCCTGGAAAAAACAAGGGAAAAAGACAAGCGTTTTTTTCGTATCGATGAGTTTAAACGAAATGTAAGTCGTGTAGATGAATTTACTGCTAATTGTCCGGATTGTAATAAACTGAAAATTGATATCGGTGAATCTGTTCAAAAAATAAAAGAAGCAGTTGAAGTTCCTGGCAACTCGCGCCGCCAGTTCGACAGATTAATTAGCCGCTTATCGAACCATATGCGGAAAGAACATGGATTTTACCCACCCTATTATTTCTCTTATGTTTATGCATTTTTTGGAATATTAGCCGGATCATCCATTGGAATAATGCTGTTTCTGATTTTTCCAGTACAACGGGAAATATTACTGGCAAGTGCCATTTCGCTCGGAGTTATTGTTTCTTATATTTTAGGAACCAGGAAAGACAATATAATCAGGAAAGAAAAAAGACTAATGTAGTTAAATTTATGGCTTCAAATTATGAAATTTACCCCATCGCTTCCCGAAGAATCAGAACAAGTTCCCGGCACTTCACCTTTAGGGGAATACGTTCTAAAGATTTGATAAAACAAATCAACAAGTAACTATTAAAATTACTTATTTAAGTTCTCCTCTTTAGGGGAAATGTCTACAGACAAAGGGGTGAATAAACGAAAAAGAACAAAAGATTAAATGCAGTTTTTGGTTATTGAAGGAAATATTGGAGCTGGAAAGACCACACTTTCCAAAATGATTTCGAAAGAAAAGGGAGCAAAACTGGTATTAGAGCAATTTGCGGATAATCCTTTTTTGCCTAAATTTTATAATGATCAGGATCGTTATTCATTCCCGCTTGAATTATCGTTTCTTGCGGATCGTTATAACCAGTTAAAAAAACAAATTCTGGATCTCGATTTATTTCATTCTTTTTCTGTAGCTGACTATTATTTTGCCAAATCGGCCATTTTTGCTCAAAATACATTAAAGGACGATGAGTACCACCTTTTTCGTCAGATTTTTGATATTGTTTTTGAGTCGATGCCAAAGCCGGATTTGTATGTTTATTTACATGCGGATACCGAGCAGCTTCTAAAAAATATAAAATCGAGAGGTCGCGATTATGAGCAAAATATAAGTGCAGAATATCTCGAAAAAATCCAAAAAGGATATTTTAATTTTTTAAAACAAATTACCACATTTCCTATTTTGATAATCGATGTTAATAATATCGATTTTGTTAAAAATATTAACGATTACAGGCGGCTGAAACAGTCTATATTTCAGAGTGATTATAAATTAGGGATTAACCGTTTGATTTTATAAATTTTTTTGATTTTACTCCTTTGCAATAATAAAAAGGTTTCTATTTTTGCGTGGAATTCTAATTATCAATTTTAAATTATCTTTTATAATGAATAGTATAAGCTTTAAGCCAGTTTTATTAGTGTTGATGGTGGTGGTTATGGCGAGCTGCTCCGGATTGAAAAAAATGCAAAAAAATGCAGACCAAATTCAGTTCAAAGTAAATCCTGAGGTTTTGGAAAGCCATGCGGGAAATGTAAGTGTTGAAATAGATACCCGTTATCCGGCAAAATATTTTAGCAAAAAAGCTACAGTTGTGGCTACACCGGTTTTAAAATATGCCGATGGAAGTACAAAATTAAATCCTGCTTCTGCTCAGGGTGAAAAAGTAAAAGCCAATAACAGGGTTATTAATTATGAATCGGGTGGTACAGTTGCGTACAAAGACAATGTTGATTATGACGCGGCAATGAGCTTATCTGAATTGTATATGCAAATTACAGCTTCCGAGGGAAAAAAGAGTATAGACTTTGAACCAATAAAAATCGCCGATGGTGTTTTGGCAACAAGCGAATTGGTTGCAAATTATCCAAAAGCAATAATTGGTGTACAACGCGAAGAAAATACTACCGGAAAATACGATCCTAATATCGATGCATTCCAAAGAGTTGTTCCTGACGAAATGATGGCTGACATTCATTACCTGATAAATAATGCAAAAGTTCGAAACGAACAAACAGATAAGGATGACGTAGTAGGTTTGCAGGATTATACGAAAAAAGCAAACGAAGATGAAAATATGGATTTAAAAAGAGTAGAAGTTTCGGCTTATGCTTCACCCGACGGTTCAATTGATTTAAATACAGAACTGGCAGCAAAACGTAAAGAAACATCTACTGCTTTCCTTGCTGAAAAACTAAAAGAGGCTGGTGTTGATATTGAGTTAAAAACAAAATATACTCCTGAAGACTGGGATGGTTTTAAAGAGTTAATGGAGCAATCAAATATTCAGGATAAAGAACTAATCCTTCGAGTACTTTCTATGTACAACGATCCTGAGGTTCGCGAAAGAGAAATCAGAAACTTAAGCGAAACTTTCGAGGGTGTAAAAGAGGAGATTCTTCCACAGCTTCGTCGTGCAAAAATGACTACCAGTGTTGATTTGATTGGTAAAACAGATGAAGAACTGATGAAACTTGCAAAATCGGATCCGTCTTCTTTAAATCCTGCGGAGTTGCTTTATGCCGCAACTTTATTTGATGGATTAGACGATCAGCTTGAAGTTTATAACGCTGCTATTAAAATTTATCCTGAAGACTGGCGAGGTCATAACAATGCCGGATTTGTTCTTACAAAACAAGGAAAATATGATGATGCAGCTCCATTATTCGAAAAAGCTGAAACCTTGAAAAATGATGAACCAATTATTAAAAATAACCTTGGTGCAGTTGAGTTAAAAAGTGGTGATGTTAAAGAAGCAGAAGCATTATTTGGCGCTGCAGCCGGTGCAGGAAACGAGGTGAACTACAACCTTGGAATTGTAAGCATGAAAGAAGCTGAATACGACAAGGCAACAAAATACTTCGCCAAATATGACGATATTAACTCTGCTTTGGCTCAGATGATGGCAGGAAACAATAATGCTGCACTGCAGGATTTGGAAGCTTTCGATATGCCAAATTGTTATATGAAAGAGTATTTGAAAGCGGTTATCGGAGCACGCACAGCAAAAGAAAATTTACTTTTCGAAAGTCTTGAAAAAGCGGTTGAAATTAATCCGGAATTGAAAGCAAAAGCGAAAACCGATATGGAATTTGCAAGATATTTCGAGAATCCAAAATTCAAGGAAATCACTAATTAAAAAACCACACAATTATAGTTTAAGGGTATTCGTCGATTGACGGATGCCCTTTTTTTTGTAGAAAGTCGGAAGCACGAAGCACGAAGTCGGAAGACGATCAAAAGCAATTCATCCGATGGCTATGAGTTGCGACAAACTGCCATCTAAGGAAAAAGTCTGAAGACGGAAGAACGGAGACGGAAGTAAAAGAGATGGAAGTTGGAAGCATGAAGCGTGAAGTCGGAAGGCGATCAAAACTTTTTCATCTGATGACTAATGTTTTCTAATGTGCCTTTTGTGGTTCAGAAAGATATTCATCTATTTGAAATTGGAATTTATTTGACTTTTGGCAATTTGGAATTTAGAATTTCTCTTGTTTATGATTTTTTTACTTTTTTAATATCCCTGAAAACTCTATTTTGCATTTATGTTTAAATAGAAATTCAATTAAAGATTATGGAATACATTAATAATTATGTAGAAGAAAATAAGGAAAGATTTTTAGAAGAGTTATTTGGTTTAATTCGGATACCTTCAATAAGTTCCATTGCAAGTCATAAACCCGATATGTACAAAGCTGCGGAATATTGGAAAAAAACATTATTGGAAGCCGGTGCGGATAAAGCTGATATTTATGAGACAAAAGGAAATCCGGTAACCTATGGAGAAAAGATAATTGATCTAAAATTGCCAACTGTTTTGGTTTATTCACATATGGATGTTATGCCGGTGGACCCGTTAGATTTATGGGATACACCTCCGTTTGAGCCGGAAATCAGGGATGGAAAAATTTACGCCCGCGGTGCAGACGATGATAAAGGACAGGGTATGATGCATGCCAAAGCCTTCGAATTAATGGTGAAAACAAATACACTTCCCTGCAATGTAAAATTTATGATCGAAGGTGAAGAAGAAGTAGGTTCGCCAAATCTGGGAAAATGGTGTGAGGATAATAAAGAAATGCTAAAGGCTGATGTAATTTTAGTTTCAGACACTTCTATGATTGCTGCAGACATTCCTTCAATTACGACCGGTTTACGTGGCCTTGCGTATTGGGAAGTTGAAGTTACAGGGCCAAACAGGGATTTACATTCCGGGCTTTTTGGTGGTGCTGTAGCAAACCCAATTAATGTACTTTCATCTATGATTGCCAAAATGATGGATGAAAAAGGAAAAATTACAATTCCCGGATTTTATGATGATGTTTTGGAAGTATCTGCTAAAGAAAGAGAATTACTGGCAGGAGCTCCTTTTAGTACGGATGAATATAAAAAAGCAATCGACGTAGATGAACTGGCCGGTGAAGTAGGTTTTACACCCATGGAACATACCGGAATCAGACCAACTTTTGATGTTTGTGGCATATGGGGAGGATATACCGGGGAAGGCGCCAAAACTGTACTGCCTTCAAAAGCTTATGCAAAAATTTCCTGTCGTTTGGTACCCAACCAGGATCATCACAAAATAGCAGATTTGTTTAAAGAACATTTTGAAAGTATTGCACCAAAATCGGTTAAGGTTAATGTAAAATCCTTACATGGTGGTCAGGGATATGTTTGTCCAATAGAAATTCCTGCATATAAAGCAGCTGAAAAAGCATATAACGATACATATGGTAAACGCCCGGTTCCTGTTCGTTCGGGTGGAAGTATTCCTATAATCTCTACGTTTGAGGAAATTTTAGGAATAAAATCTGTGTTAATGGGATTTGGATTAGAATCGGATGCTATTCATTCTCCAAACGAAAATTATCCGTTGGAGCAGTTTTATAATGGAATAAAAACTATACCATTATTTTACAAATACTTTGCAGAAATGAACAAGTAATATTTTTCTGAATATAAATTTGAACCGTTCTTTAATTAAGGGCGGTTCTTTTGTTTTAGTACATTTGTGAACCGGTCTAATTATTAAAAATTGAAAAAATCAGTTAAATCATCATTTGTACTCTTTTTTATAATTCTGCTTTCATATGTTGGAGCAGGGCAAACTGAAAAGGTTTGTAAATTTATTGTGGCCGGACATGCGTATGGGGCACATGGAGGCAGTAATATTGGATTACATCCTCCGCTTCTTAAAAAACTGGCTTTAACACCAGATTCATCAATAAATACAATCTTTTTGACGGGGGATATTGTAAATAAAAGTAATCCGGAAAGTTGGGCACAGGTTGATAAAGAACTTGATTCTCTTGGTTTAGAGTCCTTTTATGTGATGGGAAACCATGATGATAATTATACAGGTTACGAAGTATTTCGTCAAAAACATGGTGGAAGTTACTATAGTTTTAAAAAAGCTTGTGGAACATTTATAATTCTGAACAGTACGGAATCAGATAGGTCTGTTTCTTCTGTGCAACTGGATTTTCTTAATGATATTCTTTCAAAGGCTGATACAAATTCAAAAAATGTATTTATTTTCTTTCATGAAATACTATGGAACAGCCATGAGAAGTATAAAAATGTCAGAAGCAACAGCCGTTCAAGGTATGCACAGATTAGCGGTTATTCAAATTTTTGGGATGAGGTTTTTCCAATTTTTCAAAAATACCCTGAAATGGAGTTTTATCTGTTTGCAGGGGATGTTGGTGGAAATCCTGATGCCATAGCAGCATTTTACGACAAATGGGAAAATGTTAGTTTAATAGCATCGGGAATGGGAGAGGTAGAAGATGAGAATTATTTGCTGGTTAATGTTACTGCAGACACAATTGAGTTTGACCTTATTCCCCTTAGAGAGAAGGTTGAAATGAAATCTATACATTATTACAATGTTCCTGAAAAACCTAAACAAATATTTGGGCCTTCTAAAATTAAGGCTAATGAATTAAGTATAACTTATAATGTTGAACCGGTTTTTAATGCTACAGATTATCATTGGATATTAAGCAATGGCATGAAGGGAGTTGGTGATTCAGATTTAATAAATGTATATTTTGAAGAAAATTTTCAGTCCGGAGAATTATCTGTGTTAGCGGTAAATGATGGTTTTGGAGAAAGCGAACCTGCTGTTCTTTTAATTCAGAGAGACACTTTAACTTCAGCAAATACAGTAAAAAGTCATTCCAGGTATTTTATATTTCAAAGTGAGAACTATGTACATCTTAATTTTACAGGTGAATCTGAATCAAATTACATTTTGAGGATATACAATGCATCAGGTTCTCTTTTAATCCGAAGGAGTGTTATGCTGAATCAGGGATTAAATATGAACATTATTAAAAAGGATCAACTTCCTCATGGTTTAGTGATTTTTGAACTGACTTCTCAAAAAGAGAAACATGTTCAAAAAGTGATAGTGTATTGAATAACAGTTAATAATTGGTCAAATTCAACAAAAAAAGCCATCAGTAAAATACCAATGGCTTTGTAATCGTATATATTTTTCTATCCAAGTTTACTAACCCTTTCCAATCGGGCAGGATCCAGAATTTTTATCTTTCTACCGTCGATTGCAATTACCCGCTCGCTTGCAAAAGTCGACAAAGTACGAATTGCATTTGAGGTAGTCATGTTAGATAAATTTGCGATATCTTCTCTCGACAAGTAAACCTTTAAGGTATTACCGTCGTTTTCAACACCATATTTATCTTTTAAAAGTAACAATGATTCAGCAAGCCGGCCACGAATATGTTTTTGCGTTAAAGTAACCATTCTGCCATTTGCGAATGCCAGTTCTTTGGACAGTTTTTGTATTATTTTAAACGAAAAATCGCTGTTTTTTAATGCTTTGTTTAGCACAAAATCTGAACTTATGGTACAAATTACAGATTCTTCAAGTGTTAGTGCAGAAGCAATATGATTTTCGAAACTTAATAAGGCACGATAACCTATAATTCCAAGTGGTTTAGCCATACGAATGATCTGTTCCCGGCCACCAACACCTTCCTTGTAAATCTTTACTTTCCCTTCAACAAGGGTAATTAAACCATTCGGTTTGTCACCTTCTTTAAAAATAAATTCATTTTTTCTGAAACTGGAAAAGGAAACATGATGCTGGACTTCCTCTTTTTCTTCAGGTGATAAAAGGTAAAAAATAGATTTCGGGTTATCGAGAATATCTTTTATACTAAAGTCGGTATTTAACATGTAGCTAATCTGTATGTTTTACAGCATCAAAGCTAAAAAAAAAAAGGTTAACACAAATTCATTTTTAACGATAATTTTACAATGAATTTCATTTAAATTAATAAGTGTTTCTTTTGCGTGTAATAATTGTTAATACTAGTATCGCGCTACAAGTGGCATTTTTCTGCCAAAACCAAAAGCTTTTGAACTTATTCTTAAAATAGGAGCAGCCTGAAATCTTTTATATTCGTTTATGTTAACCAACCTGATTACTTTTCGTACGACATTTTCTTCAAATCCGAGTGCTATAATTTCTTTGGGCGACATATTCATTTCTATATAACTAAATAGCATTTTATCCAAATCCTTATATTCAGGTAAAGAATCGGTATCTTTTTGGTCGGGCCTGAGTTCTGCAGAAGGTGGCTTGGTTATGGAGTTTTCAGGAATAATTTCTCTTTCACGATTAATAAAATGTGCCAAGCCAAAAACATCCATTTTATATACATCTCCCAATACTGCAATTCCACCATTCATATCACCATACAGTGTTCCGTAGCCTACTGCACATTCACTTTTATTCGTAGTATTTAAAAGAATATGTCCAAATTTATTTGAGATGGCCATTAAATATATTCCACGTGCACGTGCCTGAATATTTTCTTCTGTTACATCCGAGGTAGTTTCTTTAAATATTGGTGAAAGTGCTTTTTCAAACTCGTCGACTGCTGACTGAATATTTAAAATGTCATATTGAATATTCAGGTTCTCCGCCAGTTTTCTGGCATCTTCAATGCTGTGGTCCGATGAATATTTTGAAGGTAACAGAAGAACCCGAACGTTTTCAGCTCCAACCGCTTTTACTGCCAAAGCAACAGTCACTGCAGAATCAATACCTCCTGAAAGGCCAAGTGTTGCTTTTTTGAAGCCCATTTTTTGAAAATAATCACGAATTCCAAGTACAAGTGCATCATGAATTTTTTCAATGGTTTCTGTTTTTGGCTGAAGTTGCTGACTGCCAATATCGTTCATATCAACAACTAGGTAATCTTCGTTAAAATATCTCATTTCTTTAACGATATCTCCCCGGGAATCAATAAAAACCGATCCTCCGTCAAAAACCAGTTCTGTTTGTGCACCAATCTGATTTACATAAAAAATTGGCAATTGGTATCTTTTGGCTTTGTTGATTAATACATTTTTGCGCCATCCTTCCTGATTGTACGAAAAAGGTGATGCCGATAAATTCACAACAAAATCGGGATTTAGTTTCGACAATTCTTCCAATGGTGAAACCTGGTAAAGTTTGTCTTTTCCAAATTCATTGGCTGTAGGCAATTCGTCCCATAAATCTTCGCAAATTGTAATGGCAATTTTTTTGCCCTTATATTCAACAATATCAAATTTTTTATTGGGCTCAAAATGGCGGTATTCATCAAAAATGTCGTAGGTAGGAAGCAGGGTTTTATTTTGAACGTATTGAACTTTTCCTTCATTTAAAAAAAATGCCGAATTAAAAAGTTGTTTGCCTTTTTCTCCTTCGTTGATGCGTGGAGCCCCGATAATTGCTGCTATTGCGTTACAATGCCCGGCAATTCTTTCAACAGCATTTTCCGCCTTTTCAATAAACTCTTTTTTCTCCAGCAAATCATGCGGGTAATAACCGGTTACTGATAATTCGGAAAAAACAACCAGGTCGGCTCCGTCTTTTTTTGCCCTTTCAATTTGAGAAATTATTTTTGCCGGATTTTCTTCAAAATCACCGATGGCATAATTTAACTGAGCTAATGCAACTTTCATAGAAACAGTTTAAAGTTAAAAGGTTTAAAGTTTAAAGAGAGAAATGCTAAATCATTAAACTTTGAATTTTAAACTTTAAACCTATTTTGTGATTGCAAATCTCCAATTTTTAGTTCACATTAGCAATATTATTTTTGCCTAAACGTATTGAATTAAATTTCAAATAAAATGAACTATAAAATATATTCCCTTTCTGCAATTATCTTTTTACTTGTTTTTTGGAGTTGTAATTCCAATCGTTTAAAAGTTGATATCTCGGAAATCGATGAGGAAGTTGAAATTGTTCGGTTTGAGCAGAAATTATTCTCGTTAAGCGAAAAAGATACATTGCAGGCTATTACCAATCTGAGTAACGAATATCCTGAATATTTCGATCTTTTTACCTACAAAGTAATACAGATTGGAGGTTTGGGAGACGATTATTTTTTAGAAGATTTTAAACTGTTCCTGTCTGATACCATGATCTTAGATATTAAAAACAGTGTTGAGCAGGAATTCTCTGAATTTCAAGTAATCGAAGAACAGTTAATTTCTTTATTTAAACATTATAAATACCATTTCCCGGACAAAGAGGTACCAACTGTTTTTACACATATTTCCGGGTTTAATCAATCTGTAGTTACTGCTGAAAATATTATTGGAGTTAGTCTCGATAAATATCTGGGCAAGGATTGTGAATTTTACAAATTGCTCA
>CAJXZG010000003.1 GCA_913063265.1 uncultured Prolixibacteraceae bacterium | reverse complement strand
ATTTTAACAGTACCTCTTGATTTAGCGGTAATTAAGCCCTTTGAATTTACAGAAGCAATATCACCATTTCTTGAAACCCAACCGATTTCTTTTGTACTCACAGTATCAGGGAATATTGTAGCTGACAATTGAAGCGTTTCGCCCACAAATAATGTATCCGATGTAATATCAAGAGTCAAGTCTTCAGCAAGAATAAATGTAGAATCATAAGCTTGTAAAATAGCCTCTTCTATCAAAGGATTTTCCCATGTTAAGGTTTTTCTGTTAAAATCATAAATCCATGTAACCGGGGTAATTCCATATTTTTTACAAATGTTTGTATATGTCTGGTAATAGTTTATTCTTTGATCATAGTTATCCTGATTTCCTGCTCCCCATTCACCCATTACCACACCAATTCCGTTTGCGACAAATTTTTTAGACAGAGGTGCAAAAGCATTTTCCAATGCTCTTACTTCAGTCGCTGTACCCCATTTATCGGTACCGCCTCCTATTGTAAACCAATACGGATAATAAGCATGAACAGAAACAATTGTATTCGGATCATCATTTGGAATTACCAATGCATCAAGTGCCGAAGCTACATTTGCACCAACCTGAGGAAGCATAATAAACCTTGATTCATTATTACCACCTGTAGCTCTAATTGCATTTACGGCAGCAAGATTTAGCGCATTCATTACCTCGCGATGTTCAGCAGTACCACCTTCCCATTCTTTGGTTCCGCCAACCTCACGTGGTTCATTCATCGTTTCAAAAATCACGTAGTCATTATAATCTTTAAACCGTGTAGCTATTTGTGTCCAAACTTTTTCCAATTGATCTGCAACGGCCTCCTGTTTTTCGTAGGTTGTGCTAATCCATGTTCCTGGTCTGCCTGATTTTAAATCTTCATGATGCAGGTTAATAATAACATACATATTATTATCGAGGGCGAAATTAGCCACTTCTTCCACCCTATCCATCCAAGCAGTATCAATAATAAAATCCGGTGCAGCTCCCATATGATTATACCATGTAACCGGAATTCTTAATGTCTTAAATCCTCTGTCCGCAAAAGCTTTTATCATTTCAGGTTTGGTGAAAGGATTCCCCCAAACCGTTTCACTTCCCAATCCATTTTTATTATTTGTACACCAGGTACAAATGGCATCAAGCGTATTAAACAAATTGATTCCGGGTGCCATCTCAGCTGTAATTTCAAGAGATGTTAAACCACGCATACCAGTGGAATCGGCTTGTGAATATAATTTTGAATTAACTTGAAGAATTAATCCAATTAAAAGAAATACTTTTACAAAAAAGTCTAAATGATTTTTGTAACTCATATTTTTATTAATTAAAGTCAACTTTAAAAACTGTTGCAATTTCATTCATTTTCTCCGCAACCGGAGTCGTTATTTTCAATTTTTCATCGGCAACTTCCCATTTTACATCAGCACCAGAACCAACTACTTTCACACTTTTTACATCTTTGTGAGTGTCAAAAACATTCGTAAATTCCATTTGAGAATTTTCTTTTGGTAATCCTAAAGAATAAATATACAGAGCCTTTTCGTCTTTTGAAGTTGTAAAACGAATATCATCTTTTGTATATTTCATGGTTGCTGATTGTCCTCCAAAATGGCCTTTCTCAAATTCCGCTATTCCGTAACCAAAAACCGAATGGGCGCGAGTATTATAAACAGCTTCTTCGTGTTTATTTATCCATTCTCCAATGGCATAAAGCACGGCTCTTTGTTCATCGGGAATGATTCCATCGGCACGCGGAGAAACATTCAGAAGTACTACTCCTTTTTTACTCCACACATCAATCATATTTCTAATCACCAAAGAAGGATCTTTATAGGTTTGCCCCTGTGTATAACACCAACTCCCAAAACTAATTGTAATATCTGTAAGCCAGTATTTTTCTGATATATCTGTTTTTCCGCCCTGTTCAATATCCACCAAAGCAACATCGTCAGGTAAATCTTTTTGTTTGAAAAAAACTATTGGTTCCTGTCCGCGCTTAACTCCGGTGTTATAATGATGCGCCACCATTTTCTGTCGATATTCTTCCGGCATCTGATCCAACCACGAATCGAACCAGATTAAATCGGGTGCATATTTATCAACTACTTCGTTTACCTGCCCCAGCCAGTATTCATTAAACTCAGCTTCCGGGATATTTCCATAAAGATATTTTAATTCAGGATCGGTGGTAGAAGTGGCATAATCGGGGTGATAAGGGTAATGACTGTTGGGTGCCACATTCCTCCCCTGACCGGCCCAGTTCGAGGGATCGTCTTTGTATCGCTGCAGGTTTCGTGCATGGTGGAAAGTGGCAATGGTTTTCATCTTACGTTTTTTCAATTCTTTGAATAAATCACCGGTAATATCTTTTTTGGGTCCTTTATCCATACTGTTCATGGGATTTAATTCACTATCCCACATGGCAAAACCATCGTGGTGCTGTGCAACCGGACCGGCAAATTGTGCTCCTGATTTTTGGAAAAGATCAGCCCAATCAGCAGCATCAAAGTGTTCTGCCTGAAACATCGGGATAAAATCATGGTAGTTAAAGTCTTCAGGCTCACCATAAGTCTTTTTATGATGTGGATAAACTTCGTGTCCCCATCCGTCTTCCCTATCTTTAAAATACATCCAGCGCGGGTACCATTCACTCGAAAAAGCAGGTACGGAATAAGGCCCCCAGTGAAAGTAAATTCCAAACTTTGCATCTTTAAACCACTCAGGTTCAATGTTATGTTTTGCTAACGATTCCCAGTTTGCTTCATATTTCACCTTTTCTTCGCTGGCTTTTTCGGCACTGGATACACTTGCAAACAGTATTGCAATAACGGGGAGTAAAAACAGTATTCTTTTCATTTCTATATAATTTAGTTGGTTTATAGTTTTTTATATGTGATTAAGAGGATGTATCAAAAATTAAATTTCAATTAAAGAACTTACAATTTATAACCAACTTTCTTATGACCCCTCCAAACCTCCCCAAAGTGGGAGGCTTAAAGTCCCCCTTAAGGGATTTAGGGGTAAATTACCAAGGACTTCCTTTCTAATAATAAGTTCATTTTCTTTTTAATCCTCGTTTTGATATAACCTTCTACAATTTATTCTTTTATTAAATTAGTTATTCAATATTTACTGAACCACTACCTTTTCAGTCAAATACTCATTATCGGCCACAACTTTTACGATTGCCACACCCTGGTAATTTGCTCGATTTATGTCAACCAAAGCATGGCTTGTTGAGAAAAAAGATTCTTCAGCAATCAATCCTCCTGCAACATTATATAGTTTTACAGATAAATTATTTACAATTGAAGGAAACACCAAATTAACCTGATTATTTGTTACAGGATTTGGATAGATTTTAACATCACCACCTTGTACAATCTCTTCTACCGATGTCGGAATCGTTACTTCCACAGTGCTTGTTGCCGAATATTGTCCTCCAATTGTTGAAACTGTTATTTCTGCAACTCCCGCCGATTTTGCTTCCATTGTAGCGTAACCTACTGAAACTATCTCAGGATTTGAGCTAGACCATATTAACAAACTTTTATCTATCACTCCATCTCCGGGCATTGAAAGTACATTGGGTAAACTTTTCTTTTCACCCTTTTCCAATGTTATTTCATCCGGAATTGAAATTCCTTTTGCTGATGTGTAAGCATAAAATTCTGCAGCAGATGTTACCTGAAGTCCTTTATTTTGAGCTTCACTTAATGCCTTAAATTTTACATATCTTCCTGTGGCCGGAGTTGCCAAAACTATATTTTGAATTTGTTTGTGCCAGTAAGTATTGGATTTGTCATATATAAACTCACCCTTTGCAACCGGTTCTCCCCAGTTTAATGTATCGTTTGTAACATACAACTCATATTCATCAACCGTACCATCGTATCTTGAATCCTGTCGTGGCAAATACTGAAATTTAGTAAGAGTTGACTCCTCTTTTAAATCAATCCAAAGCTCATGTGGAAGTTCGGGTATTGAATCTCCCCGGTAAGTGGTTGACCACATGGTTAATGTGCGGTCGTCGATTACATTTTCCTTTGCTTCCCTGGATGAACCAGTTTCGTTATCAGCGTAAATAACTTCCCAATTCGATTTATTTGCTAAAACCGAAATAGATAAAGTAGAAACATGAACTTTTAATGTATCCGTTTTATTTCCTTCAACTGTTTTTACTACAACTTTTCCCATTCCATTTTCTAAAGCTTTTACTGAACCATCAGTAGAAACCGATAAGATATCAGGTGAAAGAGATTCCCATTCAAGCATTTTATTTCCGGCCGATTGTGGCAATACTTTTGCTTTTAAAACCTTTTCTTCCCCTTTGTATAAATTTAAACTATCTGTAGAAAACTCAACTCCTGAAACTTCATCTGAAGTTAAATAACCAACTCGTAAAACAACAGAACCTACACCACCCAATTTTCCTTCAGAGAATTTTACTATGATTGAATTTGAGTTTTGCAACATCGAAGTATCAATTCTGATAATTTTTGTACTGGCATATTCATCATTGTTTTCAAGTTTATGAGCATGATCTTCGTAAGGAATTGTTAATCGGTTATTGTTTATAGCAATTTCGAGTTGTTTATTTGTTCCTGCAGGACGGCTGATTCCTACTCTTAAGATCGCATACTGAGCGCCTTCCAAATCAGGAATTTCAACTTTAAACTGGCTCGAACCGGAGAATTGTTTGGTTATTTTATCGCCATAATATGGCACTTCATTGATATATCTTTTCTCTTTAACCACATCCTGATATTCAACCGTAATAACCATTTTCTCATATCCTTCAATTTTTAGTCCTTCAAGAGATGAAACCACATTTTCTTCAATGTAAGGAGTTAAATCTTCGTTTCTTCCCAAACGTCTGATTTGCATGGATTGAATTCCTACTTCCGGCAAATTCAGTTTTAACATTTCTTTTTTATCGGAAAGATTATTCAATACAATAAAAAGTTTATTTCCATCGACAAATGCATGCTGTTGAATATCCAAATCAGCACAAACAGATTGTACCCTTCTGCCTTTTACCTCTTTAAAAAACTCGTAAAAATGAATGAGTTGAGACTCCTGCCATTTGGTTTTATTGGTAAAATTATCGGCTACCAAAAGCGAGGAATAATAATATGGATCCCAATCAAATGATTCGAGCAAAATAAAAGGCACTGCTTTTTTTACAATATCCGGATGATTCATAAAAGTCATGGTATTGGCAATCGCGCTGTTAACCATGATAAAATTGCTGATTGAACGCCTTTTCATCTCAAATTCGAAACCTGAGCCGGGGAAATATTTGTTTGCCAAAAAATCCAAAGCTCCGTCCTGATTTTGATATATATAACCACCATGTTCGCTAAATACAAGTTGAACATCTTTACCATATTGATTTTTAGTATAGTTTTGCATTAGGTCGAGTACTCCTTCAATAGGCAATCCTGTTGAAATCCTTCCGGTAAAATCGTTTTCTGTATTATTCCAGGTCAAATAATCGTATACATGGAAGGAATAAAAATCGAGTTTACATTCGGTATTATCTATAAATTCCTTCATTCCTGAAAAACTCTGGTAATTCTTTTTGTAGTAATATCCTACTGAAGAACAAGGGCCTCCAATTAATGTTGATACTTCCAGCTCTTTTGCCTTTTCCCAAATAGATAAGTGCAATCCAGCTAATAAACCTTTGTCGATTGCCCAATGTGGTTCGTTGATAGGCTCGAAAGTTGCTGGCCGGGTCCAATCGGTGAAATTGTATTTTAAGAGATTTGCTGCTAATTCTCCTGCTGCCTCACTATTTATCGGAAGCTTGCCATGTTCACCAGCCTGACTTGTAGTTCTTTGTTCCATAAATTCGGGGTAAGCATTATGATTGTCGTGATTAGCTATACCAAGGTTCTCAGGGAATAAAAACCTAATTAAACTACTGGTAGTTCCTTCACCTGGACTTGCATTTTTTCTTAAATGATCTACATCGATATAACCGGGACGAGAAGCATCTTCTCTTACAATTCCACCTCCCCAACGAACGGCTGAGTTTACCATTCCCAAATCACGTCCAAAAGACATTTCAAGTTCTTTCAAATATCTGTCGGATTGTGACGAACTATTGATTTTTGCTTCAAAGTTTTTCCCACCATGTGATAAATTAAAATATTTCTGACGGTTTAATTCCATATGCCCGCTGATGGCTCTGCTTTCCGTAGGATCTATGTCAATAACAACTTCCTGTGCGTTTCCTGAAAATACGGTTAAAACCGATAGTATCAGGAGGTTGATTCTTAATATTCCAAATCTTCTCTTCATGCTTTTATCTTATTCTGTTTTAAAATATATTCAATTATAAACTCCTTAGACAAATTGATTTTCTTTGATTACCCCGCCCTAAAGGAAGCAAAGACCATCAATTCGCTTCCGCCAGCTGGCGGATTGGGGTGAACGAATTGAGTTTAAATTACGAAAATCATTTTTGCAGTCTTCATGCTTCTATCTTATTCTGTTTTAATACTTAATTCTGATGATTCTAATCCCTTTGAGGTTGCGTATAACTTAACGTTTCCGGCATTTTTTGTTGATTTTAAAATTGCCAGACACAAACCGCTAAATGCAGCACGTTCTGATGCCTGGTAAGAAGTAGTAGCTGTAGGATCCCCATTTTCTACCGCACGAAGTGTTCCTTCACCCTCAATTTTAAATTCAACAAGGTTATCTGCCATTGGGCAAATATTGTCATTCTCATCCAGAATAGTGACTGTTACAAACGACAAATCCAGTCCATCTGCTGCAATTGTAGACCTATCAGCTTCTAATAAAATCTTAGCCGGTTTTCCAGCAGTTTTTACAGCTTTTTCAACAACAGCTTTACCATCTTTAAATGCAACAACTTTCAGTTCGCCCGCCTGATATGGAACATCCCACGACAAGCGATATTTTGTTTTGTACATGCCTTTTTCAAAAAAGTGAAATTCAGCGGGAATTTTTGTAAAGTCTTTCCCTTTAACCTTTTTGCCCATTGATTTTCCATTTAAGAAAAGCTCTGCCTCATCACAATTGGTATAGACAAATACCGGTATTTTCTGGCCTTCCATACCTTCCCAGTTCCAATGTGGTAAAAGATGAACCATAGGTTCTTTTGTCCACTGACTTTGATACAAATAATATCTGTCTTTTGGGAAACCAGCCAAATCAACCGGAGCAAAATATGACGAACGAGAAGGCCAGTCAATTGTCCATCTGCCATTGGTTGTGTTATCACGGCCTGCATAAGGAGTTGGTTCTCCCAGGTAATCAAAACCAGTCCAAATAAACTCACCCAAACTTGCAGGCTCCGATTCCAAAGCATCAAATTCTGCATCGGGAGGATATGCCCATGGCGGACCAACAATGGCATCGTAACTACTTACCTGGTTGGTTTCGTGTCTTTCTTTTGCTTCGATTGGTAAATGATAAATTCCACGACTACTGGTTTGCGATGATGTTTCAGAACCATACAGAATCATTTCCGGGTATTTTTCTTTTAGCTCTTTGTATTGAAGTGGCCAGTAATTTAATCCAACCACATCAACATGAAATGCCAACTTATTTTTGTATGGAGCCGGATAGTAATTAAAACCTGCAGTGGTTGGTCTGGTGTTGTCTTCTTCGTGACAAATATCGTTGAGATGTTTCGCCAGTTTCCAGCCATCCTCTCTGTTTTGTTCAAGAATTTCATTTCCAATACTCCACATGATTACTGATGGATGATTTCGATCGCGACGAATCATTTCCCTCAAATCCTGCTCATGCCATTCATCAAAATGTTTGTTATATCCATTAGCTACTTTTCCAAGTTGCCATTCATCAAAAGCTTCAACCTGAACAAGAATTCCCATTCGGTCGCAAATTTCCAACCATTCCGGTTCAGGTGGATTATGAGCTGTGCGCAATGCATTTACACCCATACTTTTCATAATCTCCATTTGTCTTTCGCGAGCACGATAATTAAATGCACTTCCAAGAGGGCCTAAATCGTGGTGCATACAAACTCCCTGGAATTGCACCCTTTTTCCGTTTAACAAAAAACCATCGTTTGGTGTAAATTCTATGGTACGAATTCCAAATTCTGTTTCATATTTATCAACAACATTTCCATCCAGAAAAACCTCTGAAATGGCGGTATATAAATTTGGAGTGTTTAAATGCCATAGTTCTGGATTTTTTATAATGACATCCTGTTCAACTTTTTCTGAGCTATTCTCCGGTAAATAAAAATCAGATGTTACGGTTACAACTTTGTTTCCATTTTTATCAACTATAACAGTTTGTAATACTCCATTTTTCTGAATTTCTTCTGCATTCTTAATTTCTGTAAGAATATTCACCTTTGCTCTGGCATCTGAAATTTCAGGAGTTGTAATAAAAGTTCCGTATTGTGGAATATGAACCGGGTTGTTGTATTTTATTCGTGTATTTCTATAAATTCCTGCTCCGGGATACCAACGTGCAGCAATATCTTCCGGATTCAAACGAACTGCAATTACATTCTCTTCACCAAATTTTACAAATGGAGTGATATCAAATTCAAAACCGATATAACCAAATGGACGCTCTCCGACATACGAGCCATTTACCCACACTTTTGCATTATTCATAGCTCCGTCAAACTCAACAGAAACCATTTTGCCTGACATTGATTTTTCTATCTTAAAATGTTTTCTATACCAAGCAGTTCCGGCAACCGGTAAACCTCCGGTTCTCAAATCACTTCCTTTTTTAAACGGACCTTCAATTGCCCAATCGTGTGGTAAATCAAGTTTACGCCAGTCACTGTCGTCGAATTCTGCTGATTCTGCATTTTCAGGATCTCCTTTCTGAAACAACCATTCTGCATTAAAAGATTGGTCGGGGATGTTTTTTTGCTGCATTGAACAAGAATAACTTACTACCAACAAAAACAGCAATCCCCAAAGCCCTGGTATAGATTTATTCATTATTTTAATCTTTCCTAAATTTCTTTCAAAGGCTGAAGCCTGTCAATCTTTTTTTTGAAAATCACCGGGTTAAAACCCGGTGTAAAATGTACAAATATTACACCCTGCTTTAGCTGGGTGAAATTATAAAATCTAAAGTCGGCTTTAGCCATTAATTCTTAATTGAAGTGAATCCAGATTCAAAGCCTACATTCCACCATCAATATCTCTTTCCTTGTATCCTTCCAAAGTAATTTTGAAAGTGTGAGCATGCCTAGTTGGATATTCTTTTGGTGCCCTGATTACCAGGCCATCTTTATTTCTTTGCCACTCAATTTTCTCATCGCTGCCCAGAAGTTCAACTGAAAGTATTTCTGTGTTTAAAACTCCAAGTTGTGTACTTAACGATTTTATTTTCAATTGCCAGTCGATTTCATCCATTACAATGGCATAAAATTCAGTATCCGATTTTTTAGTAAAACGAATATCCTCGTTGGTGTATTCAATTTTTGTTTTTTCTTCGATTTTATGTCCGCCTGCAGCAATTCGTGTTGGCCCTTCACCAAAGATCGTCCATGGACGGGTTTTGTAAATTGCTTCTCCGTTTACTTCCAACCACTCTCCCATTTCGATAAGCAAATCCTGCATTACCTGTGGAATTGTTCCATCCGGATCCGGAGGAACATTTAACAACATACAACCATTTTTGGCCACAATATCCACTAAAATGTCCACCAATTCGTTGGCATGAACAAACTTTGCATTTGAACGGTAGAACCATGCTCCCGGAGAAGTATCGGTTAACCATGCCGGGTGTTTTGGCTGGTTTGGACGACCACGCTCATAGTCACGAATGGCAACCGATTCAGGGAAAGTAGTTTCCTTAAAACAAACAGCCACCTCTTTATCCCACTCCAAACCTTTGTTGTAATAATAGGCCAAAAACTTCTTGCGGTATTCTTCATCGAGGTTTTCCAACCACCAGTCGAACCAAAGCATATCCGGCTCATAAACATCGATAAACTCTTTTAGTTTCGCCCACCACTCTTTATGAAATCTTTCTGAAGGAGGATCAGACTCAAGATGTTTCTCTGTAAACAAATCGTAATCTTTTGGATCAACATCAACCAACTGGTGAACCGGAGAAAAATAAATCCAGGTATAAGCATGATGGAAAGAAGCCATATATCGCATTCCACGTGCCTCAATTTCTTTTTTCAATTCACCCGAAATGTCTTTTCCTCCATGATTTACTGAATTCCAGCGGGTAGCTTTGCTGTCCCACATGGCAAAATTATCGTGGTGCATGGCAACCGGACCGGCAAATTTTGCTCCTGAAGCAGCAAATAATTCTGCCCATTTTTTTGCATCAAAACCTGATGGGTTAAAAGCTCTGCATAAATCGTCATATCCAAATTCTTCCGGCGGTCCAAAAAGTTTTGTATGATGGGTGTAATTAGGTTGATCCTTTTGATACATCTGTTTACCATGCCAGCCACCTAAAAACTGTCCTTCTTCCATATCTGTATAAGCAGCAGAGGATGGCCCCCAATGTGCATAAATTCCAAACTTGGCATCCTGAAACCAGGTTGGCGGTTCTTTTGCCAGAGATTCCCAATTGGGTTCAAATTTTTCCTGTGCATTTAAGATTACACTTCCTAAAAGAATAATTGCCAATAATTTTAGTCTGTACATTTTGCCTTTTTATTTTCTATTTTGGCTTAAATATGCCACAAATTCAAATGGCCTGCAAGCCCTTATTTTATCGGTTTAAATGCAAAGCTTTGCGCAAAGCTTTGCAAAGAGAATTCATGTTGTAAAACATGGATTTGGGTCTCGCGGACCGAAATCTTTCGGTACCGATTAGCGATTAATTAATGGCGGTTTGATCCCGAAAGCTTTCGGGACGCCAGACCCGGGATGCAATAAGGATGTCATCTCTAAAAAAAAATTACATCCTTTTGTCTATAACCTTAGTTACGATATCATTTTTTTACAAACTTTGTCGTAGAAATTTTATTTCCGCTGTAGACCTTAACCACATAAATTCCCTGTACAAGATTTGAAATATCAATTGTTGTTTCTCCTACAAGTTCTTTAAGTTTCTGACCTGATATATTGTGAATCACAAGTCTATCGTTAACATGAATATTTTCAATATGTATAAGTCGATTTGCCGGATTTGGATAAACTTTAATCTCTCTATCTATTTTTACTGCCTCGCTTGAAGTAGTTGGATCGTGAACTACCAACACACAATAATCTGAGTATCTGCCATCTTCAGTGGTTGCCCATATTTTCACTTTTCCCCTGCTATGTGGTGTAAACCTTCCATTTTCATCAATGGTAGCAATTCCGTTATTTACCGATTTCCAGATAATATTTTCTCCTGCAAATTCCGGATTAATTATTTCCGCAGAAAGCTGTCTGTCCACACCCATTTCGTAATCTACTGATTTTGGACTCACTTCAACCACCTGAACAGATTCTCCATTCTCTATCGCTCCTTTATAAAAACCACATCCAACAGTAGCCATCCATAGCTGGGAAGCATCATGAACATCAAATTCAACATCTCTGATACGGTGAGGAATTCCAATATCTTTGTTACTTTTTGTCCATGTTTCTCCTCTGTCTCTACTAAAATACAATCCCGGATTCTTTGCAAGAAAATCTACTGTAACCACCAATAAATTATGATCAAATGGCGATACATCAACACATTCAGCTCCTGCATATTTAAAGGTCTGATGCCATGTTTCACCAAAATCATCGGTATACCAAACCCCTGAACCTCCGCCACGATAACCGGTTGTAACATACATTCGATTGGTGTGATCCAATACCAAATGTGTTGCTCCTTCAACCGAAGCTGGCATTTTAATTTTTGTCCAGTTTTCACCATGATTTGTGGTATGATACAAACCACCGTCAGCCTGAGGTATATCCTGGTTAAATGTACATTTTTCGGCTGCTGCAAAAATCGAGGCACGGGTACTGTCTCTTGGATCGATTAGTATATCCTGGATTCTTGCATTATGAGGCAAACCATTGTTTCTTGTTTTAAACGATTTACCCCTGTTATTTGAAAAATAGAAACCGTTTTTACCATCAAATTTGTCTTTATTGGTATATTGTGTCACCCCAAAATAAATGATGTTTTCATCAATAGGATCCACAGTTAAAGCATGTGTGCGCATATCCTCTCCCCAAATGCTTGAGGAAACTGGTGTTGCACGACCATATAATTTCCAGTTTAACCCGCCATCCGTACTTCTGAAAACATTCTCTTTGTATTGCTGACGGAAAGAAGTAGAATAAACAATATCAGAATCATACGGATCGGTGGCCATGGCACTTACCGTTTCCTGAATGCTGTTTACATATTTTAAAGCTTGTCTACCATCTTTACCATCATCGGTTGGAATCCAAAGATGGTGCTCTCCTGAACCTAAAAGAATCTTGTCCAATCGTTTATCCTGAAGCAAGGTTTCACCGGGAAGATTACTATTTCCTCGTCCCATAATGTTTCCGTCAGGTGTATAATCTTCATCCACCTGATTCCATGTTTCGCCGTAATCTGTACTTAACATGGTGCTATGATCAACAATTATCATCACACTTCCATCAACTCCAACATCCATTCCACGTGCAGAGCGCAAGGGGTAATCAGTCCCCCATTGTTGTGCCGGAGATTGATGCCCTACTACCATATTTTTATTGTAAGGATTTCCACGTTCCTGCCAGTAAGCTTTATCTCTTTCCCATGCCGGAGCATATAAACGCGCTGTGTTTATCCACTCTTCACCATCGTTAGCAGTTGTCCAGACTCTTCCCGGAGTAAAAGAATTTGCAATCTGTGGATCGGCAAATCCAATATACAAAGCTCCTTTTCGGCTTGGGTCTGTGCTAATCATGTTAAATACCTGAAGTGCATTTTGGGGTAAAACAGGGTAAGTTGTTTTTGCCTGGTTTTCGTTAATTCCAAACCACATTGCGATGTACTTGTAGTAACTGTTTGAAACGCCACCGGTTAAACGATTAATATCAATGTAAAGGTTACCGGTAATATTTGTCCAGGTTTCCCCTTCGTCATCAGATTTAAATATACCGCCTGAATTTCTAGTTGTATTACCATTAGAATGATATTGCACCTGATCGATTACATACAGAACAAATGAACTGTCTTCTGAATTGAAGTAGAAATCCATGTCCATAATGATATTATTATCCAGCTTACCTTCAGTAATCTGATTCCAGGTAGTTCCTTCATCATCGGAACGATAAACGCCATATTGTGACGAAACAAATACCTGATTTGAATTTTTAGGATTGACAATTATCCTTCCGATTTGAACTTTACTGTCCAGTCCTGAATTCACCAGTTTCCATGTAGTTCCAAAATCATTTGTTCTCCATAGTTTTCCCTGATTGACATGCGATGAACCTCTTGGATTGGCTGCTGTGGCATCTTTATAACACGATAGCCATTCCTGTCCCCGGGCATTTGAACCTCCCCCAACAAACCATGTATTTTTGTCATTTGGATCGATAGCCAAGGAAGCAACTTTGTTTTTCCAACCTTCGCGGTCGGTTCCATCACTATCCAGAACATACCATGGACAATTAGGTACAATGCTCCAAAACTTTCCTGTATCCTGAGAAATCCATACCTGTGACATTTCAACGGCTAATCCCAGTTCCGGATTACTTTGTGAATAATACAAATCGCGAACATGAGTCATTTCCCCATTTCCATCCGGATCTTTAATATTATACCAGGATGTTCCATTGTTGTTACTTTGATAAAGATTCAGCATATCGGGACACTGCACAACACGTCCCGGAATGGTTGGATGGTAGCGCATTAAATTAGCAAATCCGGAGTTCCCGGGAGCAACCTGTGTCCAGACAATGCTGCTGTCAGATTCCACTCTTTTTGTTTCCAAATCAGACCAGAATTTATCTCTTGCAGCCGTTGTAGAATCCACCACTTCAAACCAATCGATATCGCCAACATAATTGTCATTGGTTTCGAAATTGAGACGCATTTTTTGTTCTCCCGCCTGAAGTTCAATATCGACTGCTATGGTTTGCCAGTTTTCAAAATTTCCTGTATTTGGAATTTGCAGTTTGCCGGTTTTGTCTTCACCATTTACTTCAACCCAAACTTTACTGCTTGAAAAGGGTGTACCCATCCGAAGTTTCAGAATATATTTTTCAGAAGCTTTTACATCAACCGTATAATTTAACCATTCACCATTTCTGATATACCCCACTTTTTTGCCTCCACCACTTGAAATATTCATGGGTTCAACTCCTTCAGAAAGGCGATATTGACCAGCAAGATTTGCCGCCTCAAAATCATGATAAGCAACTCCTTCTCCTCCCTCATCAAAATTCTCCGCTTCAATTCTTCCCGGAATCGGCCGTGGCTTTCCACCATATGGTGTCGATTCATTCTTTTCGTTTGCTGAAGCATAATTCCATATCCCAATATTACAAACCAATGCGATTGTAAACAGGAATAATTGTTTTACCGTTTTCTTCATTTTGTAATTATTCAGATATAAAATTGTTTTTATTCATTTTTGGCGAATATTGTTAAACTTTTAAAGTTCAACAAAAGTAAATTATACACTTGCGCTTGATTTGATAAATGCAAAGCTTTGCTTTTCAAAAAATATGCTGAACAACATAAATATGGGTCTCGCTTACCGAAGCTTTTTGGCTCGCCACACCCCAGATATGTATCAATGTCCGCTGGCTATTTCGCCAATATAACTTCCATAGCTCATTAGTATGAAAGAACCAACCAAAACCAGTAAGGCAATAATTAATGTCACATAGGTTTTCCTTGTCACTCCTCGCCACTCCTTCATTATCACTCCAATAATATAACTAAAGAAAATCAGCATTGACATGTGCAGTACCCAACTGGCAAACATAAAACTTCCCATTTTTACGTGTCCCAATCCGTAAAAAAAGAATTGTGTGTACCACAACGAACCTGCGAGTGCCGATAATGCATAATTGCCAAAAAACTTTTTAGAGCCTATTTCTTTACGCTGAACCAGACTTTTAATCGTTCCATCTTTTATAGTGGCTACAATAAACCAGGTAAGATTGGTTACCAAACACCCTAAAGAGGAAACAATCAGTTTTGCATTTCCTTCAAAATGACCAGCACCGTAATCTGCTGCAATATCAGAAATCGGTTGTCCAACTTCCAATGATATTCCCCAAACAGCTGATAAAGTACCGGCAATTATTGTCAGGAAAAGTCCTTTTTTCATATTGAATCCCAACTTTGATTTTCCTTCCTGAAGGGCAATATTTTTTTCTTTAAGAAATCCGGCACGTCCACAAAGTGCCACGCCAACTATTGAAATCAACATTCCTGTCAGGACAATTCCACCGCCTGTTTTGGTGAATTGCTCAATTATTTTCCCGTTTAATATTAGAGGAACTACAGTACCTAAAACCGCTGAAATACCTATTGAAAGGGTGTAGGTCAAAGAATAGCCGATATTCCGGATGGCATACCCAAATGACAAACCCCCAAATCCGTAGGTTGCTCCTAAAATAAAAGCCGCCCAAAATGCAGGAGCCGGTGATTCTGCCAGGACAGTAAATAAATCGGGGACAGTAAAATATCCGATTACAAAGGGCATAATCAGCCAGGCAAAAAGTGCCTGTACGATCCAGAAAGTTCCCCAAGACCAGTTTTTAACTTTTTCGAAAGGCATGTAACAACTCGCAGCGGAGATTCCACCTACAGCGTGTAATCCTGTTCCTATAATTGGATTGGGTTGTATCATTTTGATGGTTTATAAGTTAATGAGTTTTTGGTTGTTTGTTGTTTGTTGTTTATTTGGTCAAGAGCATAGGGCATAGAGCAAAGTGCTAAATTTAATCTTTTAACGTTATTTATTCTCTTGTCTCTTTGCCCCATGCGCTTTGCTAGTTCTCGTGTATCGCTTTAAACATTGCTTCTATATTTGCCGGATTAATATCGGGTAGAATTGCCTCGTGGCTTGGTGAAATTACCAAACCTGTTGGAAAAATCTTTTTTATCTCCTTCACCCTTTGGGCTATTTGCTCCGGAGTTCCGTTCACCAAAAGTTCCTGGGCATCTACGCCTCCACAAAATGCTCCTTTGTTTTTAAAATTTTGTTGCAGCGTTTCTACATTCATATCGGCGGCCAGTGCCTGAATAGGGTGAATTACATCTACTCCCAAATCAAATAAATCTCCAATAATAGGAAATATTGAACCACATGAATGATGCACTACTGTTAAACCATAACTTTTAGCCTGGTCAATGAGTTTTTTTGTTCCTTCAAAAACGTGTTCACGCAACAAATCCGGATCAACCATTAATGCCGATTGACTGCCAAAATCATTCCCGATTAATACCGCATCCAAATATCCTTTAGTTGCTTCGTAAAACAGCTTATTGGTTTGAAGATAAAAATCAGTTATTCGATTGATAACAGCCTTATACATTTCAGGATACATCATCATCGTAATCAAGGCGTTCTCCATACCAAAAGCTGAGCATGAATCCTGAAAATGAGCGGACCACATAATCCCCATGCGCACATACTGTTCTGGGATTTCTTTTGCCCTTTTGGCTGCTTCCCGTATATCCATAAAATCCCCTGGATTTGGCCATTGATATTTATCCACTTCAGCCGGATCTGTCATATTTTCAAAGTAACCCGGAGCTGTTAATGTTCTTTCATCCTGAGCTCCTCCTTTCCCGGTTTTTGCAAAATTCAGTGCACACCCAATATCGTTAAATGGTTGGTTATTATAAGGTACAATTACCGGCCAAACATCGTCTCTTAGTTTGGTTTTTAATTCAGCGATCGAATTAATCCCAAAATGTTTTATCAATTCCGGAACTGCAGAATTCACCGGCAATCCTAACCAGGTTGCTGGCCTGTCTACCGGTTGATTATTAATTGTTGCGTAAAATCTTTCTTTTGGTGTCATTTTAGACTTTTAGATCGTTAGAATATTTGAACTACCCCTTGTTCTCGCCTCAGACCATCAAGTAGTCTTCCGGCTCAAACTGTCCCCCTGAATTCAGGGGGACAGTTGAGGACAGTGGCTCGGCTCGACCGTGACACTTCCGAAACGGGGGTAAACGATATTAAATTATAATTTTAAATACCACACAATGATTACTGGTTGGCTGATTGGGTTTAACAATCTTTAAAAAATCATCCTTCATTTCCCAATTCACTTTTTCTGTACTTCCCAGGATTTCAATGTTTTTGATTTTTTTATTTAACAATCCTGCGGCTAAACCGATACTACGTATTTCTATGTCTTTTGTTGGAATATCGAGTAGCAAAGCATACAAATGGCCATCTTTTTGTGTAAAGCGAATATCTTCTTCAGTATTATCGGCATTTTGTCTTTCGCTTAAATGGCCTTCAATTACTTCGGCCGGGCCTTCACCATATACTTTCCATGGACGGGTGCCATAAATAGCTTCGCCATTTACTTTTAGCCACTGCCCCATTTCCAGCAAACGCTCCTGCACCGGTTGAGGAATTTCGCCTTGTGCAGTTGGAGTTACGTTTAAAAGAACTCCACCGTTTTTACTAACCACATCCACCAAAAAATCAATTAAACGGTTGGTTGATTTATAATCCGGATTGGACACATGACACCACGATCCCCAGTCGATTGAATCGTCTGTTAGCCATGGAAATTCCTTTTTCTCTGCCATACGCGAACGCTCCAAATCCAGCACTGCAGAACCTTTGGCAAACTCTTCAAATTTATAGGTACAAACTACTTCCTGGTCTTTTTTGTGAGCGAAATTGTAATAGTAACTCAAAAATTCTTTACGTTTTTCTTCTGGAATTATCACCAGTTTATTATCGAAATAAATTAAGTCTGGTTCATAATTATGCATTACTTCGATAATCTTATCGTACCAGAAATTGACAAACTTTTCGTCGGGCACAAACTTTAAACTGTCCTGCTCAGGAAATTCAAAAGCCTCCGGTCCGGGGAGTTTTGGACCGTACAATTGTTCATAATCAGGATTTGATGCATCTGTAGTTTCATCCCAGGTTGAGTACCAGCCAAAATTCCATTGGTGATGAAAAGTAGCTATAAATTTCATATCCTGTTTACGAATAGCTTTTGCCAACTCACCAACAACATCGCGTTTTGGTCCCATATCGGCGGCATTCCATTGTGTAATTTTGCTGTCCCACATGGCAAAACCGTCGGCATGTTCGGTAACCGGACCCGCAAATTGTGCGCCTGCCTTTTTAAACAATTCTGCCCATTCGTCGGCATTAAAATTTTCGGCCGTGAACATGGGAATAAAATCCTTGTAACCAAACTCATTTAATGGCCCGTAAGTTTCAGTGTGATGTTTTTGAATTGGGTGATCTTTTACATACATATAATGCGAATACCATTCTGTTTTATGGGCTGGAACTGAGTACGGCCCCCAATGACAGTAAATACCGAATTTGGCATCGAGAAACCATTCAGGGGTTTTGTGCTGCTGTAAGGATTCCCATTCGGCTTTATAAATATCTGTTTTAGGCTGCTCTTTTTGATTTGGTGCACAAGCCATAAAAAAAGCGACTAGCAAGGTCGGGATAATCAGTTTTGTTGAGATGTTCATAGTTTTAGCTTTTATTGGCTCAAAAATAAAAAACTCCATTTGGTTTTGTATTCAAATAAAACGGATAAAAAGTATACTATTCCGACATTTAGACTATTTTTACCTTGTTTTACAACATAATCCAAAATGGAAAACAATATTCCCTCCATACTTATCGATGAACTTCAGTTAAAACTTTTAAATACCGGAACCGCCGAATTGGGCCCTGAATGGACCTATTCGAATATTGTAAGTCCGTTTACCAGAATTTATTTGATTACCAGTGGAGAAGGTTATATTATGCCCAACAATGTGATGTATAAATTAAAACCGGGAATGTTGTATATTATTCCGAGTTTTGTTTTGTGTAATTATCATTGTGTCGATTCGCTTTCGCAATATTACATTCACCTGACAAACCAGTTTCCTACGGGATTAAACATTTACGATTTTCTTTCCTTTACACATAAAGTTCAGGCTCAAAGCTTCGACATTGAACTTTTTAAACGATTAAGCGAAATCAACAAGCATTCTGCACTCAAATTCAGCGATCCTAAAACCTATGAAAAAGAACAATGGCAAAGTTCGCTATCAACTTCGTTGGAAAACAAAGCACATTTGGAAACCATTGGAATTTTGAAACAAATCCTTTCGAGATTTATTACCGGCCCAAAAACCAATGCAAAGGATATTCAACAGTTTTCTAACCTTCGAAAAGTTTTTCAACATATCAACACACACATTGATTCAAACATAAAAATTGAAACGCTTGCAGAATTAGCCTGCTATTCTTATGATCATTTTACAAGGATTTTTAAAAAAACCACTGGAATGTTGCCTTTAAATTATATCAATATGAAGAAAATTGAAAAGGCGCAAATCCTGTTATTAACGACCAATCTTACCCACACCGAAATTTGTGAAAAAGCAGGTTTTAATAACCTGCCTTATTTTTATCGGGTTTTTCAAAAGTATACGGGAAGCACTCCTGCAACCTACAGGAGAATGGGAGGATTGGTTTGAAAGAAGCTCGAAGACGGAAGTCAGAAGTCGGAAGTTCGAAGTGAAGGATGTCATCTTTTATATTTTTAACCCAGAAAGATGACATCCCATAGAATGGCTTCTATATATGCAAAAAAGAGCCGACAAATTGCCGACTCCTTTAAAACATATAAATTGTAATCAAAATTAAACCCTCGGTAATTTCCAGTTTTCGTTGTAATTTACTTTCATCAGTTTATTGGCTTCATCTTCAGCAAAAGATTTTGAATTGTCGTTCCAGTGAATTCTTTTCCCCGTTCGATAAGCGATATTTCCCATTTCGGAAACAATGGCTGTTAAAGCTCCTATTTCAACGGGACAATTAACCTCGCCTCCTTCCCTGATACACTTCAGGAAATTCTGAACATGCTCCGTCATTCCATCACCATAATGCTGTTGCTTTTTTGCTTCAAAGAATGGTACTTTCTCTTTTCTGTTGGTTTCCGGAATTATTTCCCATCCACTGCGATCAACCACCAACGTTCCTTTATGACCAATAAAAGCCACGCCATGTCCGCGTCCGTAAGGCCCTATACTTGGATTTAATCCACACTCCCACATCATTGTATGGTTTGGGTATTCATAAATTGCCTGCTCAATATCCGGTGTCTCAATGGCTCCCGGTTCGTGATAATAAATCCCTCCTCCCGGAGAAATTGAAAGCGGCATTTTTGCATCCATTGCATACAATCCAAAATCCAGTAAATGAACTCCCCAATCAGTCATTGCCCCACCGGCATAATCCCACCACCAACGGAAATTATAGTGAAAACGATTAGGATTAAACGGACGTTTAGGAGCCGGTCCCAACCACATATCGTAATCAACACCTTTTGGCACATCACCATCAGGCAAAGAAGGATAAGGCGTATTGTAACCTTTGTAAATCCATGCTTTTACAAGTCCTACCTTTCCCAGTTCTCCTGATTTAACTATGTCGGAAGCTTCAAACCAATGTTTTGAGCTGCGTTGCCACATATTCACCTGAACCTTTAGTTTGGGATGTTTTTTAGCCATTGCAACCATTGCATTACATTCTTCGATACTGTGCCCCATTGGTTTTTCCACATAAACATGTTTTCCTGCTTCCAGCGCCATCATCATCATTATTGCATGCCAGTGGTCAGGAGTGCCAATAATAACAGCATCAACATCAGGATTTTCAAGTATTTTTCTAAAATCTCCAGTTGTTTGTGGACGTATACCGGTACGTTTTTCAACATCAGCGGCCCTTTTTTCAAGAATATTTGAATCAACATCGCATAATGCCGCACATTCCACATTTTCCTGTTTTAAAAACGTATCCAAATCACTCCATCCCATCGAACGACAGCCAATTAATGCTACGGTAATTTTTTCGGCCGGGGAGGCACATGCATTTAATACTGCAGGAGCTACTCCGACAGCAGCAGTCGCTATAGCGGTATTTTTAATAAAATTTCTTCTATTAGTATTCATATTTTTGATTTTCTTTTTCAGATTCAGGTTGTAAAAACTTTGATTTTATTAAAAGGCCTAAAGTTAATTTTTATCGCAGAAGATGTAAAGAATCTTGTAAAAAATTCTTTCATCATTCATACAAACTAAACCATCAGATCTGCAAGTTTCCAAGGATCTCTTTCACTTCTTAAGCGCATTGCATTTGCTTCATCATCCTTAATAAATTCTTCTTTCCCCGGATCCCATTGCAGTTTTCGTTGTAATTTCATCGCAATGTGCCCCATATGTGCAATAGTAGCTGTTCGATGCATATCTTCTGCGGGATGATAAGGTTCTTTGCGCGATTTGATACATTCTATAAAATTATCCTGTTCTGTTTTGGCCGTATAAAGTTGTGTGTTTTCCTTGGTAAGATCGACCTTTAACCACTCAGGATTGCTGGACTGAAGCGCCTGATTCCATCCCTTCACAAGCAACCATCCTTCGGTTCCTTCAATAAAAATTTCAACAAAATCGCCATGGACATCCATCTCCAATCCATTTTCATACCTGTAGGTAAGACTGTATTTATTGAAAGTATCGTAATATCCTTCCTTCGGCATCGAACCAACTCCTTCCACTTCAACGGGCCCCCATTTTTCAGTTCCGTTGCACCATTGTGCTGTATCGATAATATGGGCTCCCCAATCCGCAATACTTCCTACTGAATAGTCATCACACCATCTGAAATTCCAATGTGTTTTCCCGGGTGAATACTCTGAATACGGGGCCGGTCCCAGCCACATTTCCCAATCAAAACCTTTTGGTACTTCCTTAAATTCAGTTCCACCATAATTTTTCACACTGTGTTCACCGGGCAGGCCAATACGCATTTTTTTGATATCACCAATGTATCCATTGCGCACAAGCATAGCCATTCTGTAATAAGATTCAAGGGAACGATCTTCCAGACTTGTGGCAAATATTCGGTCTGATTTTGCAACATAATCCGATAGTATCCTTCCCAGTTGAATGGTCCAGGTTGGTTTTTCACAAATTACATCTTTTCCTGCTTCCATAGCCATAATTGCCTGATGGACATGCCAGTGATCGGGTGTTGAAATCTGCACACCATCAATATCTTTTCTTTCCAGCAATTCCCGAAAATCGGAATAGGTTCTGCAACCTTTTCCTTCATAAGTTTTATTTACAACTTCTTTGGCACTCATCATTCGAACTTTATCAACATCGCAAATTGCGATTACCTGACATTTGTCTTTAATTCTTTGATAATTTTTAAAGTTCCAGTGCATACCATGATCTCCTGTGCCTATCATCCCGATTGTTATTTTATCGTTGGCACCCTTTGCACATGATGGAATAATTGTGGGTAAAACCATTGCTCCTGCTGTAACTATCGCCGAGTTTTTTATAAATATTCTGCGGTTTTGTTTTTTGTTCATGTTATTGGTTGTTGGTTGTTGGTTATTGGTTCAGTTTAACGATGTATTTTTTCCAGGTGAGTACAGATTCTTTTAGAAAATCTTCCGGTTCCCCCTTGATATCATAACATTGCAAACCCACAGGATTATTGTACCCGTTTTCTTTTAAAATTTTCAGTACATTGAATACATCATAATCTCCCTGTCCCAAAGGTTGGATTAAGCGCGACCAATTATAATTATGGGTATCACCATCATCGGCACCATTTACCGATACCAAAAACAGGTAAGGCATTGCATTTTTTATTTTACTCTCCAGCTGGTCTTTTTCATCTTTTTTCAGAAAATGACAAAGATTAAATACCGTACCGACATTAGGTTTATTAATCTTTTTTGCCAGGCGTACACCATCATCAATTTTTTCGACCAGAAAATCGGAATGGGGATAAAAGGCTATTTTCACATTATACAAAGCGGCATAATCTGCCAATTCTGAAACAATTTCCACACACCGGGCATCACCTTTTATTTCAGATGGAGCTAACAATTTACTGTGAACATGAATCCAAAGATATGAAATTTGTCCCCCGTATTTTTTGATACATTCTTTTAACCTTTTGTCGTATGGCTGCTCGCTTTCAATCTCGATTTTTATATACAGCGTAAACAGTTTTAATTTATTTTTTTCCAGTGCCGGAATCATGTCATCCACTTTATCCAGTCCGATTAATTCCATTCCATCAAAACCTGAATCTTTGGTAAGGTCAGACCAATATTGGGCATCATCAGATTTAGCGTTCCAAAGTCCGTCTTCAAATACAAAAAAGGGTGGATTAAATTCTTGTCCGTAAACCGTATTTAAAACGGTAATAAAGGCAATTGCTGTAATTAATAGAAACCGGTTCATTTTATTGATTTAGATTTTGGATTCTCAAATGTAATTAAAGTTTTTTAAACAGCTTGAACGATCCTATTACCAAGGCTAACTTGAACAAAAAGAATAAGGATCATATACGACCGGTAATATCTTGTTTAGAAAAAATCGGAAAACAAATATCATTTTAAAATGTATAATTTGTATAACCATTTTTATAACCTTAGATAACTAAAAAAAATGAAAATTTTTAAAATCGCCGTAACTGCAGCGAGTGGAAACCTTGGCTCAGCAATAATTAACAGATTAAAACAAGAGATTGGAAAAGATAATGTTACAGGAATAGCACGAACTCCTGTTAAGGCAAAATCTCTCGGTGTTGAAATAAGAAAAGGAGATTACAACAGTAAGGAAGATTTTTTAATCGCACTTAAAGATATCGACACTTTACTTTTGGTATCAGGAATGGACCATCCCGAAAAGCGAATTCAACAGCACAGGAATATCATTGAAGCGGCAAAAGAAAGCGGGATTAAAAAGATTGTTTATACAAGTATTAAAGGAGCAAAAGAAGGGAATGATTTTAGTCCGGTTGTGGCAAGTAACCGACAAACTGAAGAAGATATCAAAAATTCAGGTTTACAATGGGCCATTGGAAGAAACGGCATTTATATTGAACCGGATTTAGAGTATATCGATATTTACAAAAAAGAGGGAGGAATAATTAACAGTGCTGCTGATGGCAAATGCGGATATACCTCGAGGGAAGAACTGGCTTATGCTTACTTCAAGCTCCTCACAGATGATAACCTTAACGGAAAAACCTACGACTTATACGGAGAACCCATTACCCAAATCCAACTTACAGCTGCTATAAACAAAGCCTTCAATTTGCATCTTAAATACAAAAGCATTCCTTTTGTTGAATATACAAAAGAGCGTAAAGCTGCACTTGGTGATTTTCTGGGTACCATAATCGGAGGAATTTATGAAGGAATCAGAACCGGGAAATTTGATGGTAAATCAGATTTTTATGAAGTTGCCAAACGACCTCATAAATCAGTAAATGATATGATAAATGAATTTTTGAAAAACAATTCATTGTTGTCTAACTGATATAACCGTATTAAATCCATATTTCTTATATTGTTTGTGAAAAATCCGGTGTAAAAAATGGAACTGAACCTATTTAATACCTTGTCACTCTTTTATCTGTTTGCAGCAAGCATTCTTATTTTGTTTTTATTGACTTCTAAAACGGAAAGAAAACTTAGTAATATTTTATTGTCCGTTTATCTGCTTCTTGTAATCCAGGATAATGGTGCTCAATTTACCACTGCTCTCGTTTACAGCAACTATCCGGTGTTAGGAATGATAATCAGCCAAACGACTTTTTTACTTGCCCCGGCCCTTTACCTTTTTGTAAAATCATCGGTTTATAAAGATTTTAAATTGAGCCGGAACACGCTGTTACATCTGCTGCCTATGGGGATTATTAATCTTGTTTTACTCAATGATTATTACCTGCCATTATACATAAATCCGGATACTGATTGGATTGAACTGATTAATACAGACAGGGTTATTAACACTATTTATATATCACTCCATATTCAGATATTCACTTATTACTTTTTTTGTTTCCGCCTTTTGTACAGATATAAACATCTATTACAGGAAAATTATGCCAGCCCGAAACTTGACAATTATAAATGGCTACAAAGGTTAATCACAGTGCTTTTTGCGGTTGATTTAATTGCCACCTTTAAAAATATTATCAGGTTTAGCGAGAAAGAATCTCTTTTTACCGTGCTTACTTTTGTGGTTTCTGCTGCTGCCGTTTTAATTGTAATATGGTTGGTTTTACAGGCTTTAAAAAAGCCCGAGGTTTTTATTGGTGTTGACTCCAATATTCAATTGATCAGGAATATTAATTCCGAAGACAATAACAAACAGTTACCTGAAATTATTCAGAAACTTGAAAACCACATGAAAATCAATGAACCATTTATGGATTCTTCGTTAAGTATTTACGACCTTGCTAAACAGATTAATGTGCCCTCAAGGGAGCTTTCGGTGGCTATTAACCTGCACCTTGACAAACACTTTTTTGATTATGTAAACGAATATCGGATTAAAAAAGCAATGGATATTTTTAAAACCACCAGCGATGAAAAACTTACAGTACTGGAGGTACTATATGAAGTTGGTTTTAACTCAAAATCATCATTTAATACTGCATTTAAGAAATTCACAGGCATAACTCCTTCTGAGTTTAAAAAGAAAGCTATTGATTCAGCAGCCTGATAATCCATAACAATACTGCAATGAAATATTTTCTGCTAACCATTCTGTTTATTTTTTTGATCAATACGAATAAAAAAAATTTCACTGATCCCGAAATTTCGGCGTATTCATTAGGCTTAAAATTTGAAAACAATTATAAACTGACTTTAGGAAAACCGGAGCTCAAATCCAGGTTTGAAGATAAAAAGTGGAGTATTTGGGGAGCTTCAATGGTTAAATGCGATGATGGACTTTATCATTTATTTTATTCACGATGGGAAAAAGAATTGGGCTGGGCTTGGGTAACCGATTCTGAAATTGCTCATGCTGTTTCAAGCAGTCCCTTTGGTCCATTTGAATTTAAAGATGTTGCTCTTCCTCTCAGGGGTAAAGAATACTGGGATGGCTTATGCACACATAATCCAACAATCCATAAATTCGATGGCAAATATTACCTGTATTACATGGGAAATACCGGAGACGGTAAAGTTGTCAGTTCTCCGGGAAATGTAGTAATAAATCCTATTCACAGAAACAACCAAAGGATTGGTGTTGCTGTGGCAGACAATCCAAACGGTCCGTGGAAAAGGTTTGACACTCCTCTTATTGATGTGTCACCGGAAAAAAATGCAATTGATGCTCTGATGGTTAGTAATCCATCGATTACTCAACGGCCTGAAGGTGGTTATTTGATGGTTTACAAGGCAGTTGGAAAACATAGACCCGGAATCTGGGGTGGTCCGGTAGTTCATTGTGTGGCAACTGCTGAAAGTCCAACCGGGCCATTTAAAAAGTTTGAAAATCCGGTTTTTCAGGCTAAAGGATATGACTTCCCGGCTGAAGATCCGTTTATTTGGTACGAAGAAGGAAAATACAGGGCTATTGTTAAAGATATGAATGGGGCATTTACCAATGCAGGAAGAGCACTGGTTCTCTTCGAATCAGAAGATGGATTTAACTGGGAATTATCGAAGAATCCTCTGGTTTCAATATTAGAAATAAACTGGGCAGATGGTAATAAACAAAAAGTACTTCACCTCGAACGACCTCAGTTGTATATTGAAAATGGCAAACCTGTTGTTTTACTTTGTGCTTCCGATATAAAAGATGAAAAAGGTGTATTACAATCGTTTAATGTTCAGATTCCGGTAATTTATTAAAATATATTCTTTATGGTTTACTGAATATGAATACTGATTGATTGATAAATTTCATATCTTGTAAACAAATGTACACCATGAAAAAAATAACCATATTAATTTTGATTATCATATTTTTTGCATCGTGTGAAGAAAAGAAAGAAACTATAGTTCCACTTCAAAACAAATGGAAGGAAAGGAAGGTAACTGAAATTAATTTTAGTACTTTAGAAAAGGGTAAAACATACCTTCCACTGTACTCTCATATTTATCACACACATGAAAACAGAACTTCGGACCTGACAATAACCATCAGTATTCGTAACATTTCTGCCACCGACTCGGTTTACATTCTAACAGCCGATTATTATAACACCAAAGGAGATCATATCAGACAATATTTAAAACAGGCAACTTATCTTTTACCGCTTGAAACTATAGAAATTGTTATAGGGGAAAAGGATAATGAAGGTGGTTCCGGTGCAAACTTTGTTTTCGACTGGGCTGTAAAAAACAGCAAAAATCCTCCTTTATTCGAGGCGGTTATGATTTCAACCTACTACCAGCAAGGGCTTTCTTTTGTTACAAGAGGAGTACAAATATTTGAATAATGTAATTTGTTATTCTTTTATATAAAATCTTACATTACTTTCAATAATGAATTACGGTAATTTGGTTTTTGAAGATTAAAAACAAAATGACCGGTCCAAAGTTTATTTTCATTCATGAAACTAACTAAAATAATATTCAAAAGTCTGGGACTGTTTGTTCTGGTGCTAATGATATTATTATTAGTCTGGTGGGTTTGGCCTGCAAGAACTCCAAAAATACATTCAAAAAATAATACTGTATCTGCCATTGATTATGTTAAAATTGGAGGTATTGAACAATGTGTTTTAATAAGAGGTGAAAATACCGATAATCCCGTTTTACTGTTTTTGCACGGTGGACCGGGAATGCCAATGATGTACCTTGCGCATCAGTTTCAACGCCCGCTGGAAAAACACTTTACTGTTGTACAATGGGACAGACGGGGAGCCGGAAAAACCTATTCAAAAAATATTCCTTCACCTGAAAGCATAAATACAGAGCAACTGATTAAGGATGCATTCACTTTAACCGATACCTTAAGAAAGCGATATAAACAGGAGAAAATTATTCTGGCAGGCCATTCTTTTGGCAGCTACCTGGGAAGTATTATGGTAAATCAACGTCCTGAACTTTTTAAAGCTTATATAAGTATTGGTCAGGTAGTAGACCACAAAAAATCCAGGATAATACAGGAGAATTTTATTCGGAAGCAGGCAATCAAAGCAAAAAGAGGAGATATTATTTCGGTATTGGATAGTGTAGAAAATCCAAACTTGGAAAACTGGCTTTTTGAATTTGGTGGAGAATTAAAAAACAGCACTTCATTTTTTCCCTTGCTTTGGACAGGATTAAAAGCTCCTGAATACAGACTAAAAGAAGCGTTGAATGTTGCAAAGGGTTCTTCATTCAGTTCACGAAACATGAAATACAATATGCTTGCGGGCAGCATAGCAAACGAAATAAGAGATTACCAGGTACCTGTATATTTTTTTGTTGGGAAATCTGATTACACAACTCCATATGAATTGATTCAGGAATATTATGAGATGATTACTGCACCTAAAAAGGGAATAGTGTATTTCGAAAATTCAGCCCATTTCCCGTTTTTTGAAGAACCGGACAAATTCTGTAATGAAATTATTGGTTTATTTGTAAAATGACTCAAGCTGTAAATTGAAAATAAATATTGTTTATCACCATCCTAAGCTACCGGCTAACAAATTGGAAATTCATATTCTCATAACCAGAACACATCCACCAATGCTTTCCTAAAACATGGCTTTTTATAAAATTGTAAAAGAAAAGATAAAAAATCTAACTCAAAAAACTATTTGACTTCACTGGTCAGGAACACCTTTTTTATTGCCTCCAGGTATCCATAACCATACATTGTACAAGGTTGCAGATAACTGGTTTCTGTCCATTCATTCCAGCTGTTGATGGTTATTAATGGTGCTTGTTCCGGGTGATTATCCACAAATTCTTTGGCCTTTAGTAAAGCTTTTTCAAAATTTTCTGGTGTATTGTTTTTGACCACTCCCGGACGAAACATCTCAAATCGCGGATTATTGTCCCAGCCAACTGAAACATGGGGATAATAAGGAATTTCATATTCCTTATCCAAATTGCTCCACTCCTGGTAAACATCGGTATTAATTTCGTTGTAATCCCTGTCGATATTGATAAAGTGAACATACTGATAATGGGTTGCTCCATCAAAATTTAGTTTATCGATCACCTCTTTTTGCGTACCTAAATTATTTCCGTCGATTCCTGTATAAGATTTCCTGCTTCTGCGCAAAGTCAATTGTAAATCCAGTCCGGGAAAACCTGCCTTTTTTACTTCTTTACGAAACCAGTCCAAAGCATCGATTGCTTCCTTTTCGCCTCCTAAGCCATTTATAAAAGTGCCTAAATCGTAAATCATAAAACTTGGTTTTCCGTCCACTTTATAATAATTTGGGAGATGAAAATATTTTTCAATCATCCTGTGAACAATAACTTCAAACTCTTCTCTGTCAACTCCTCCCCGCCAGATTTTAACACTTCTGTCAATCTTTCCTGCATTTCGTTTATCCCACACAAAAGGGACATCATGATTTGCCCACATAATATAAAACCTCATTTTATCCGTATTTTTTGCTTTTAAAAATCCATCATTCAAATGACCTTCCAAAAATGGTAAACCATCATACCAATACCAGTCGAAAATAAAAACATTTACGCCGTGATCCACTGCTGCCTGAATCTCCATTTGTGCAACATATGGATCTGCTTCATTAATATAACCCCACAAAGGCTGGCGTTCCTGTTCATGTCCTTCAAATTTGGGTTGATTATCTCTAACGGTTTGCCATTCACCTATTCCATCGGGCCAGAATATTTTGGCTCTTTCATCGGGATGATAAGAAGGCCATACAAAAGCAGCAATATCATATATACTCTCCTTTCCTGATTGTGCAAGTACACTGAATTTTGGAAAAATGAATGCTATACAAACAATTAACAGTATATATTTTACAGCTTGTTCTGGATGCCAATTCTGAATATTTGCCGAAGGTTTTGGTTTAAGTTTCATGTGATTATTCTTTTAAATACGAACCTGTTAAAATTAACATTATTATATGTTATTACTCATGAGGTAAACATAAAATTATATCAGAATGTTAATATTATACATATGAAAAAATCCACTTATGAAATACTCCGTAGAAATTGAAATCAACAAAAGTATCGATGAAGTAGTTGCGCTTTTCGATAATGCTGACAATATGGACAAATGGATGGAAGGCCTTCAAAGCTTTGAACATTTGAGTGGTACACCCGGCCAGCCAGGGGCAAAATCGAAACTAAAATTCAAAATGGGGAAACGCGAAATTGAAATGACTGAAACCATTTTGGTTCAAAATCTCCCAAAGGAATTTACCTGTAATTATGAAGCAAATGGTGTATTTAACATCGTAAAAAACCGTTTCGAAAAACTATCGGATAACAAAACCAAATACATTACAGAAAACGAATTTCAGTTTAAAGGTTTTATGAAAATAATGGGTTTTCTAATGCCCGGAGCTTTCAAAAAACAATCCTATAAATACCTCGAAGCTTTTAAAAAATTTGCTGAAAGCAATTAAAAACTTAAATCCAATAGGATTTCTGTATCTATCGATACTTCATTTTTAAGCTTATTCCGGTTAGTGCAGACCATCCCACTTTATCGGTAAGTTTTATCATAAAATGATAATCACCTTCGTCAAAACTTCCATTACCGTTATTGGCCGGAACTGAAATACGCAATCCCGGATTGTACTCATTTAATCCTTCAGGAATTTTATACTCTTCGATAAAAACGAAAGGATTTACCGGCTCCTTTTTGTCATCCAGGTTACATGCCTTTACTTCCGTACTATGCGAATGCTGGTCGAAGTTATGATGAACACTTATGCTGTATGATCCCAGTTCCATATTATCTGTGAAAATGGCCTTGAGTTCAAATGCTTCACCAAAATACAAGGTATCACAGTTTTGAGGGAAAGCCTCTGAAAATGTAATATCGATGTTCGGTTTTTCGGTGTCAATATCCTTTTCTTTCTCGCATGAAAACAGCACAAACAGAATCATTAAAACCGGAAATATTTTTAAAATTTTCATGATTTATAATTTAATGCCCGGTGGCAAAAAATCCACCGGGCACAAAGTTTTTATTCTTCAATAATTTCCAATTCAGCTTCTGCACTGCTTTGGTTCCCTTCCATATCAGTAACAATAAAATCAAAATGATAATCGCCGGGTTCAGCTGTTGCAGCAACTTCAATATGCTCGTGGAAGGTGGTATTTTTTAAGCCTGAGAATTTAGTATAAATGCTATCTACTTCCCACTCATCGTGGCCGTCTTTTTCATGATGTTCTCCTTCAGGATGAATGATTACCTGAATTACATCAATCTTTCCTTCGGCAACTACATCGATATCCATATGAAGTTCGCCTCCTATTTTTGCGGTGTGATCGTTGCCATGACTATCACCGTCGCCCAGTTCGTGGATGGTAATTACGGGTTTAGCCACTTCATTTTCTTTGTTACAAGATGTTAGTATCATTACTGCACCAAGAATGACTACAAACAATAAAATTCTATTTTTCATTTTTTATTATTTAATATTTATGATTCTTACAATTTTTTTCACCCTAAAAAGGAACAGAAATATTGAAAACAAAATTCCGCCCGGGTTCGGGTATATTAATCAGCCTGTAATAGCTGGTGTGATTAAAATATTTGGTATTCAACAGGTTTTTCACCTGCATTGAAATGTTTATATTTTGCTTTCCCAATGAGATATCTCCACCCAAACCTAAATTAACTACCTGGTAGCCTTTGGTTGGTTCTTCGGGGGGAACAATATTATTCTGGGAAGCAGTAATTCTGTAGTCAAAAGAAAAGTATACGTTTTCAACAAACTCCAGCTTTCTTTTTTGATATTTTACATTAAAAATGGCAGAAGCCGGTGGCGAGAAAGGTAAAGTAAATCCCTTTTTTTCGCCCGATAATTGTTCTGAATAAACATATTCGCCAATTACTCCCAGCTGCACATTTTTTAGAAGTTCGTAATGTGCATGTATTTCTCCACCGTAACGCAGTACTTCGCTCTCGGTATAATAAAACACCTGGTTTCCATTACCGTAAAGCCTGTCGTGCTCCGAGGTAGGATTCAGGTAAATGTAATTCGAAAAATAATTTACAAAAGGCGTTGCCCCAATCGCAAATTTCTTCGATTGGTATTCTACCCCTGCATCGAGTTGGTACGATATTTCAGGCGATAAATCAGGATCACCAACTTCGTAACTAAAACGATGATAGTTCACTCCATTTGCTGCCAACTCCTTGGCAATGGGCATTCTAAAACTTTTTCCCACATTGGCATTAATCGACCAATGCTCGGGACTATACTTATAACCCAAAGACCAGGTAAAATTTGAAAAATTACGATCGATATGTTCCGCTCTTTGCAGATATTCCTCAGAAATATTTCCATTTTCATCAACAGGCGATGGAAACCAGTCGTAATATTCAGAAGTTTCAATGTTACCAAAGTCATACCGCAATCCTAACTGAATTCCGCTTTTTTCCGAAAAAGTAAAACGGGCAAAGGCAAAACCACCCATTGTAAACTGTTTGTACGCCGGAATAATAAATCCTCGACCATCAATACGATTGTCCTGGTATTCGCTGTTCATTCCAAAAACAATTTGTGTTTTATCAATTAAATGATTGGTAAACTTTATGTTTCCGGAATAAATATACTTCTCAAATTCCCGTTCCAGGTCAGCATCGAAATCAAGCGTATCAGGGAAAACCGGTGGCATATAACCGTGGCTTACGTATTGGCTCCATTCCTGTCGGAAATTTCGTTGGAAACCCAAATCGAATTCCAGTTTCGACTTTTCCCACTGGTACTGTGTTGTATTGATGAGTTTAAAATGATTCACCTTTTGGTAAGGATAATTGATATCTCGGCTCGATTTATCGTGCAAATCAGTATCTACATTCCTGGGTTCCAAACCGTGGGCATTGGCAAAAAACCCACTTTTGCTGTTCACCGAACTCACATAAAACTTACTTTGAAATCCATTTTGAAGAAACCCAAACGACAAATGAAAGTTTTGTTCTTTCCCGGCCGTGTTTCTTAAATGGTTATTATACAGCGGTGCCCGGTAGGAATAAATATCCACACTGTCGGTTGGAACTTTATAATCTCCATAATCAAGAATGGTTGCTCTAAAATCGGCATAAAACCAGTTTTTTCGACCATAAAGGGAAATGGATGTTCCAATCAAATCATTGTTGGTTTTTGCGGAAAGGTCAACAGTTCCGCCAAAGGAATTCACAGTCGGCAATTTTCTGTTTTTCATATTGATTACACCTCCAATGGCATCGGAACCATACATCAAAGATGCCGGTCCTTTAATCACTTCAACACTATTCACATTATACTGATCGATTTCAAGACCATGATCAGCTCCCCACTGCTGGGCTTCATGTTTGATTTCGTTTTCGACCACCACAACCCGGTTAAATCCAAGTCCACGGATTACCGGTTTCGACTGCCCCGAACCAATATCAATGGTTGAAACTCCGGGTAATCTTTCCAACGAGTTCATTAAACTTCCTCCCAGGTTTTGTTTGATATAATCATCATTGACTATCTCAATATTTAAGGATGTTTCACTTTTCCTAATTTCTGCATAATTATCAGTGATAATCACTTCCTGTAAACTAATTGCTGAATATTCCAGATTAACATTTAAGATCCTGTTTTCCATCAATAAAAAAGTATCAACAAAAGATTGATATCCGACAAATGAAATTTCTATTTCGTATTGACCTTTTGACAATTTATCAATAACAAAATCTCCCTCAGTATTGGTTACCACTCCCTTTTTTAAAGGATGAAGATATACTGAAGCTCCAACGACAGGTTGGTTGTTTTCATCAAAAACAGAACCTTTCAACGTTAAACTATTTTGTGCCAGCAATGAACCATTAATTATGGCAATGCCAAATAAGAGCATTACAAGTTTGCTCATAAAAAAAATTTGAGATTAAAACGAACAGAATACCGAAACCTAAGATTGCAAGCTTACAAAGGGGGTGCCCTTGGGATTTTTATGGAAACAAGCTGTTGGTAAATCCTTATTTGTTGAAGGGGATTTATAAAGCCTTCAAATACAGCCAATGAGGAAGTAAAATGAAATACTTTTGGTAAATTTTTTATTGGAAAATGATAGTTACAAATCGGGCAAGGTTCATCATTTTCTGAAAATATTTTGAATTGTACGTCTGAAGATTGTTCCGTTTCTGTATGACAACAAGTATGATGACAAAGGATCTCTTCAGAATGGTGTACAACTATGTGGTAAGGCTGATACACCATTGGAAATACAAAGATTCCTAAAAAAACAATTGCTATGTAATTTTTTATACTGGTCACTCTTACTCCTGTTCTTTGCACGATGCACAAGTTCCTTTTATTAAAACCTCTGTTTCCTCATCAGAATAACCATCAGGAAGATGGTATTGTTTTACAGGAATTGCGTCCATACATTTTACCGTCTGGCATTCGTTGCAGTAAAAATGTGCATGGTTATCTTTTTTTGTAATCGTATTATCGAGAGCATATTTAACAAACTGGTTATCAACAATAATTTTATGAATTATTTTATGTTCCACCAGCGTTTTAAACGAACGGTAAAAAGTAGTACGATCATAATTACCAGCCAAACGCTCTCGTATTTGATTTTCGGATAAAGCCTGGTTTGAAGACTTTACAACATCGATAATGCCTTCACGGCAACTTGTACGTTTTAACTTGTATTGATTTAATATTTCCGCAGCTTTCATCGATGCAAATATATTTCATTTGCAACAATGTTGCAAAATGTGTCAGTAAATTTTTTTGGAATGATATTAATTCATTAAAACGGACCAAACGGCTATTTTTTAATGGTAGCACCACAAAAAAGCGTTCGACTTTATTTATTCGGTCGCCTGTGAGAAGTGAGATTGTCATATTTGCATTAAAAACAATTATGACAGTAAGAGAAAAAATTGCTCAGTTTGTTATCCATCCGGTTACTATAATATCTGTAATCTCAATAAGTTTTGCTCTTTCAGTGGCCACAAGTAACATTGGAACATTATTCGGTTTTGCCATAGTACTTATTACGCTCTGGGCATTAAAATGGAAATGGAGCTTTTTTGGTTTTCAGAAAAATCCTTTTTTACCGTCATTGCTAAAAGCCGTATTTTATACCCTTATAATAATTGTGGTAAACGATTTTCTTTTTCAGCCTTTAGTTGAATATTATTATGGTTTTACTGATTTGTCTTCATTTGAAGGATTAAAAGGAAACCTATTTAATTACCTTATTTTCATCCTTTTTATATGGGTAGTGGCGGCTTTTGGAGAGGAGTTTTTGTATCGGGGATACATGACCAAAAGGCTGGCCATAATTTTTGGAGATAATAGAAAGGCATGGCTGATTGCCATAATTGTATCATCAATAGTTTTTGGTTTTGCACACACCTACCAAGGAACTTCGGGAGTTATTTCAACCTTTTTTGTGGCACTAATTTTTGGAGCGATATTCTATAAAAATAAACAAAATCTGTGGATTGGAGTTTTAACACATGGTTTTTATGATATGTTCGGAATCACACTAATTTTTCTGGATAAAGAAAGCGTAATTACCAACTGGGCATTGGAAAATATTTTCTTTTTCCTATCATCCTGACCTCATCTCCCATTTAACATTGCTGTAAACCGACATAAACTTTTTTTATTCGTATTATTGTATAAAGCTTATTTGCAGAATTCAATATATGGAGATAACCTTACTAAATGCGATTGAACTTGTTGCCGGTTTTCAGGCTTTTTTATTTGCTGTTTACCTGGTATTAAAAAAGGATGGACAAAAAATCAGTAATTATTTTATCGCCATTTTTATTGCGCTGCTGGCCTATAATATTCTTGATTATTTTGCCTCCTTTATTCTAAACTCCTTTTCTGAAAACATTAAGGCTTTTCTGCAGATGTTTATTTACCTGGCTGCTCCTGCACTCTTTTTGCATATCAAATTTTTTCTTTTCCCAGACACAAGATTACGAGCAAAAAACCTTGTTCATACCATCGTCTACCTTGCTACTTTGATGGGTGTAGTTGCATTAATTCTATCTGAGAATGAAGATGGAGTAATACCGGAAGAAACTGAATTTAAATATAGCCTGATGTATTATGCTGTTCTTTACATTCAAATGTACACCTACCTGTTTCTCTCTTACCGCCTGCTCAAAAAACACAAAGAGATATTCTTTGAAAACTATTCAAACACCAACACAAAAAGATACACTTATTTAAAACGTCTGATATTTCTTGTTGCTGGCCTTTTTCTGCTTTCGTTTGTCAATATTCTGACTCGATTTGCTTTACAACTTGAAAACTTTCGTTTCATCTCCTATGTGGTAATCAGTGCAGTGTTATTCTTATTTTGCTGGCTAATTTTTAACGGGTTAAAATCGCCCGAACTTTTTGTAGATAAAAAGAATGTTCAGCCACCCGTGAAAGACCTGGTTAAAGAAAAATCAAAAATTTCGAAACTGGAAACCGATGAAGAAAGCCGGGAAATGCTGGAAAATGTAAACAGGATTATGGTGGAAAAAGAACCTTTTCTTGATGCTTCATTAAGCCTTCATACCCTGGCAAGCGAAACAGAAATTCCTGCCCGTGAACTGTCGATTTTAATTAACCACCATCTCAATAAACATTTTTTCGATTTTGTAAATGAATTTCGTATTGAAAAAGCAAAAGAACTTTTAACCAGTCCCGACAAAAAAGAGTTTACAGTGCTGGAGATTTTATATGAAGTTGGATTTAATTCCAAATCATCATTTAATACAGCCTTTAAAAAACACACAGGGCTAACACCAACCAACTACCGCAAAAAACACTCATTATCTGCCGCTTAGAACAAAGTCGAACGTTTGATTAAAATTACTCGTACGCATTTCTATGTTCTAAAAAGGTTCGACTTTCCGTATTCGGTCGATTGATATTTGTATTTGCCACAACTTTGTTTTCGAAATTTTAAGTTAAACGATTAAAACAAAAAATCATGAAAACAAAACAAACAATTTTAAAGTCGATGGCGGTACTCGTCAGTTTTTTACTTGTAAGTTTTACCATTTCTGCAAGTGAAGTTTGGTTCTCTGCTTTTATTAACGAATCAAAAGTAATAGCAGAGCTTATGGAAAGTTATGAAACAGATTCTATTAAAAACGAATTAAAAGACACTCAACTGACTCTTGCCGAAATGGGTAAATCAAAAGAATTAAAAAGATCTGAATTCAATCCAAAAAACAAAAAAAGGAAAATTCATTTATCCTTTCAAAAAACTACAGAAAACAAAAAAATGGTCAGTTCTTCCCATTTCATTTTTGAAGAGGATAAAGAGAACAAACTACAATTTGAATCGTGGATGTTTAATCCAAAGTGTTGGAAGGCAACAAAATAATTCTCAAAAAATTGCAACCATTATAATTTAATTTTATCCATAATAAAAACAGAAAACTTAAAACAAATTATCATGAAAGAAATTCTTACTCAAAAAAGCAAATCCCTGATTTTTTTAACAATTATAAGCACCCTTTTATTTACTGCCTGTCAGGACGATGATTTATACATTGTGCCATCGTCAAGAATTACAACTGTTGCTGTTCCGGTTTCGGGTTTTAAAAAACTTCAGGTGTCAAATGCATTTAAAGTACATGTTACTTTTTCTGAAACCGAAGAATCGGTGTTGGTGGAATCCAACGAAAACATACATCCGGTAATTGACATCAGACAGCAGGGAGACAATTTGTACATAGGATTGTACAAAAACACAAAAATAAGTGGCAATGCGGTTTTAAATGTTTATATCAAAACAAAATATTTAGATCGAATCCAGGCCATGGGAGCTTCCATTGTTGAACTGCAAAATAAACTGCTTAACGATGACCTCGAGGTTAATCTGGAGGGTGCATGTATATTAAAAGGTCAGCTTGAAGTTGACGAAATTGATGCGAATGTTATCGGAGCTTCAATTCTGGATCTTACCGGGTATTCAAATCATTTTAACCTCAGGGCTGAAGGTGCTTCAATAATGACAGGTTTTGGTTTTGAAACCCAAAATCTGAATGCTTTTGTTTACGGCGCCAGCAACATTACGCTTACCGTAAGTGAAAAATTAAATGTTACCGCCAGTGGAGCATCGATGGTGATTTATAAAGGAAATGGAACCATTGAATACCAGAAACTTTCAGACACCTCTAAAATCGTGCATCTGGACTAGATAATCCTTTTACATATTAAAAACTCAGCCATGAAAAAAGCAGTAATTTTTATATTGTTTATAGCGATAGCTATGTCAAATTTTGCCCAAAACCTGACACAAACAGTAAAGGGGAAAATAACAGATACAGATACAAAAGCAACACTTCCGGGAGCAAATATTGTAATCGTTGGTTCTAATCCGATTATAGGAACTTCATCAGATATCAACGGGAATTTTAAAATCAATAATGTTCCTTTGGGACGACACTCTTTTAAAGTTTCGTTTATGGGTTACGAAGAAGTATTTCTTAGTGAAATACTCGTAGGTTCGGGAAGAGAAGTGGTTTTGAATATTGAAATGAAAGAATCACTCGCATCCATTGAAGAGGTGAAGGTAGTTGCCAACAGGGATAAAAGTGAGCCATTAAACCAAATGGCTACCGTTAGTGCCACACAAATAACTGTAGAATCTACTTCACGAATAGCCGCCGGAATTAACGACCCGGCAAGAACAGCACAATCAGTGGCAGGTGTTGCTGCAGCCGATGACGAAAACAACGAATTGGTAATTCGAGGAAACTCACCTCGTGGCACATTATGGCGAATGGAAGGAATTGAAATCCCAAATCCAAACCATTTTAGCGACGGTGAAGCAAGTTCGGGAGGAGGTGTTTCGGCATTAAGTACTATGGTTTTGGCCAATTCAGATTTTTATACCGGTGCTTTTCCTGCCGAATATGGAAATGCACTCTCCGGAGTTTTCGATTTAAAACTAAGAAGAGGAAATTATGAGAAAAGAGAATATGCTTTACAACTGGGAGTTATGGGAGCTCAGGCAGCTTTGGAAGGCCCTTTTAAAAAAGGCTCTGAAGCATCGTACCTGCTAAACTACAGATACTCCACTTTAAAACTTTTGCAAAACGCAGGAATTGATATCAGTGGTGGCGATATAGCACCCGAGTGGCAGGATTTATCTTACAAGTTTTATCTCCCTACAAAAAAAGCGGGTTATTTTTCTGTTTGGGGATTAGGCGGAATTAGTGCTGCCGGCTCAACAGTGATACAGGATTCATCAAAATGGGAGTATCGAGGCGACAGGTTTAGAGATACAGAAAATCATAAAATGTTAATTACCGGAGTTACCCACAACTTCCTTTTTGACAATGCTAAAACCTATATAAAAACCGTTGCTGCTTATTCTCATACCAACAATAAAGCAAATGTTGATTCGCTTGATTTTGATTATATCCCTGCGCTTATTGAAGAAGAAGAATACATCTATAAAACTTTTAGTTTCAGCACTTTTTTAAACCATAAGTTTAATGCAAAAAATGTAATGCGTATTGGAGCCATGTTTCATAACCGCTCCTACAACCTGCAAAGAAAGGACCTGGATTTTGACACAAAAAAAATGGAGACCATTGTTTCGAGTGAAGGAAATACAAATCTTGCAGAGACTTTTGTACAATGGAAATACCGGGTTAATGAAAACATCGATATTAATTCAGGATTGCATTATACTTACTTGGCCTTAAACAACAACTATTCTGTTGAACCACGCCTGGGATTTAAATGGGATGTCAGTAAAAAACACCGTCTTAATTTTGGTGCCGGCCTTCACAGTAAAGTCGAACCGGTCTCGATTTACCTGGCAGAACAAGAACTGGATAACGGTAAAATAATTTTCCCCAATAAAGATTTGGAGCTTACAAAAGCTGCCCATATTGTTTTGGGTTATAACTGGAACTTTGCCAATGACTTCAGGTTAAAAACCGAAGTTTATTACCAGCATTTGTACGATGTACCGGTAAAACCGGATGATACCACCAATGTAATCAGTGCATTAAACTTTAGCAGTGGTTTTACCAACGAAAACCTGACCAACCAGGGAACCGGACGAAATTATGGTGCTGAAATCACACTGCAGAAATTCTTTTCAAACAACTGGTACATGCTGGTTACCGGATCGCTATTTGAGTCAAAATATACCATGACGGACGGGATTGAACGCAATACGCGCTTTAACAGCAAATACATCGGCAATTTTGTTGCGGGGAAAGAGTTCCGGGTTGGCAGGAACAAACAAAACCTGATTGGCACCAACATCAGAACCATATGGCGTGGAGGTTATCGCACTGTTCCACTCGATGTGGCTGCTTCAAATACGCAAAATAAGGATGTACGTGATTACGACCGGGCTTTTGAAACCAAAGCACCCGATTATTTCAGAATAGATTTGGGAGTGAATTACCGTAAAAATAAACCGGGCTGGTCGTGGATTTTATCTCTCGATATACAGAATGTTACCAACCGCTCAAACGTGTGGGATGAATACTACAGTTCTGAAACGAAAAATATTGAACAAAGTTATATGGTGGGTTTAGTTCCGGTGTTAAACTACCGGGTTGAATTTTAAAATGAAAGTCATGAAAAATTTTAATAACATCAGTTTTTTCCGTTTGGGGTTAACCATGCTGTTTTTATTGATAATATTTATAGCCTTTTCGCAGGATAAACGACCCTTGTTTTTAGGAATACAACCCGGAACCACGAAAGAAAAGTTTTACAGCAAAAATGAGTTGGATATAAATATTCTGCCCCTTGTTGTAGAATTTCCGGTTACCAAAAGGGTAAACCTTAGATTTACCTCAGTTTTAAATTACCACATCGGGGATAAAAACCAGATTTCTGATATTGGAATACAAGCTGTAGCTCCTGTATTTTTCAGAAAAAATGAAAGTATAAAAAGGCGAAATTTTGGATTTTATATTGGCCCGGTTTTAGGATTGGGACAAAACATTATGAACGACCACTTTACCACCACCCTTGCAGTTGAACCCGGATATTTATTTAAAACCACAAAAAAGTTTACAGTCTCCTTGGGGATACAATACGGTGGTTCACACTTCAATTATAAAAATGGAAATAATGAGTGGCACGAACATTTTGGAATAAAAGCCAACCTGGGATTTTGGCTGTAAATACACTGCACTGATTCTTAAAATCATATAAAGTTATTGGGAACTATTTTTCCTGATTTTGTTTTAAGATAGAAAACACCGGTTAAGCGTACAACGAATATTCCGGTGTTTTCTTTTTTATAAAAAATTATGTTCATAAGTTTACGGGCAGATTTTTACTTAATTTAGGCCAGACAAAACCAAAAAATTTAATTGAATAAATTAAAATGTAATCATCCCAAATTAGAACGAAATAAGCACCTGATAATAAATATTAAATGTACTTTTAAGATTCCCAAACATGTTGAATGTCATGCCAAGAAACAATAATACTAACAATAAAATTAAGATAACAAACTGATAAAATGCTTTTTAACTCAATTGATTTTGCGATATTCCTACCTATAGTTTTTACTTTCTATTGGTTTGTAATCAACAAAAACCTGCAACTTCAAAATTTGTTAATTGTAATAGCCGGTTATGTTTTCTATGGTTGGTGGGATTGGCGATTTTTATCCCTGATTATTTTCAGTACAATAGTTGATTTTTCTGTTGGTCTTCAACTTAAAATTGAAGAAAACCAGACTAAAAGAAAAATATTCCTATGGATAAGCATTTTGGTCAATCTTGGATTTTTAGGCTTTTTTAAATATTACAACTTCTTTCTTGAAAATTTTATAACAGCATTTTCATTTTTCGGAACAGAAATAAAACCCAATTCCTTAAGAATTATACTGCCTGTGGGAATAAGTTTTTATACATTTCAAACCTTAAGTTATACTATTGACGTTTACAGACGAAAACTTGAACCGACAAAAGATTTTATAGCTTTTGCTGCATTTGTAGCTTTCTTTCCTCAATTAGTCGCTGGTCCAATTGAAAAAGCAACACATTTATTAACTCAATTCTACAGTAAAAGATCATTTGATTATTCAAAAGCCGTTGACGGAATGCGCCAAATACTTTGGGGATTATTTAAAAAAGTTGTTATAGCAGACAATTGTGCTGAATTCGCCAACCAAATTTTCAATAATTCAACTGACTTGAATGGCAGTACTTTACTTTTGGGTGCATTGTTTTTTACTTTCCAAATATATGGCGACTTTTCAGGATATTCAGACATTGCAATAGGAACAACAAGATTGTTTGGTTTTGATTTAGTGAGAAATTTTGCTTTCCCTTACTTTTCAAGAGACATTGCAGAATTTTGGCGACGCTGGCATATTTCCCTATCGTCCTGGTTTAGGGAATATCTTTATATTCCTTTGGGAGGAAGTCGTGGCGGAACTTTAATGAAAGTTAGAAACACATTTGTAATTTTCATTGTTAGTGGATTCTGGCATGGAGCAAATTGGACTTTTATTATTTGGGGAGCATTAAATGTAATTTATTTCTTACCGCTATTACTGACTAACAACAACAGAAAAAATTTAGAAATTGTGGCAAAAGGTAAAATATTGCCATCCACAAAAGAATTCTTGCAAATTCTAATCACTTTTGGGTTAACTGTCTTTGCCTGGATTTTCTTTAGAGCAGAAAATATAAAACATGCATTTAGTTATATTTCAGAAATTCTCTCAACATCACTTTTTGAATTTCCAATTTTTCGGGGAATAACAAGAGCTTTAGCAACGATTTTCTTTATTGTAATATTTTTGTTAATTGAATGGTATGGAAGAGAAAGCCAGTATGCAATAGCAAATTTAGGCTTAAAATGGAAGCAACCTTTGAGATATGCAATGTATTACTCAATAATTGTTGCAATTTTCTGGTTTGGGGGCAAACAACAACAATTCATTTATTTTCAGTTTTAAAAGATGAAACGATTTATAATTAAAATAATTTGGTTATTCTTTCCAATCTTAATGGTTGCTCTGGGGATGGAGATTTTAATGCGAAATATACCTAATGACTATTTATTAAAAAATCAATATTTAGAAAATCATTCGCCTGAAATAGAAACCTTAATTTTAGGAAGTTCCCATTCATTTTATGGTTTTAATCCTGAATATTTCTCCGGCAAAACATTTAATGCAAGCTACATCTCTCAACCACTAAAATATGATTATAAAATTCTTGAAAAGTTTCAAGGAAAGTTTGACAATCTAAAAACGATTGTTTTGCCAATATCCTACTTTACCCTGTTTAGCAAATTAGAGGCAGATTCAGAAGCCTGGCGTGTAAAAAACTATATCATTTATTACAAAATGAAAATCTCATCAAAATCTTTGTCTGATTATTCTGAGTTTTTGGGTAATCGTAAAAATGTTGGTATAAAAAGATTAGTTTTATACTATATATTGGGAAAGTCGCAGGTTACGTGTACAGAATCAGGTTGGGTGGCAAGGTATAAATCAAAAAATGCCCGGAATTTGACAGAAACAGGTAAAATTGCTTCAATTCGACATACGAAGGATAATATTTACTCTGATAAATATCAAAAAAGATATAAGGATAATATAGAAACTATAAAAAATATTATTAAATGGTCAGAAAATTATAATATAAGAATAATGTTCGTTACACCACCTGCTTTTGAAACATATCGTAAAAATTTAAATGCTGTTCAATTAAATACTACGGTTAAAACTATCAAAGAGATTTCTAGTAAATCGGAAAACTGTACGTACATAAATTTGCTGGATGATCCAAATTTTATCGAAGAAGACTATTATGATGCAGACCATATGTCTGAAATTGGTGCAAAAAAACTATCCATGCTAATAAACAACAAAATCAATGAATAAAAATTAAGCATGAACGCACAACATTTATTGATAACTATAAAAAACTACAAATGAAAGCTACTTTTGACAGTTATTTACATTGCTTGTATTTTTCATTAGAAAATACTTATTTTATCTAACGTAAGTGTTCCTGCGTAAGTGAATTATATAAATTTCCTAAACCTTACATTAAATTTAACACTTGATGCTTAGCAAATGCCTTACCGTACCAAATTAAGGTCTTACCTGCCAGAAGTGGTAATATTGAAGTTTTAATTCAAATAACATAATGAAAAATCCTATTCAAATTATTTTTGCCGTTTCAGGACTTTCTTTTTGGTTCTTTTTGGGATTTCCCTTTGCAAATTACCATGAATCCTATGAATGGATCGCGCAGGTTCAGACTATCCCCGAATGGGATTTAATATTTTCACATGTGGGACATTTTGTTTGTTATCGTCCGCTTGGACAATTTCTCGCAATTCTTCTGTATAAAATTACCAATCATTCGATATTAGCCATACAATTGGGCAATTTTATTTTTTCAATATTGGGCATACTATTTATTATTAAACCTTATTCGAAAAAAAAATGGCCGTTAATTTTATCATTTTTTTTAATTGGGTCATTATTTTATCCAACGTTCAATTATTTATTTCATTTAAACGGTTTTTTTTATAGTCCTTTGGCTTTTTTACTTGGTATACTTATTTATTTTACTTTACGTGAATATTCTATCAACAATATTGTTAAATCATATTTAGTTGCAATCATGGCAGCACTTTTTCACCCATTTGCTATTGTCATTTTTATTGCATTTCTTGCCGGATGGACCTTTGAAAACAAAAACTCTGTTACTCAAAGAATAGTTATATTAAGTCTAATCTTGATCAGCAGTCTAATTATTTTATACTTTATTCTCGTTGACCTACCATTTTCAAATTTGACTTACGGAAACCTGGCAGGAACATACCGCATACTCGCTTCTCTGGAAAGTAATACTCCTACTCTCCTATTATCTTTTTTACTTTCTTCAGTTACCGCTTATACAATAAATATAGTTCGTAAATCAAAATATATACTGTTAGGATTATCCGTTTTTCTGTCAGTTTTATTTGTATATTTTAAAATACCTTTAATAATTCTGTTTATTTTAACATGTCTGATAAAATTAATTTACAAGAAAAAATGGTCTCTTGTTTTTTTAATGTTCATTTTATTATCATTTCCTTTATCTGTAGGTTGGATATCAAGCAGCTTAAAATTTTTAATATTGTATTTATTACCTGTTGCCATAGCCATAGATGTAAAATGGACAAGTCGAGATATTCAATATTTTATCAAGAAAATTAGTTTTGCAGTTCCCATTACACTTTTTATAATTCTGATTTTATTAAAATCAAGTGTTCAATTACCAGTTATTTCCAGGTTTACAAATCCTATTTTAACCGAAAGAGAAAAAACATTTCAGTTGGAAGATGCCATAGAATGGTTACGTCATTCTGATGACACAAACTTTACAGTTGAGTTTTTGGCCTCGGGGAACAATAAAAGATTTCCAGCCTCCAGCACAAATATCAACACCTATTTAGAGAAAGTTAATCCAACAAAATACGGAAAATCTGTAAAGGTATTTATCTGTTTTGATTGTGAATCTTCGAATGCTAATAATACTTTGTATGAAGCAGAAGGATTATACTCTAAAAACATACATATGTTCCTGCTAAAAGAATAATTAAAAAAAACAGGTCCTGAAACACTTTTAGAAATTTTAAAGTAAAAACAGATTTATAAAACCGGGAAAAAGGTATATCGAATTGTTTCTTTAAAATGCCTAATCCTTGACAGTGTTCCAAACAACCAATTATAATTTGCCCTTCCTTATCTATTATCAAGATCTAAATGGAATATTGTTCACAACTATAAAGAACTTAATCAGTATATTCAACCCATACGGAAATTGAGGTTTACTGATTAATTTTTATTTTTCTGTCCTTTAACACTTCGATTCTGCTAAATGGTTGAACAAACCTTCATTAACAAACTACTTGAATCATAATGTAAAAGCATTTGCATAAAGCCTGGATACTGAAAAGCTATTCTACACCTATGTCAAGAATAACAAGATATCAATCTTATTTATGTCAATTAGCATATTCAATTATGTTTAAAATGTTCGAAAATTTTACTTATCTTTTACTAAACACTTTAATTTATTTCATTTTTTACAACAAAAAGTATTTATATGGAACAAAAACCATCACATTGGGATCAAAAAAAAGCAGATGCGTTTTCCGATCTAAGTATCATTGAACATTATGCAAATCGCCCACCCTATCCAGTTGATTTGATAGGTAAGTTATTATCGTTGATTACACCCGGTTCTGCGACTGTTCTCGATATCGGCTGCGGAATGGGCGATGTTGCGAGAAATCTCGTTTCAGATACGCTTCATGTGGACGCTGTTGATATTTCACTTCCAATGATAGAAAATGGTAAGAAACAGCCCCGGGGGAATCATCCCAATCTTCATTGGATTCACTCTTCGATTGAAACTGCATCACTTACCCCTCCCTATTCGATGGTAACAGCAGGAGAAAGTTTACACTGGATGGATTGGGAGACCGTTTGCAGACGTTTAAGCAAACTATTAGTTCCGGGAGGTAAACTGGCCATATTGACTCGTAGTTGGGGAACCGGTGAGCCTGAGGAAGGTAAATTATACGCTAAATATTCCACCACACGAAATTTTATACTTATGGATTTACCTACCGAACTTGAAAAACGTGGCTTGTTTCGAATCGAAAACCGGAAGAAGTTTTCTACAGACTGGAGACCAACAATTGATGAATTCATTGCTTCGCGACATTCCCAAAGCCAGTTTTCATATGAACGAATGTCGAAAGAAAGTGCTATTGATTTTGACAAATCTTTACGAGAATTGCTGATACAACTAAATGATGAAAACAGGATTAGTATGGAGAATGAACGCATTCTGCATCGGGCAAGGGTAAGCCTCTGTTGGGGTGAACCACTGGAACCTTAAGTTGTGAACATAACAAATACCATTTTATAATCATTGAATGAAAATCCCACATTTTTAAAAAAACTAAATTAACTTGAATAATGGCTCAACATATATATACGTTATTATTTCTGTCCGGAGGAAGTATTGTAGGTCAAAATATACTATATTGTCTTCAGGGACGACGTAAAAATCTTCGTTTAGTAACTACTAATAGTGTTGCAGAAGAACCTGTAATTTATGAATATGATCGAATCTATCTCACTCCACCCACACAGGGGTGTTCAGAGGAGTATATGAATAAAGTCAATGAAATCATTTCCAAGGAAAATCCAGATTTAGTCATCCCCTGTCGTGATGAAGAGGTTTTAGTGGTTTCCAAGTTAAGAGAAAATGCTCCTAATGATCAGAAGAATCGATTTTTAGGTGGCAGTGTGGAAATTGCTCAGGTCCTTCTTAACAAGCAGAAAAGCTGGGAATTTTCTAATCAACACAAGCTTCCTTTTGCGGCAACACTCCAAGATAAAGCCACAAAAGAAGATGTCTTAAAATTTGCTGAATTGCATGGTTACCCTATGATCGCTAAGCCAAAGGAAGGATTTGCTTCAAAAAATGTTTGCCTTATTACAAACGAAGAACAACTTCTGAAAACAATAACATCAGCACAAGTGATGTTGCAGGAATATCTAGGAGATTCAAATAGAGTACTTGAATATCGAAAACAGTTAGAAACAGATGGAGTTCCGCTATTTCACTCTCTCGAAGGGCTCAAACATTCCATTCAAGTCGTTATTTCGAAAACCGGTGAGGTAAAACAGGTTTTTCTCAGCATAAATCAGATGGTATTTGGGAAAAGTGGAAAAGTTTGGATTGTTCAGGATCCCGAGGTGGAAGCTATTGGAGCAATGTGTGGTAAAATATTTGCTGAAAATGGATGGAGAGGTCCGCTTAACATTCAATGTGAAAAAGGACCAAATGGCCGGGTTGGGATTTACGAATACAATGGTCGGTTTACAGGAGCAACAGGTGCTCGTTATCTACTCGGAAACGATGAAGTAGGAACTTATTTAAAGGACTTTGCAAACATTAATCTACCGGATGGGAATGTAGGGAATCGACACAAGGTGATCAGAATCCCCAAAAGCTATGCTACAGATATCCAGAACGCAGAGAAATTGAAAAGAGATGGCTTTTTCGATATTTCCAACAATAATAATCATTGAGGATTTGATACATGTTGAAATGGATAACATCCATGATACCTTGATTCCTATTGCTAAAGGAATTGCAATCTGTGGTTCCTCAGTAAAAGTGGCTATGAGCTTACCAGACTTAAGTTTGTAATATGAAAAATTTTACAATTGAATTTATTACGTTCAGCAATGGGAAGGATTGTAAATTCGCACCAGTAGAAGGGATACAATACGGTGGTTCACACTTCAATTATAAAAATGGAAATAATGAGTGGCACGAACATTTTGGGATAAAGGCCAACCTGGGATTCTGGCTGTAAATACCCTGCACTGATTCTTAAAATCATATAAAGTTATGAGAAACAGTTTTTCCTGATTTTTGTTTTAAGATTGAAAACACCGGTTAAGCGTACAACGAATATTCCGGTGTTTTCTTTTTTATAAAAAATTATGTTCATAAGTTTAAGGGCAGATTTTTTATTTAATTTAGGCCAGATAAAACCAAATAATTTCAATTGACTAATTCAAAATATAATCATCCACATTGGCTGATTGTATTTAAACTGAAACAAATATTTTTAAAACTCAATTACACACTCGTTTTAACAAAGGCATAATTCAATACGTCAGACATTAAAAAACAGTTTTCTGATTTTTTCACTAATATTTATAAAAAATCAGCAGATAATGAGAATAGAAAGAATTACCAAAAACAAGAAGCAATTCCTTGATTTATTGTTATTGGCAGATGAACAAGAGGATATGATTGACAGATATCTGGAAAGTGGTGATATGTTTGCACTTTTCGATGATGACATAAAGACCGTTTGTGTTGTTACAGCTTCAGATAGCGAAACCTGCGAATTAAAAAACATTGCAACCTTAAAAAAATACCAGGGGAAAGGATATGCCAGGGCTTTGATAAAGTTTGTCTCCAATTATTACAAAAACAATTACAAATCAATGTTTGTTGGAACCGGTGATATTCCAACAATTATTTCATTCTATGAAAGTTGCGGATTTAAAAAATCTCATTCAGTCAGGAATTTTTTTACAGATAATTATGACCACCCCATGTTTGAAGATGGAATACAACTGATTGACATGGTTTATCTGAAGAAAGAATTATAGATGCCTTTGGCAAATAAAAGGGGCATTTGTCGATTAAAATGTTTATTGAACATTAACCTGAATTCTACGTTTCAAATAACATTATGATACTTAAGAATTTATTATGGAAATTTTAAATACAATTCTGAGTATAAATCCAAACTATATAATCATTGGATTACTTGCAGTATTCTTTACCCTCGAACAAATTACAGTAACACCTTTCTCTTTTAAGAAACGAGGTAAACATCTGTTTCAGAATATACTCTACCAGGTTGTTTTGACCATTTTAAACTTATTTTTTGTTTCAATTCAGGTCTATTGTATCGAATGGTTAAATTCGAATGAGATTGGTTTATTATATCTTGCCGAAATTCCGTTTTGGATGAAACTTATAATCAGTGTTGTACTTTATGACTTTACAACTTACTGGATTCACCGAGCTTCGCATAAAATACCAGTTTTGTGGCGACTTCACAGGGTACACCACAGTGATACAACCATGGATTCATCAACAACATTCAGATTTCATCCTTTAGAACTGATTCTTGTTTACCAGACCGGTAATATAATTACTGCCGGACTTTTTGGTACGGATGTTACATCGATGGCCTTATATTATTTTATCATCTATATCTTCTTTTTTCTCGAACATTCAAACCTGAATTATCCCCGCTGGCTGAACAAAACATTTGGGCTTATCCTTGTAATGCCTGATCATCACAGAGTGCACCATCATCAGGACCAATTTTATACGGATTCAAATTTTGCTGATATTTTTATTTTGTGGGACAGAATTTTTGGGACTTTTAAATTAATTCCTGTTGAAAAAATGAAATATGGATTAAAAGAGTTTGAGCAGGAAGAAAAGCAGACTTTTCTGTACCTTATGAAAAGTCCGTTTATAAATATTAAAAGAATAGAGAAAGACAAAAGCAACGCCTGAAATTCTGACTTCAGGAACCATAGATATTTTGTATGTACACAACAAATGTCTCAACACAATTACAGGCCTTTTATATAATCAAAAAACTTTTCTAAATTTTTTGATAATCATTATATTCCAATCATGAGCAATTCTATCAAAAACAAAAATGTAGAGAACTATTTTGATAGTCAGCCTGAAAGCACAAAGCAGGCTCTTTTTATGCTTAGAACATACATTTATGAAGCTGTACCAGAAGCCATTGAAATGTTCAATTATAATATTCCTGCCTATGCTTTAACCAAAGGTGGTAAAAGAGATCAGCAGATAATGATTGCCGGATATAAACAACATGTCGGATTTTATCCTCATCCATCTACCATGGAAAAATTTGACGCTGAATTAACAAATTATAAAAAAGGAAAAGGCTCTGTACAATTTCCAATAAACAAACCCATACCCCGTGGGTTAATAATTAAAATGGTAAAATACAGAAAAATGCTCATCGACAAATCTTTGGCAAATGAATAAAACCGTTGATAATTATCTGCTAAATGGATGTGAACGCTGTTCACTGGGAGGCACACCTGACTGTAAAGTATATCAATGGACCAGTGAGTTGGATTTACTCAGAAAGACAGTGCTCGAATGTGGACTTAATGAAGATTGCAAATGGGGTGTTCCCTGTTATACATACCGTGGAAATAATATTCTTTTGATAAGCGCATTCAAAACCTATTGTGCGATTAGTTTTTTTAAAGGTGCTTTATTGGCCGATAAGAACGAACTTTTGGAAAAGCCGGGAAAATACTCACAGTCAACCAGGTTAATAAAATTTACAAACCTTAAGGAGATTCAGAATATTAAGGCCATATTAAAAACATACATTTTTGAAGCCGTGGAAATTGAAAAGGCAGGATTAAAAGTGGAGTTCAAAAAAAATCCTGAGCCTGTTCCGGCTGAATTAGAAAACAAATTTGAAGAAGATTTAAGTTTAAAAAATGCTTTTGAAGCTTTAACTCCCGGCCGCCAAAGGGGATATATATTGTATTTTTCTCAAGCTAAACAAGCAAAAACACGAATAGCAAGAATAGAAAAATGCACTGAAATGATTTTAAACGGCAAGGGATTAAACGACAATTACAAATCAGCAAAAAGATAAATAAATTTCTTCTACAACCCTTCAAATAAATTACTGACAATTTATAACTTACCGGCTGTAAACTCTGTCTGATTTCCTTGTGTTGAAATTATTCATCAACATACTAACATTTTTATTTTTTTGTTTTGTGGTCAAAGCGCAGCAAAGCGATACCTTTATGCTGCGCCAGGCAGTTTCTAAATACGATACGGTAGTTTATCAAAGAATAATCAGTTTTAACAGTTCCGACAGCCTTTTTTATGTGGAAGATTATTTTGAGAACGGACAAATTCAAATGAATGGTACTTACAGTTCTTTAGATAAAAACATAAAAGAAAACTATTGGTGTAATTTCCGAGGTAACACAAAACAAGGACTTTATCAAACCTGGTACAAAAATGGATATCCGGAGAGCAAATACAATTTTATTGATGGAAAGAAATACGGGCTTTGTGAAGAGTTTTATTCAAACGGCCAAATAAGTGACAGTGGTTTTTGGATTCCCGGCAACATTGAGGGAAATACACGTGGAATGCGGCATGGCAATTTTAAAGGCTGGTCAAAAGCAGGAAAATTACTTTATGATTTCGATTATAACTATGGATTAAAAATAAACCCTACAGATACCAGTTACAGGTATATAATATACACACCTTCTGACTACAGGTCGGATACTATAAAATCTTATCCGTTAATTATTTATTTGCATGGTGGTTCACACAGGGGCTCTGATTTAAAACAACTCTACGGATATGGAATTCCGGATCAAATCTATCGTGGAAGGGAATTTCCCTTTATAATTGCAGCACCGCAATGTCCGCTGTTGTTGCGCTGGTCAACTGATAACTGGTTTGAAAATTTCTTTTCAGAAATAACATCAAAATACAGGATTGACAACAACCGGGTTTATTTAACAGGTGTTAGTCTGGGCGGATCAGGAACCTGGTATTTGGCAATTAAATATCCCGAAAAATTTGCAGCCATTGCACCTATGTGCGGTTTTACAAGTCACATTAAATATATTTATGATAATGCCCAAAACCTTGCAGATATTCCCATCTGGGCATTTCACGGTGAGACGGATTTAACTGTTCCGGTAGAAGAAACGGACAGGATGATAGAAAAACTAAAAAACAAAAACAACAAAATAAAATACACAAGAATGCCTGGTGTTGGCCACTGGGTGCATTGGCTGGTTTATCCGGAGCAAGAATTGTATGATTGGTTTTTGGAATTTGAGAAATAATAAATTGAATGACAAAAAAATTTGAAAATTTAGAATATCTGAAATCAGGAAATCCCAGGCAAAAAAGAGTATACCACGTTTTAACAAAAAACCATATTCTGGAAAAACTGAATGTATATAATCCAATTCTGGTAGGTACAATTCCTATCGAAATCGACATAAAAAAAAGTGATTTGGATATCATTTGTTGTTACAAAAACAAAGATGAATTTGCAAAACACATCACAGAAAATTTTGGCTTATTTCAAAAATTCAGAATTCGGCAAACCAATAAATTTGATTCACCAGCAGTAATTGCCGGGTTTAAAACTGACGGATTTGAAATTGAAATATTTGGTCAAAATATTCCCGTCAAACAGCAAAATGCTTACCGGCACATTATTATCGAAAATAAGTTGCTGACAGAAAAAAGTGAACCGTTTAAAAAAGAAATAATCAGGTTAAAAAAACAAGGTATAAAAACGGAACCTGCATTCGCTGCTGTTATGGGTTTAAAGGGTGATCCTTATGAGGAATTATTAAAATTCGAAATTCTATGATTCAATATTCTGATCAGGAAAAAAAGTAAGTATCTTTAAAAATTAAACCATTCTAAAATCTAATTATGAAACGCTTATTTCTTCTGTTTATATTTGTATGTTTTACAATAATTTCGGTTCAGGCCCAGTCCGTTTACACCAAAGCACCAAATGATCCGGAAGCTCTTTTTTTTACTCCTGAAAACTTCAACATAAAAAATGATGGCAAACAAGATGTTTCAGATGAACTTCAAAAGGCCATCAACAGGTTAAAAACAGAAAAAACCTTTGGCATTTTATTTATTCCCGAAGGAAAATATCTTATTTCAAAAACCATTTATATACCCAAAGCCATTCGTTTAATTGGCTATGGTGAAAATCGGCCTGAGTTTATTTTGGAAAAAAACACACCCGGCTTTCAGGAAAAAAACAACTTTATGTTCTGGTTTACCAATAATTTGGTGGAAGAGGGACAAAATCCAAGAGATGCGGGAGCCGGTACATTTTACAGTGCAATTGCCAATCTCAATTTCCGAATAAAAAAAGGAAATCCAATGGCTATCGCTGTTAGATCTCATTTTGCACAACATGGTTTTGTTAGCCACTGTAACTTTTATATTGGTGATGGATTTGCCGGAATTTACGATTTAGGAAACGAAATTGAAAATTTGAAATTTTATGGTGGAGATTACGGAATTACAACAAAACGTACATCGCCTGGTTGGCCAATGATGATGGTGGATTTGTATTTTGAAGGTCAGCGTAAAGCTGCAGTAATTAGCAGAAACACGGGAATGGCAATCATCTCGATGCATGTAAAAGACGCTCCGGCTGCAGTTGAATTGCAGGATGGTGTATCTGACAGGTTGTTTATGGAAGATTGCCTTTTTGAAAATGTAGAAAAAGGTGTAATTGTCGGAGCAGAAAACAAAGCAGAAAACCAGGTAAATCTTGTAAATATAAGTTGTACAAATGTTGAAAATCCTGTATACTTCTCCCCTTCTGGAAAAAGCATTGAAGGAAAAGGTAAAAATTATGTTATCAAAAACTTTGTTCACGGATTGGTAATGGAAGACATGGCTGACAATTCAAACTTTAAAACCGTTTCGGAAATTGAAGCAGTTGATTTTGTTGCTGAAAAACTAAATAAAGTTATCCCCGATTTACCATCCATGGAAACCTGGAAAAATGTGAAAGATTATGGTGCAAAAGGCGATGGAGTATCTGATGATACAAAAGCAATAAAAGATGCCATATCAAAAAATAAAAATGTCTATTTTCCTTCCGGTTGGTACAGGGTCACAGAAACTATAAAACTAAACAAGGGAACAAACATCATAGGTTTGCATCCTTTTGCAACACAAATCCTAATAGAAGAAAGTGAAACCAATTTTAGTGGTTTTGGGGCTCCTGTTCCTGTTTTGGAATCATCGGAAGGTGGAATTGACCTGATTAACGGAATAGGAATTAATACAGGTGCGTATAATAATCGTGCGGTCGGATTAAAATGGATGGCAGGAGAAAATTCCATGGTCAATGATGTAAAGTTTGTAGGTGGACATGGAACCATGCAAAAACCGGGAGAGTCTTCAAATCGATACAGGAGAAACAGGGAAATCAGCACACCTGAAAATCCCGTTTATGAACGTGGAATGGATCAGGCCTGGGACAACCAGTACTGGAGCTTGTGGGTAACAAACAACGGTGGAGGAATCTTAAAAGATATATGGACAGCCAACACTTATGCAAGTACAGGTTTATACATCAGCAATACAAATACACCGGGAAAAGTAATGGCTATGTCGCTGGAACATCATGTACGGCAGGAAGCCCGATTGAGAAATATTGCCAACTGGAAATTTTATGCTTTTCAGTTTGAAGAAGAAGGACGAGAAGGAAAAAATGCGCAAACTTTAAATATTGAAAACAGTAAAAACCTGATGTTTGCCAACTTTTGGATGTACCGGACAATTCGGGTAAATACTCCACGTCCATGGGGAGTAAAAGTTGCCAACTCGTCTGATATCGATTTTAGAAATATGCGCAGCTGGACCCAGGTTTTACATTTACCCGAACGTACCATTTTTGATATGGATAAAAGCCTGATTGTTTATCCGGGGGATTTTGCTTTTGCAAAAATTACAGGTAATGAAAAATCAGAAAAACCAGAAAATGTGCATCGGTTTGAAAAGCTGGGATTCGGTTACGAGTTTGCCACCGGAGCGGTTGCTGACAGTAAGAGAAATGTGTACTTCTGCGAGAATCAACAAAAAAGGATTTATAAATGGTCTGCAGAATCAAACTCTATTGAGGTTTATGCCGATTATCCCTACAAACCATTTTCGCTTTCTGTCGATACCAAAGACAATTTAATCGTAATTTGTCGTTATGATCCCCAACCCGGTTTTGAGAATAACAATCCCCCAAAAAACATTGAAAGACTTCCTGACAATGTACAAAATTATAGTGGATGGGGAAATGGCGGATGGGCTGTTTTGGCGTATGCAATCACTCCGGACAATACAGATAATATGATGGTATTGAAACTGGTAAAAACCAATGAGATTCAGAATATAGAAAGGGTAATTCACCCAACTCACCGCTGGAGAAATAATTTTGAAGAAGTGGTTACCAGTCTGGCCGAAACAAGTTTTTTAGCTCCCGATGGTGTGACCATTATTCCAAATACTTTTGATTTGGGGCGTTCAGTGCAATTGATGGCAGTTTCACCAAATCAAAATCAGCCGGTATTTGTTACCCACGAAGACCCAAAGATTACTTACCAATTTAATGTTGGAGAAAAAGGTAAACTCACAGCAAAGAAAGAATTTATAAGACGAGGTGAATACAGCAATGTCACCGACAACGAAGGCAATTTATATTTAGCTGAAGGTGAAATTATTGTATTGGATAAAAATGCCAAAGAAATCAACAGGATAAAACTTGATGAGCGTATACACTCCATGACATGGGGAGGAAAAAACAAAGATGAACTTTTTATCACTACCAGTACAGCTGTATACAAAATTAAAAGTTTAAAATAGAATTATTCGTAAATGTTTAAAGACAAATTCTTTAATTCAATTTTAATAAAAAGTACTAATAATCCCTTTTTTAATGAAACGTTTTTGTTCGTGTCCATTAAAAAAATATAAAAAACACAGCTGTTAAACTACTGATATTGAATTCGATTGATATCTAAATTACAAAGTGAATGTGCAAATTACTATGTAAGTAAACATCCTATCTGAAAAAAGATATGTAAAAGCATGGCGGGGCAATAATTAAATCATTGCAGTTTTATACCAATCCAACAAAATTGACCAATCGGTCATTTTTTTACAAAATAACTTGTTTATTAAAAATTCTTGATTTATCTTTGACCAACCGTTCAGTCAATATTGTTTTTATACCAACAATACACTATAATGTAAAGACGGAAAAAAGTTCTAAAAAATATAAATTGGTCTGAAGGTGAAAGTTCGAAGTCTGAAGAAAAACAAGAAAGAAACACTAACAAACTTCGGTTTTCTGCCTTCGAGCTTCAAACAAAAATTAGATCTTAGTGACCATTTTTTTTATGATGGATAGAATTTAAACATTAACAAGCTACAAAGCCATGTCTCCAAAGAGTGCAGAACAATTCAACGACATCAGAACACAGAAAAAAGAACTTATATTGAATGTGGCATTGGAATTATTCGCAGAAAACGGGTTCCATGCCACTTCAATTAGTCAGATTGCCAAAAAAGCAAAAATATCAAAAGGCCTTACTTACAACTACTTTGAAAGTAAAAGGGATATTCTAGATGAAATTATCAAAAAAGGATTTAATTCCATTTATTCAGACTTTGATTTAAACAACGATGGTGTTTTAAGTGAAGATGAATTCAGGCATTTTGTAAAACATTCTTTTGATATCATGCGGGAAAATACAGAATTTTGGAAATTATATTTTTCTTTAATGTTTCAACCTAAAGTAACTGAGTCATTTCAACACGATTACAGCGAATCAACTCAAAAAATATTCAAAATGTTCTACCAGTTTATAATCAATTCAGGTAGTAAAGATCCTGAATCTGACCTATTAGTAATTTCTTCATTGCTAAAAGGTGCATACATCACCGGTGTTACCGCACCTAAAATATTTACCAGGGAAAAACTTGACGATAAAGTTATCGATGCATGTTTTAAAATTTTAAAAAAATAAAAAAATGTTCAATTGCAGAAAATTACACAGAATGACAATAAATCAAATCATTTTTATCCTGATTATTTCAGGATTTACATTACAATCCAGTGCTCAGGATGCACGTGAAATTATCAAAAAAATGGATGATAAACTTCAGGGCGATTCCAATAAAAGTGAAATGAAAATGACCATTGTTCGACCGAAATATACACGCACAATTGCTTTTAAAAACTGGAGTCTGGGACGTGATTATTTTATGACCTATGTGACTGCCCCGTCGAAAGACAAGGGCATGGTTTCGATGAAATATAAAAAAGAGATGTGGAGCTATACTCCGTCAATCAACCGAATGATAAAACTGCCACCAAGCATGATGTCGCAAGGTTGGATGGGTTCTGATTATACCAATGATGATTTGGTAAAACAATCATCGATTGTAAACGACTACACCCATACAATTATTGGAGAAGAGGTAATTGATGGAAGAGAATGCTACAACATACAGATGGTTCCCAACAGTGATGCCAATGTAGTTTGGGGAAAAATTTTAACATGGGTCGATAAAAAAAAATATATCAACCTTAAAAGCGAATATTACGATGAGGAGGAGTTTTTGGTTCGAACCGAACTGGGAATAGATGTAAAAAGTTTTGATGGGCGGGAGTTACCCTCAGTAATTGAAATTATTCCTGCAGAAGAACCGGAAAACAGAACGATTATTACCATCGACTTTATTGAGTTCGATGTAGATATTAAAGAGAATTTCTTTTCACAACAAAATATGAAAAGAGTAAGATAGATGAAGAATTGGTTGTTGGTTGTTGGTTTTTTGTTAACTGAAAACTGAGACTGGAAACCGAGACTGCGATTTTTCAAACTGCTAATTATAAAATACGCTGTACTAAATATATTACAAATGAAACGAATAACACAAATGGCATGGCGAAATATCTGGCGTAACCGGAAACGTACAATAATAACTTCGGCTTCAATATTTTTTGCTATATTTTTTGCCATTGTTATGCGCTCATTTCAGCTGGGCACATATGACCATATGATTCATCAAAGTATAGAAACTTATACAGGTTTTCTCCAACTGCAAAGTCCTGATTATTTCGATGAGCCTGGTCTGGATAACTCTTTTGAATATAGTGATGAATTGCTAAACAGTATTAACAATCATCCGGAAGTAAAAATTGCAGTGCCGCGGGTTGAATCTTTTGCACTGGCATCAATTGGAGTAAAGTCAAAAGGTATTATGGTGAATGGAATCGATGTAGAAAAAGAAGCCCGGTTGTCTGATCCTGAGAGAAATCTGGTTCGTTACAGATTCGATAGTAAAATAATGGATGAGGTATATAAAATTCTCGGTCTTACTGAAGACGAAATTGACAATCTGAAAATTTATGAAAACGCATCATTTAATTCGCTCAATAAAATCAGTTTGAATTGCGGGATTGATGATCAGGAAATACTTGAAAAAATAGGAAAAATCACTGCATTTGAAGGTTCATACTTAAAAGAAAATGACGATGGAATATTGGTTTCAGACCGGTTATCAAAATTTATGCAACTGGAAATTGGAGACACACTTGTTCTGATGGGAACCGGATATCACGGTTCTACTGCAGCAGGATTATTCCCTGTTCGCGGTATCGTTAAAATACCATCGCCTGAACTTGATAACAAATTGGTTTATATGTCATTAACAAGAGCCCAGGAATTTTATGGCATGGAAAATATGCTTACCACTTTGGCCATAAATTTGCATGATAACAGTGAAATGTTGGTAGTCCAAAAATCCTTAAGTTCTAATTTGGATAATAATAAATATGTGGTAAAAAACTGGGAAGAATTTAATCCGATATTAAAACAAACCATTGAGGGTGACAGTGTTGGAGGAGTGGTATTTATAGTCATTTTGTATGTAATTGTATTCTTTGGAATTTTTGGAACAGTATTAATGATGATTGCAGAACGTAAACGTGAATTTGGAGTTCTGAATGCCATCGGAATGAAAAAGCGCCTGTTGATGTATGTGGTAATTATTGAGATGGTTTTTATTGGTGCGCTGGGAGCCATAACCGGAATGATTGCCTCCTCCCCTCTTGTATATCTCGGAAATAAGTTTCCGATTCAATTAAGCGGAGAAACAGCAAAAATGTACGAAGAAATGGGATATGAGGCGGTTATGCCAATGGCAAGTTTTGATCCATACTTCTGGTGGCAGGCTGTTATAGTTGTATTGATGGTTATTGGTGCAAGTTTTTTCCCGTTAAAAAGTATAAGAAAACTGAAATTAATGAAAGCTCTGAGAGCTTAGGAAGTTTGAATGGATTGAGGGAGATTGAGGGAGATTGAGGGAGATTGATGGAGATAGATTAAGCATTGAAGTTGATTAAAATATAAACAATGGATAATAATAGCTGGATAGAATATAAAAAGCAAATTAAAGAAAGGCTTAAAGTTTTTGCTTTGGATATTTTGGAATTGTCAGAAACTTTGCCAAAATCTGAACGTGGTCGTATTCTTAATCGCCAAATAACCAGATCTGGCTCATCAACTTATGCAAATTACAGGGCCGCATTAAGAGGTCGATCAAAAGCGGAATTCTTTGCCAAATTATCAATATCTGTTGAAGAAGCAGATGAAACAGAAATGTGGCTCGATTTATTGATTTGTTCAAAAATATCTGAAACAAAACTTATCCGAAATTTGCATAAAGAAAGTATTGAGTTACTCAAAATCCTTGCTTCAATGAGAAAAAAACTAAGTTAAAATGAAACAGAAAGCTTTAAATAAAATCAATCTTCTTCAATCTCAATCAATCTGCGAAGCATCAATCATTTTCAACCAAAAAAGAGAATAAATCGAATTTCAATTCACATAAACAAATCACTCATAAATAAACAAACAAATAAATAAAACAAAACAATGATAAGTTCAATTTCATGGAAAAACGTTTGGCGTAACAAGCACCGCAGCCTGATTGTAATTATCGCAGTGACGCTAGGAACCGTTGCAGGGGTTTTTGTGGCCGGATTAATGAAAGGATGGTCTGACCAAAGAGTTAATGCAGCCATTTTTACAGAGGCCTCGCATTTAAAAGTTCAAAATCCGGAGTATCTTAACAACGAAGAAATTACGCTAACCATTCCCAAATACGAAAATGTAATTCAATATATCGACACAATGTCGGGTATTAAAGCCCACACAAGCCGTTCAAAAGTGGTGGCGATGGCCGCTACATCACGTGGAAATACGAGTGTTACTTTAAAAGGCATTCAACTTGAAGAAGAAAAATTGGTTTCAAATGTACATGAGTTTATTGTTGAAGGTGCCGGTAGTTTCTTTGATGTAACACACCAAAATCCTATTGTTATCAGTGATAAAACTGCTGAACAATTAAGAATAAAAACATTCCGAATTACTTCTGAATTGATTGATAGTCTAAAATCATTGCAAGTACCGGACACTGTTTTGAAGGTTGCTGAAGAATATGAAGGACGACGATTTTACTCCAAAACAAAATTCAGAAAAGCTTTTGAAAAGGAACTCAGTACAATAGATGCAAGAAAATATGGTACCCTGATTACTGAATTAGCCAAGAATTATCAAATGCGTTCGAAAATTGTTTTTACGTTCACCGATATGAATGGTGAGATGACGTACCAATCTTACAGGGTTTGTGGAATTTACAAAACCAGCAATACAGGATTCGACGTTCAGAATGCTTTTGTACTCCATGATGATTTGGCTAAAGTAGCCGGATTTGGACCAAATGATTATCACGAAATTGGAACCCTTATTCAACTCGATAAAACAACAGAGAAAGATGTTCAAATTGCCCTTAGTACAACATTTCCTGAAACAAGTGTAATGACCTGGAGAGAATTGGCTCCGGATGCTGCAATGTTGGCTGACATTATGGATGTTTACTATTTTATCATAATGGGAATTATTTTTCTTGCTCTTGCATTCGGAATAGTAAATACCATGTTAATGGCAATTATGGAAAGAATAAAAGAACTGGGAATGCTTATGGCTATAGGCATGAGTAAAAGGAAAGTCTTTCTGATGATTATGCTTGAAACTGTATTTCTGACCTTCACAGGTAGTGTCATAGGAATGGTTTTAGGTGCTTTGGTTCTGAAAATTACAGGACACACCGGACTGGATTTTTCATCGGTAGGTGAAGGCTTTGAAGCTGTAGGCTACGCAGCGATTGTTTATCCCAATATTGAAATTAATTTCTTCTTTGGAATTATTGTACTTGTAATTCTTGTTGGTGTATTGTCATCAATCGGGCCGGCACGAAGAGCCTTAAAACTTAAACCAATCGATGCGTTGAGAACAGAATAAAATCAGAGTTGTTTGTTGTTTGTTGTTTGTTGTTTGAAATTAGTTAACCTTAAAAATATAAGTTATGAGTAGTTATAAAGATTTAGACATTTACAAGATTGCATATAAACAGGCAATTGAAGTTCATCATATTAGTTTAAAATTACCAAAATTTGAGTTATTTGAGCAAGGTAGTCAGGTTCGTCGTTCGTCAAAAAGTATTAAAGATACAATTGCGGAAGGTTATGGACGAAAAAGATATAAAGCAGAATTTATAAAATTTTTAACCTACGCTCAAGCTTCCTGTAATGAAACTACTTCTCAGTTAACAATGATCAGCGAAATTTATTTCGAAGAAAATCCACTTTGTGAATTAATTGACAAATTTGAAGTTTTAGGTTCTAAAATCAACAAGTTTATACAGTATGTTGAAAATAACTGGAAAACATAAAACCAACAACCAATAACCAACAACTTCCGTCAAGAAGTAAAAACTGGTTATGAAAAGTGATTTATAAAGAAAGAACAACAAATAATACTACATAAAATGAAAGTCATAGAAATAAAAGATTTAAGAAAAACATACAATGAATCAGAAGTGAAAGTACACGCAGTTAATGGAGTTACTTTAGATTTCGAAGAAGGTGAGTTTGCTGCTATTGTTGGCCCATCAGGTTCCGGTAAAACCACCTTGCTTAATATGGTGGGTGGATTAGACGATCCTACTTCAGGTGAAGTATTTGTTGGCGGCACCAAAATGAATGAACTTAAAGGTGAAGCATTAACAGATTTTCGTCTGAATAACATCGGTTTTGTATTCCAGTCATATAATCTTATTCCGGTTTTAACCGCTAAAGAAAACACAGAATTTGTAATGCGGCTGCAGGGAAAATCTGCAAGAGACTGCGATGCCCGCACCGAGGAATTGTTAAAATCAGTCGGGCTGGGAGAAAGAATGAATGCACGTCCGGCAAAACTGTCTGGTGGCCAGCAACAAAGAGTTGCAGTGGCACGGGCACTGGCAAGTAAACCCAAATTCATTTTGGCTGATGAGCCTACGGCTAACCTGGATTCAACATCTACCGAAACCCTTTTGGATATAATGGAAAAACTCAATAAAGAAGAAAATATCACCTTTGTATTTAGTACCCACGATGCCCGTGTAGTAAAGAAAGCACGACGAGTAATAACTATCGAGGACGGAAAAATCATCAGCGATATCCGTAAAAACGGCGGAGAAAAAATTAATAATTAACACATAATATTAATATCGTAATTTGTCAGATACATCTTTAGAACGTCATGCTGAATTTATTTCAGTATCTCTTTGAAGATAAAGCAAGTCTATGTTCATAAGATCCTGAACTAATCCCGATAGCTATCGGGACAGGGTGACACTGAACTTATGATTAAGTAAAATTCAAAATACAACAAAAAGTGGCATATATTTTAAAAATAATAAGTAAAAATTTGATTCTAATCTTAGTAATTTCTTTTCTGTTGTACCCAGTTTATACGTGGTCTCAATCGAAACTGGATTTTAACGGATATATTTCAAACATGGGCCAAAGCAGTTTTGCAAAAGACCAAAATGACAATTACCAGTTTTTAAGCGATTATATTTTTCATAACCGGATCAATCTGGCTTACTATGCCAACGACAATTTTACTTTTCATGTTCAGTTTCGCAATCAGTTTATCTGGGGGCAAACTGTAAAAAACTTCCCGGGTTATGCCGGAAATTTTGCCAAAGATCGAGGATTTTTTGGATTAAATTTTAACTGGTGGGAAGGCAGTAACAATTTTATGAATACACAGTTTGACAGGGCTTATATTGAATATATGTATAACAATCTTGAACTGAGTGTGGGTCGTCAAAGGGTAAACTGGGGTCGCTCTTTGGTTTGGAATCCTAACGACATTTTTAACGCCTTTTCCTATTACGATGTAGATTACATGGAACGTCCGGGTTCCGATGCATTCAGAATGAAATATTACTTTGGAACTGCTTCTGCAGCAGAATTGGTTACTAAACTCGACAGTGCATCAAATCTTTCCCTGGCCGGTTTATATAAATTTAATAAATGGAGTTACGATATTCAGTTTTTAGGAGGTTATGTTGACGGACAGGATTTTGTAATTGGCACAGGCTGGGAAGGAAATATTGGAAGTGTTGCATTTCGCGGAGAAGCAAACTATTATCGTTCTCAGGAAAGCTTTGCGGATACAAGTGGTGTATTTTTAGCCAGCGTAGGATTCGATTATTTAGTAGGAAATAAACTGACCATTCAATGGGAATTTTTATACAACGATCCAAAAACACTTATAGACATTAATCAAAATCCAACAGCAATATTTCAGGCACCTTCTACATCAAAAAGTTTGTCGTTTAGCGAATATAACCTCTTTGCCAATTTATCTTATCTCGTAAGTCCAATATTAACAGCCAATCTTGCTGGAATGTACTACCCTGACTATCAGGGATTTTTTTTAATGCCTGCTATCGATTTTTCTATTAGTTCAAATCTCTATTTTTCACTGATGTACCAGTATTTTAATCTTGAAATTGAAAATATCCGGTCAGGCTCCAATGTGGCATACGCCCGTTTAAAATGGAATTTCTAAAAAAAATTGTTTGAGATTTTCTAATTTGTTTGAATAAAAAGAAACAATTTTCGTTCATAAACTAATGAAGCTATTGTTTCTTTTAAAACATGGAAAGTTTGAAAACAAAAATCCTCACATTAATTATTTTTTCTTTGTTTTTTAATTCTGTATTGGCCAAAAAAACAGGAAACGACAATCGGTTGAATACCGCAGAAAATGTTAACTATCTTTCTCCATTCGAAAAAGAAATCATTTACGAAATTAACCTTTTTCGTTCCAATCCTTCCCAATATGCAAAAAACTATATTGCACCGCTGTCCAAAAATTATAAAGGGAAAATGCTTTATTATCCCAACGACAAACCATTAAAAACAAAAGAAGGAGTGCGTGCCTTAAACGAGTGTGTGCGCGAACTTAAAAAAGCAAAACAACTTTCGATTGTTTATCCAAAACCCGGATTAACAAAAGCTGCGGAAGACCACGTAAATGACCAGTCAAAAACAGGTAAAACGGGACATTATGGTAAAGATCGTTCCAATGCAAAAACAAGAATTGAACGATACGGGGAATGGCACGAACGAATTGCAGAGAACATCGCCTATGGTGGTATTTCAGCCCGACAAATAGTGATATATCTTTTAGTTGACGATGGTGTTTATAACCGTGGTCACAGAAAAAATTTTCTGATTCCGGAATTTAAAACTGTAGGTGTGGCTTCAGGTTATCATCCCGAATATGAAACCATGTGTGTAATTGAATTAGCTGGTTCTTTTACCGATAACTAATTTCTTTGATACAATCTTATCAATTATTAAAAATTCCTAATTTTTACAATTGATAACCAATTAATTAACTGATATTTATATTTTCGCGACTCCTTATAAAACAGCGTTTGGTGAAAAAAGCATTTTTATTATTCATATCAATAGTATTTTGTCAATTGGGATTATCGGCAAAAAAGCTGGATAGTTTAAGCTACACCGAACATAAAGAATTCTATTTACACTGGGATAACGACCTTTTTCTTTTCAAAGATTTTTACTACACTCAGGGTGCTTTTTTTTATTACGTCAATCCTTCCCTAAGGAAGAATCCTGCGAATCATATTCTTTTTCGTCTAAAAAATGCTGACAATTACTATGGCCTTGGATTGATACAGGAAATTTATACTCCTAAAGATATTACCGATACACTGCTGAACCTGGTTGACAGGCCTTATGCAGGTACTTTGTTTCTGCGATCTTTTTCAGTTTCATCAAATCCTAAGAAGCTTCTTAAATTAACGTCACAATTTGATATTGGGGTTATGGGTCCATTGGCAGGTGCATACCAGGCACAAAGGTATATACATGAATGGCTTGATTTAGGATGGCCCAATGGTTGGGATTTTCAAATAGAAAACCGCCCCTATATTAACTACAATCTGCAAATCGAAAAAGGCGCAATTCTGGTTCCGGGAAAATTAGATGTTATGGCAGATACCCGTTTAAGAATAGGAAATATTCATGATGATTTGAAAGTTGGCGGAAAAGTAAGAATCGGAAGGTTAAACAACCATTTTAAAGGACATTTTCTCTCGAATAAAAAATATGCTGAAGAAAAAGATTTGCAGGCCTATTTGTATGGCGGTTTTAATTTATCGGCTGTTCTTTACAATGCAACACTTATGGGTGGAATAATTCCTCCCGGGGAAAATCATTATTTTGCTTTTAACGAAATTGAAAATATAGTTGGCGAAGTTTATGGGGGAATTTTTATAAATTATAAATTTATGGGAGCCAGCGCAAGGTTAAACTGGAAATCAAAGGAATTTGAACTGGGTGAAAAACATGGATGGGGAACCGTTTCAGTATATTTTAGGTTATAATTGAGATTAATGAGATTTTAAAATGGATTCCCAGGGTAAAAGAAAACCAGATTCAATTATTCTTTTATAATAAGCTAAAAATAAGGTATTCAACAATTTAAATACAATCTAACAGTTACATCTATACTCGGCATTAAAAAAATAAAAAAGGCCACACTGTAGTACAGTGCAACCTTTAAATTTGGGTTTTAACAAGAGTCTTTTTAGTTTTTCGTTTTATCAAACAACAAAACCTGGTTTACCAATATTTCAGTAATGTATTGTTTATCACCATTTTTATCATCGTATGAACGATTGGTAAGTTTACCTTCAATGGCTATTTCAGATCCTTTTTTTACATACGACTCAATAATTTCTGCTTGTTTGCCCCAGGCAACCAAACGATGCCATGTAGTTTCACTTTGTTTTTCTCCTTTTTGATCGCGATAAATTTCGTTGGTTGCTATACTAAAATTAGCAACTGTTTTTCCGCTGTCTAACTTTCTTACTTTTGGGTCGTCTCCCAGATTACCGATAAGCCTGACACTGTTTCTTAATGCATTCATGATATTTATTTTTTAGTTAATAATTGTTGGAGTTTTGCACTCCTGAACGAAACGTTGATTCAAAGGTAGAATGGCACCTTCAGCTTATTCGGTATTTAAACGTTTGTATCCGACAATAAACGTTTGCAAGTGTTTACAAACTGATATTATACTGATTTAATGCATGTTATAAATTACGATTTTGATTTACAAAATCTGTTTTAGGCAAAATCTAATAAATACCATTTAAGAATTTTATTATTTAAATATGATTGAAACAAAATTTTCCCGAACTTTTAGCATCATAAACAAAAAGGAAAAAATAAAATGAGAACATTAATTCTATTTATAATTGTTAGCTATTTGAGCGCTCTCAATTCAAGCGGTCAGGACAATAACGCTGCCCAGGCAAATAATCCTCTGGCTAACATGACCGCCTTAAATTTTCACAACTACTATGTTCCAAAACTTACAGACGCCCCTTCTGATGCGTATTTAAATACTACCTGGATTAGGTTTGCAAAACCCATGGCCAAAGGGAAACTTTTGTTCCGCTTATCGGTGCCAATGAATACGGTGGCAATGCCTTCTGAAATGAGTTCAGTAGATTCTAAAAACGGATTGGGAGATATCAATGCTTTTCTTTCTTACAGTTTTATTTCAGAGCCAACAAAAACAATAGGTATAGGCCCCTTATTGGCTGCACCTACCGCTTCAGAAGATGCTTTGGGTTCGGGTAAATGGCAGGGCGGATTGGCCTTTGTTGCATTTATTGCAAAATCTCCGGTTGTACAGTATGGAGCCCTGGTAACCTGGCAAACCTCTTTTGCTGGTGATGAAAATCGTGGTAATACTAACTTGGCTGCTTTTCAACCTTTTTACTTTTTTCAGCTGGGCAAAGGAACCTATTTACGTGGAGCCCCAATCTGGGCTTTCGACATAGAGAATGAGGCTTTTCATACTCCCATTGCTTTAGGAATTGGCAAAGTGGTAAAAGTGGGAAATACAGTTTTTAACCTTTTTATTGAACCACAATATTCGATGCTACATAACGGAACACAACCCCAGTTTCAATTGTTTACAGGAATTAATCTTCAGTTTATTGGATCACCCGACTAACAAAAGAATTATAAATAAAGTATTTGGGTTTTATATTAAAGTGATTCATATTAATTCTGCTGAACCTTTTGTTAATGTTGAAGTTACATTATATATTAAAGAAAAATGTATCAAAAAAATTTCATAATAATATCTTTACTTTTTATACTTTTTTTGGGTTGTAACAATCAAAAAGAAACTAAACTTCAAAAAGTAAGCTCCGAAACATTTATCCGGGCAGAAACAGATAACATGTTTGTTCATATGATAAAAAATGCGGGAGGGACCAACAAGTTTTTTCATTTTAGAACACCTACACCCTTGGACAATCAGACAGTTATTCGCATGAACCGCGATGTACTATACTCTGGTGGTGTTTTTGATGCAAAAGGTGGTCTGGAGATTATTTTCCCTGACATGCCCGATGCGCGTTATGCTTCGGTGTATGTTATAGATAACGACCATTATGTGCAGGAAATTTACTACAAACCCGGCGAATATGAACTCAAAGGGAACACCAGGTTTTTGTACATCATTGTCAGAATTCAGGTTTATGAAGCAAATAACAAAGAAGAAATCACAATGGTTAATGCGCTTCAGGATAAGTTTATCGTAAAATCGTTAAGTAATGAAGAATTTCCCCCATTGATGTGGGGCTCTGAATCGCTTGATTCATTGCGCTCTCTATACAACAAAGAGAGTGCTAAATTTGCCAGTTGGGAAGGGATGATGGGTAAGCGCGGTGAAGTAAATGAAGAAACACGCCATATTGCTGCGGCCGCAGCCTGGGGATTATTGCCTGAAAAAGATGCCACTTATCTAAATTATAAACCAAAGGAATTTCCTGAAGGTACCTGTTTAAAAGCTACTTATTCAGTCCCGGAAAATGATGGATTCTGGTCGATAACAGTTTATGGCAATGATGGCTATATAAAAACTGAAAACGCATTGCTTAATCAATCGAATGTTAAACTTAACGATGACGGAACTTTTACCGTGCATTTTGGCGCTAAGGAAGTTTGTGGTGATGTGCCAAACCGACTGGATGCACCTGAAGGATGGAATTTTCTGTTCAGAATTTATCGCCCTGGCCAATCGGTTTTGGATGGGACTTATACTTTACCGATAGTTGAATAAAGTAATCCTTTAAATTCAATATCACAATTTTTTCTGTTTTAAAAAAGGTCAATATTAATTCGTAATCAGATAAATACGTAGCAAATAGTTGGCAAATATTTGCTGATATTCCAAAAATTTTTCCGAACTTTTTATTCTGGCAATCAAAATTAAACCATCAACATATATCATGAAAAAATCAAAAACATTAAAAACCATTACCGTTCATAACCACCACGCAGGTTGTGGATGCGTTCCCGAATTATTTGTAAAAATGATAGAACAGGCCGGACAGGAATTGTCGAGGCGCAGGTTTGTAAAAAACATGACTGCCGTCGGAACGCTTGTAGCTGCCGGGGGAATAACAAGTTCTCTTCTTTCAGGCTGCAATAGTGCTCAGGAGTTAAAAGCCGACAGTATTTATAAAGGAGGGCCAATTCTAACAATGGCAGCTGAAGACGAAAAAGTGGAAGCCCTTGCCATAAAAGATGGAAACATTCTTGCTGCCGGAAGCCTCACCGAGGTAATGAAAACCAAAGGAGATGCTACAAAAATTATCGAGCTGGATGGAAAATGTATGATGCCAGGTTTTATCGATCCTCACTCTCACCTGGTTATGCAATCTGCCAAATTTGCCACGGCTAATCTCGATCCCATTCCCATAGGAACGGCGGGTAGTATGGATGATATTAAACAGATATTGAAAGACTGGATAAAAGAGAAACAAATTGAACCGGGCAAGTGGGTCATTGGCTGGGGTTACGACGATACAGGTATTGAAGAACAACGTCATCCTTCCCGTAAAGACCTGGATGAAGTATCTACAGACCACCCCATTTTATTAATGCACATTTCGGCCCATTTTATGACCGGAAATACCAAAATGCTGGAAGCGCTCAACATTACTGCTGAAACACCGGATCCTGATGGAGGAGTAATTCGCCGCGAGAAAGGGAGCAAACAGCCTGAAGGTGTTCTGGAAGAGATGGCCATGTTGCTGGTTATGAAAGATCTGCCCATGCCAAGCCCTGAAAAAGCTATGAAAATGCTGGAGGTGGGACTGGATTTCTATGCCCGGGCAGGAATAACAACAGCCCAGGATTGTGCCACCGGGAAAGGAGCAGTAAAGCTGCTCGAAGCCATGGAAAGTCAGGGGATGCTGCCGATTGATGTCATTGTATGGCCAAGCTTTGCGGCTGCCGATGATGAAGATATTGAAAAAGTACAGGCTGACCTGAAAAGACGAGGCCGCCTCCGGCGTGGTGGAATAAAACTAGCTGTGGACGGTTCCATACAAGGTTATACGGCATACCTCTCCAAACCCTATTACGTGCAGCCGGGAGAAATCAAACCCATTTGCGATAAATGCTTTACCAGCCCGGCTGAGCATATTTTCATGAGTAACGAAACAGAAGTATCGACACCTGATTTGCCCGAAAACTGGGACGAATTGCACCGGGGCTATCCAAATATGAAACAGGAAGAGATAGAAACATGGTTGAAACGTTGTGATGAAAAAAACATTCAAATACAGTGTCATACAAATGGTGACGGAGCAACCGACATGTTGATTGAAGCGGTGAAAAAAATCAGGGGGAATAATTACAGGCCCGATTTAAGAACCACTATTATTCATGCACAAACCATGCGAAAAGACCAGCTTGATGTGGCAGCAGAACACGGCCTTACGCCATCGTTCTTCCCCATTCACGTTTTCTTCTGGGGCGACCGCCATATAGAAAAATTCCTCGGGCCTGACAGGGCTGCAAAAATCAGTCCTTCCCGTTCAGCCCTGGACCGCGGCATGAAAATAACCTTGCACCATGATGCCCCTATTGCCGGAATCGAAATGTTAACCGTGGCATGGACAGCTGTTAACCGGGTAACTTCGGGGGGAAAAGACCTGGGGCCGGAAGAAAAAATAACACCTTTTGAAGCGTTACGCGCTATTACGGCAGATGCTGCCTGGCAAATTTTTGATGAAGATAGGAAAGGTACGCTGGAAGTGGGCAAACTGGCCGACCTGGTGATACTTTCCGACGATCCGCTGGCGATTGAACCCATGAAAATAAGGGATATTAAAGTAATGGAAACGATTAAAGAAGGAAAGAGTGTTTTTAGGTCGTAAGCATTAATATTTATCACTAATGCACCACAGATATAAAAAAATAAAAATGAAAAGTTTAATAATTGTCGGATTGGTTGTATGGTTTTCTGCTTGTTTACCAACAGAAAAAGGAACAATTTACTGGGTTAACTCATACAAAGTAGATTGTATGGGCGTTGGCCCAATGAAATGTATGCTCGTACAAAAAGGCGAAGTGATTGCCGAAGGGCAGTGGGAATTTTTCTATTCGAAAATAGAAGGATTTGAATACGAACCGGGATTTATCTATAAGCTAAAGGTAAAAGAGGAAAATCTGGAAAATGTCCCGGCTGATGCTTCATCAATTAAATTCACTTTAATGGAAGTGCTGGAGAAAAAGCAGGATGATGCTCCATTGTTAAACGGAAAATGGGATGCCTTAAAAATAAATGGCTCGGTAATTAAACTGGCACGAACGCGTGGTGCCGGAATCATCCCGAATATTGAAATAGACATTCAACAAATGCAGTTAAGCGGAATTGACGGCTGTAATAACGTAAGTGGAAGCATTAAAAGTATTAAGGAAAATACTGTTGAATTTGGTCCCATTGCTGTAACTAACAAAATGTGCCCGGACATGACCATTGCCGACTCATTTAACAAAGCCATGAACGAGGTAAAAAGGTTTAGGGTGGAAAACGATAAATTATTTTTCCTGTCAGAGGATGGCTTTGAATTAATTGAGTTTAACAAAGGAGTGGTAGCCAAAGTTTTGCTAAACGATATTTGGATAGCTGAAATTATAGACGGCAAAGCTATAAAAGACAAAACTAACGCTCCACGCCTTGAAGTTAACATCAAAAAAATGGAAGCCATGGGTACCGATGGCTGTAATAATTTTACCGGAAAAATTAAAATACTTACCAACAAAGAACTGGTTTTTGCTCCGCTGGCCTCAACAAAAAAAGCTTGTATGGATATGACTGTTCCGGATAAATTCAACCAGGCATTGATACAGGTGAAACAATATAAAATTTTTGGATTAAACCTGACTTTGCTTGATGAACAGGGAAAAGTGCTAATGTTATTAAAAAAAACAGATTAATATAAACATAAAGAAAATTGATATGAAACAAGCAATGCAACTTACAGGTTTACTCTTCATTTTCTTAATGATTAGTTCCTGCACAGGAATTACGTTTCCGGGGGTGTCGGAAAACGGAGACGGAAAGCATAATCATGGCCAGTTTGTATGGCACGATCTGGCAACCTCTGACCCGACTGTTGCCATGGATTTTTATGCGAAAGTGTTTGGATGGGAATATGAAACACTGGGTTCTGGTGAAAAAGCCTACCACGTAATTAAAAACAAGGGAAAGACCATTGGAGGGATTTTCAAACTTGCAGATAAATACGGGAATACGGCAGAATGGATAAGCTCGATATCGGTTAACGATGTTGGTGCCGCTATTGACAACAATACTTCAATGGGAGGAAAGACAATATTTAATAAATCGGTTTTTAACGGTCGTGGAGAAACAGCTTTAGTACAGGATCCGCAGGGTGCATTTTTAGCTTTGCTGAAAGCAGAAGGAGGTGATCCTGATTTAATTCGGGCTGCTGATATCCCTTTCGATTCGTGGCTATGGAATGAGCTATGGACAACTGACATAAATGGTTCCATTGAATATTACAAAGGACTTGTTGTTTACAAAACGGAAGAAGTAAAAAACAGCAAACGCCCATATTATCTTTTTAAAAAGAACGACAAAGTTTTGTCGGGTGTGATTGGTAATCCTGTTGAAGGAGCCCGAAGTGCCTGGATGCCCTATGTTAAAGTAAAAGATGTGAAGGAAACGGTACAAAAAGCAAAAAAAGCAGGAGCTTATATAATGATGGAACCAAATCCTGGCATTCGAAAAGGTACTGTTGCTGTTTTTTTAGATCCTACTGGAGGACAAATAACTGTTCAGCAATGGATATTAAAATAATTGTTATGAAAAGAAAAGTTAAAATAATTTTGATTTTACTGGTGATAGCAGCCAGTTTTGCCTTATCGGCATGCGCAAATATGCGTTGGGGAGCCAATGCTGGTGTTGATATTCGGTTTGGTCCAAATGGACCAAAATTAAATCCTCATGTTGATCTTGATCTGTATAGTGGAGGTAAATTGTAAGTAATAATAAAGTTTTTATGAGATGCAAAAAAAAATATTTGTTTTCCTGTTATTGATTGTTGCCTTTGGATTGCAATCTATAGCCCAATCGGAAAAAGACGGCTGGGTAAAACTTGCCGAAAGAACAGTAGCCTACAAACCTGAAACAGATAAGATAAACATGCTGGGAAAAAAACAAAACCTGTCGAAAATTAAATTAACCTGTATCCAGGGTACGGTGAAACTAAAAAAGGTGCGTGTAAAAATGTCGGATGGAACAAAAGAAGAATTCAGCCCCAAAGGTACAGGTTTATTTTCAAAAGGCATGTCGTCGTTTGCTTTTCAACTACCGGGAAAAGACACCAAACTGAAGGAAATTGAAATTGATTACGACTCGGCCGGAAATATTGCCATGACCAAAAGAGCTAAGGTTGAAATCTGGGGTAAAAAACGACAAACAAAAGAAGAAGAATAATTGTAAATGTTTACCGGCAATTCTTATTTATTCCTGTTTGCAATTTTTATTGTTGCAAGCTTTAAAAAAAACATCACCAGCTATTAAATAGCTATTTACATTCACCAAACGAGGTACAAGTAATATTAAGTACATTAAGATTGACCAATAACTTCAAATCAAAAAATAATGAAAAACAGAATTTGCATGCTGCTTGTAATTGCATTTATAGCATTTTCAAGTCAGGCACAAGAGGAAAAAGAAGAAACAACAACGGGTACAAAATCTCTTCAAAGTCTTTTTGAAAAGCCCTTATCCCCACCCAAGGGTGTAACCGTTTTTGTTGCAAAAGAAATTGTAACCATGTCGCCAACCTTAAAATCGGCAACCGCAATTGCAGTCCGCGATGGGAGGATAATTGATGTGGGAGATAAGGAAACACTTTTAGCGAAATTTAAAAGTGAAAAGAACGTTGAATTTGATGATACTTATAAAGATAAGGTTTTAACACCCGGATTCATTGACCCACATTTGCACTTCTGGCTATTTGCTATGGTTTCAAATGCTCATTTTATTACACCCGCCGATTGGCAACTTCCCTGGGGCGATGTCAAAGGTGTTGTCGGGCAAAAAGAATATGCCGCTCGTTTAAAGGAGATAGAAAGTAACTTGGAAACCCCTGATGAACTACTCCTCACCTGGGGGTACCACGCGGCTTTTCATGGAGAACTAACTCGTGCCATGCTTGACGAAATTTCATCTAAACGTCCTATTGTAATATGGCATCGTTCGTGTCATGAATTTTATTTCAATACTAAATCACTTGAAATGATGGGTCTGAAGGAATCCGACTGGCAAGGTAAAGGCCAATCTTCAGAGATGGCCAGCTGGGAGGAAGGGCATGTATGGGAAGTTGGTATGTACCTGGTTATGAAACAGCTGTTCCCAATAATAGCATCGCCTGAATTGTTTGAGAAAGGACTGAAAAGAACCAGCGAATACGTGCATGCCGGAGGAATAACCACTGCTGCCGACCCTGGTGTTCAGGGATCCAAAGATATGATAAAGCAAATGATTAGGGTAATTGAAGATGGCACCATGGCTTTTGACTACTACATGATTCCCGCAGGAAACACTTTTTATGATACGAATGGTAAGGATGCTGACCTGGCTGTTACTCAGGCTAAAGAGATGGTTAAGGAACTCAATGGTGAAAAAGTAAAATGGGAAACCGGCCAGGTAAAACTTTTTACCGATGGGGCGGTATTTTCTCAGCTAATGCAAATGAAATACGGTTACCTTGATGGACACAAAGGCGAGTGGATACAAAAACCAGAGGATTTTGCTAATTGTGCCTGGGCTTTCTGGAAAAATGATTACCAGATTATCATCCACCAAAATGGAGACCTGGGAATGGAAGTGTGTATCAATACCCTGGAAAGTATGATGGACCGATATCCACGCCACGACCATCGCTACAGGATGGACCATTTTGCTTTCTCCGAGGTACAACAGGTGCAGCATGCAGCTAAATACGGTGCCCTTATCAGTTCAAATCCGTTTTATACACACGTTCTTGGAGAGCAATACAGCAAAGTAGGTATCGGCCCGGAAAGAGCCGAAGAAATGGCACGAGGTAAAACCGTTCTGGATGCAGGAATTAAGTTATCTTTTCATTCTGACGCTCCCATGGCACCGGCACGCCCCATGTTCCTGATTTGGGCGGCTGTGAATCGTTTCGGATTATCCGGAGAGAAGGTTTTAGGACCGCAGGAAAGAGTTACTGTAGAGGAAGCTTTTAGAGCAGTAACCATCGATGCTGCTTATGCCATGCAAAGAGAAGATGAGATCGGTAGCATTGAAATCGGTAAAAAAGCGAACTTTGTGGTTTTTGAAGAAAACCCGTTAAAGACCAATCCTGAGCAGTTAAAAGACATGAAGATACTCAGCACAGTTTATGAAGGAAAGGCTTTTCCAATTAAAAAACAAGCAAAAGGAATGGCGCTTCTACCTGACACTGGCAGTGATATTTGGGAGCAATATGCCTTAAGCTCAAATCATTCTTCTGATTGCGGACACGAACATCATATGGATGCCTGTGTGGTAAATCAAATCTTACAGGCTTATTCAGTAATGTTAGAGAATAGTAAACAAGAAACAGAATGAGTAGTGTCAAAAATAACTTGTACAAGAAACGGTTGTGAAAGTGCTAAATGTCAAAATTTTGTGCACTTTCAAACTATTTAACAGTTTGAAAGGAAAATAGCAATCAAGCTGTAGCTGCTCATACAGTTTGCCGATATAAATTTTTCCGATTATAATTATTAAATCATTACGTGGAGAATAGATACTTATATGAAGCTTAAATTTATTCTTATCAGGGTAATAATCGCCTTATTTATAGTTTTGGCTGTTATATTGCTTGTTCTACCTTTTGCAGCGCATAAGATTATAGAAAACAAGAGCGAAAATCTAATTGGCCGGAAAATAACCATTGGTGATCTTGATTTAAATTATGCCACCGTTACAATTTCCATAGACGACTTTGTTTTATATGAAGAAAACGGTACTGATCCTTTTGTGTCGTTTAAAACTTTAAGAATAAATATGGAACCATGGAAGCTTTTAAAGAAGGAGTATGCTCTATCTGAGTTTTTCTGGGATGGTTTGCATGTGTCTGTTAATTATGATGGTGAAAAGTTTAATTTCGATGATTTGATTGCAGAACAGGATTCAACTACCACGGAAGAACCTTCAAATAAAGAGAAAAAGGAAATTCAATTTTCTATAGAAAACATAAACATTGTGAATGGTAGTTATGTGGTAGAAGACACCAGATTAAACAATACAATTTCCGGAACAAATCTAAATCTTAATATACCCATATTAGCATGGAATAACAGAAAGTCGGAAGCAGGTTTTAATATTGATTTTGGCAGACAGGGAGGTTTATCGATAGACGCAGATTTTGACCAGAAAGCAAAAGAATATTGGGTGAAAGCTCAAGTAGATTCAATGTTAATCAATCCACTTGCCGGATATATTAGCTCATATATAAACACAAGCGATATCCACGGGATATTTCATAACAGTTTTAATATACATGGATCGTTAGGTGAAAACGCCAATGTAGTTGTTTCAGGCAATGCCAGTCTAAAGGATCTTGTTTTAAATGATAATAAAGGCGACTCGATTTTTAAGATAGAAGAACTTTACATTCGTTTGGATTCTGTCGATGTTCTAAACCAATATTACCATGTGGGAGCTGTAAAACTAATAGAGCCGTTTATACATTACGAAAAATTTGATTCAGTGCATAATAATATTTCGGAATTGATTGCATCCCCAGAGCCGGATTCTTCTTCAGTAGCTGAAGTCGGTTCTGTTGATGCCGCTCCTAATGATACGACATACATAGTTGAAACAGATTCTATAGATATTAAGGAAGATGCTGAAAACCCAATGATTTATCTGGTTGATTCTTTATTGCTGGTTAATGGAGAAGTTTCATTTATTGATAAATCGTTAGACCGGAATTTTTACTATAAACTGGATAAAATAAATGTTAGCGTTACGGATATTGATAACACAGCCGACAGAATTCCGGCAGCCGTAAGCATGCGGTTTCAAGAGGAAGGAGAACTTAAAATAACAGCGGGCTTCAGTATAAAAAATCCTTTGGATATTGATGCATCTATTGACCTGAGAAAGCTGGATATGGTCAGTTTCTCACCTTATTCAGAATATTTTATATCCAGGCCGGTTCATCAGGGAAGAATGGTCTATTCCGGTGATGTGGAAATGACAAGAGATACAATAATAGTTCAGAATGATTTTTGGATGAGGGAACTTGAATTCGGAGAATTAGTAAATAATGAAAAAAGGATCAATACCCCGATTAGGTTAGCACTTAATATATTGAAAGATAAAAATGATAATGTAGAAATGCATGTGCCAATAAATGGTAATCCTTCCGATCCCGATTTTGATACCGGAAAAATTATATGGGGCACATTTTCAGGTTTTTTCGGAAAAATTGCTGCAAAACCAAAAAAAATAAGACCACACTTATTTGGGAAAAATCCCAATAAAATAGAGAAAATAAAGCTGGAATTAGCTCAGCAAGAGCTAATAGAAAAGAATAAGAAGATACTCGAGCACATCGATAAGATATTTAAAAAAGAGGACAGAAAACAAAGCAGGAAGAAAAAGGAAATTGAACAACTTTATTTTGTCCTTACCCAGGAACCCCTCATAGAAAAGGAAAAAAAAGAACTGGCCGTGCAAATTATTTGCCTGGAATATATGCTAAAAGAATTAAAACCTGTATCGCAGGCAGATAGTCTGAAGAAGATTACAAAGCTGCTGGAAGAACGAAATACCAACAGCGGATTAATAAAATATATGAATAAAATTCCTGTAAAACCTGAAAACCTGGGGTTTGAAGATAAATGCGTGGCTTTGGTTGGAGATGATAAATTGACGAACCAGATGTATGCTCTAATAAAGAAAAGAAATGAAGCTGTAAAGAAATATCTGCTTGAAGATCTGGAAATTAATAAATCGAGAGTAGAAGTGCGTACAACAGATTTATTAAACTACAGACCCGAATTTGATGTTCCGATTTTTCGTGTTGAATCGGGAGTTATCATAGAAAAAGAACTTTCGAAAAAAGATTGAAAGGTTTTCAATTCATTTTCGTAAAACGTTTCAACCAACTGATAAATACTTTGCATAGCTTATGGTTTAATTGTAATAATGGCTTTTATAATATTCTTTTTCATTATATTTCAACAAGTTGGATGAAGATATTTAAATATTAAACCATTTTAACCCGATGATGCAAATTACAATAAAACAAATAATCTAACTTTATTATCATGAAACAAAGTATAAAAGCAGCATTCTTGTTATCATTAGCCTTTTTATTCGTTTCAAACCTTCATGCTCAAATCGAAAATACAATTTTAAATGCCAACGCTAAGGCAGGTGAACACAAGGTGCCATTTTTTACCAACCGGCCCATTGTTATTGAGGAAGACAATACAATTAGCTTTAAAAACAGTTCGACAAAAAAAACCAATACCCTGTATTTCTGTAATTACAACTTCGATACCGATTCGATAGAGGTGAATTACCGGGCCATTAATTTATCCGATAAATATCCTACTGAGCCTATAAAACACAACCTCATTTACGAAATATATGAATATGCCCGGTTGAAGAGGGGAATAAAAGATTTTTATATTGTTGTAGGTGGCTACGGCAAATCGTTTAATAAACAGATAAACAGTTATATGCAACGCCTGAAAAATAAGTATTGCGATGAACTATTTGGAAAAGCCTCGATCACGATTTATGCCTGGGGAACTGAAGAAGATGCCTACCAATACTACAATGCTGTTCGAAAATCGAAAAATGGTGCAAACGATTTTGCCATTTTTCAGCATATGTTGGAAGAGTTTATTAGCGATACCGAGTACTTTAAAACACACCCCGATGATTTTAAACTTAACATCATGTTCTCATCAATGGGGAACAATTTATTTAAAGAATACATGGAAAGAAGGGCCCAGCAGGGTATTCCGCTAAAAAAAGTTTATAACAATATTGCATTTTTTGGGAGTGTAGCCCCGCGCAATGCTTTCGAAAAAGGAAAGGCATTTTATAATCTCGACGAACTTGCCGATACTGTATATGTTTATGTAAACTCAAAAGATGTACTCCTGAAACTGTCAAGCATAGCTCATTTCAAAAACAGGATGGGAAATAAAGGGCCTAAAAATCCGGATAAACTCCCGGGATACATTAAAATCCACGATATAAAAGATATAATTACCGGGAAAGATATGACTGCGGGTCTTGGACACGATTACCTGTTGACTAACTCGGTTTTACAGGAAGAAATTTTGGAAAATATAGAAGAACGAGTTAAGGAAAATTCACCTTGAAAAAACAGGGTGCTGTACTCGTAAATGCATCTCTGTTCATATTTTAGATTGTACTGTAATAGTGGTTAATTCAATATAATCGGGACAATTTTTTTTAAACTTTAAAAACATCAACAATGAAAAAAACACAACTCCTGCTAATTTTAATTTTAATAACGGCAATTTCCTTTGCCAGTGAAAAAGAAAAGAAAGAAAAAAAGGAAAAATCCGATAAAAGCCTATCTATAATTCCATTACCTGCCATTGCCTATTCCCCTTCAAATGGCTGGATGCTGGGTGTAGCACCCGGGGCAAGCTGGTTTATGGGAAATCCGGAAAACACCAGTATTTCATCAGGTTTGGGAACCTTGATTTATACTACGAAAAAACAATTCCTGTTTACCGCCAAAACCAATGTTTTTCTTGAAGGAGATAATTGGAATTTAATGGGCGACTGGCGTTACTTTATTACTTCGCAACCTACTTATGGTTTGGGTACCGGGCCACAATCGGGAAAACCGGTTGGCTCGGGAATTGACTTTGGTGAAGGAAATTTTAGCCAACCCATCCCCGATGCACAAATGATGGATTTTAATTACTTGCGTTTTCACGAAACATTTTTAAAACGAATTGGTGACACACGCTATTTTTTAGGACTTGGATATCACCTTGATATTCATTCCGGCATTAAAGACAACCTGCTCGATTTGGATACAGTACCTCCGGTGATTACCAGTCATTATGGCTATCAAACTATAAACGGTTTTTCAACCACAAAATACACCACTTCAGGAATATCATTTAATGCTTTATTGGATAGTCGCGATAATGCAGTTAATCCATACAGTGGCCGGTATGCCTTTGTCAATATCAGGGTAAATCCAACTTTTCTGGGAAGTTCACAAAGCTCATCAATTTTATGGCTCGAATACCGTGATTATCTGCATCTCGATTCCGAACGTCCCCGGCATTTAATTGGTTTTTGGACCTATGGCTGGTTTGTTACTTCGGGTAATTTGCCATACATGGATTTGCCCGCAGTGGGTTGGGACCAGTTTGGCCGTTCGGGGCGTGCCTATACCCAGGGAAGATTTCGTGGCGAAGACCTGATGTATGGCGAAATAGAATACAGATTTCCACTGCAAAAACAAAAAGAGACTTTTGGTGGAGTTGTGTTTGTAAATGCTACAACGGCAAGTAACAGAAACGCCGATATTAATCTTTTTAAATACCTCGATTATGCGTATGGCGCAGGACTCAGAATTATGGTGAATAAAAAATCGCGTGCTAACCTTTCACTGGATTATGCCTTTGGAAAATACGGAGCCGGTGGTTTTTATTTTGGTATAAATGAAGTATTTTAGATTCATGCTAAAAAAATATTCACTTATTGCCGTTCTGTTAATTTATGTTTTTCCTCTTGATGCACAAAACCTTGCTGAAAAAAATCAACTTACAATTTTTCCTGTCTTCAACACAAATTTCTGGCAATAAATTTAAGAGATTAATAGTCAGTATGATATCCTGGATGTTTTGATAAATTTTGGTGACCCGACCAATTTTTGAAGATTTTGTAGAACTTGAATGCCATTACTAACTTGGTTTTTGTCGATTGATGGAAAAATATTCTTAAAAAAAGTTTTTGTCTTCAAGCCAGACGGGGCTCATCCTTTTCCATTCGATGAAAAGGATACAAAAATCTCGTCAAAAATAACCTCTGCGTTATTTCAATGTAACGGGTTAGCCCGAATGACGGATTTTTGACACGCCCGCACAACTCTTTGCTCCCACTCCCGCCTACGAGAAAAAGCGTTAAGAAAATAAATGTAAAGAACGTTAAAAAATCAAAGCTGTTTGACGCTCGTTAGACCTGAGGGACGAAGGGCTAAAAGGAGGAGTTTTTTGATTTTAGTGAAAGGAATTTATTTTTAGCTTTTTATCGTCAGCGGTGGCTTTTTTGAATACTTTTTCAGCTAAAGGAAAAAGTATTTTCCGTCTGAAAAAACAAAAAGAATGTTATGAAAGTTTTGGATTAGAACCATTTTCAGGATAGTTTCGAGCAGTTTTAGATGAGCATCAATATTTACATCTTATTTTTAAGGAAAAAGAATATTTAGGTGTCCCATTGTCGAAGACAGGGGAGGTTTTTATTTTGGTATAAATGAAGTATTTTAGATTCATGCTAAAAAAATATTCACTTATTGCCGTTCTGTTAATTTATGTTTTTCCTCTTGATGCACAAAACCTTGCTGAAAAAAATCAACTTACAATTTTTCTGGTTCGTCATGCCGAAAAAGTGGACAACAGACGTGATCCTGAGTTATCAGAGATAGGAAAACAGCGGGCAGCAGAACTTTCAAAAACACTGATAAGTTCAGATATTCAATTCATTCACAGCACAGATTATATTCGAACCGTAAATACCGCCAAACCTACAGCTCAACTCTTTGATTTGGAGATTGAAATTTATAACCCGGACAACCTGAAATCCTTTGCCAGAAAATTAAAAAAATCTTCGGGCCGCCATTTGGTAGTAGGCCATAGCAACACAACACCAGAGCTGGTTGAACTATTAGGTGGAAACCCCGGCTCTCCTATCGTGGAAGACAATGAATACGACAGATTATATATTTTAACTTTTGATAAAAAAGGAAAAGTAAACACGGTTTTATTACGTTATGGTGAGAAGTTTATTTCTATTGAATAGTCAATTCTTATTTATCTTAACAATACTCAATTATAAACATTTGTAAACGGATAGTTTTTTGTATTTTAGATGCTTAAACCAAACAGATTCATTTTAGCTTATCATAATAAAGTAATTATATCACCTTGTGGCATTTGGTCAAAAACACATAAGCAGGAATGTAAGGAGCGAAAAACATAATAGAAATGCACCATACTGGGCTATGGGACTTTTTATTTTAGGAACACTGGGATTGTCAACAATTTGGATTGATTTGGGAACATTTTGGAAAGGTTATGTTTTGGATATGACAGGACCGGCATGGAATTATATTTTATTCAGAGGATTATTTACATCAAAAGCTGATAATTTATGGACTCGTTTTTTCACACCAAACAGAACTTTGCTTATTTTTTTAATCGTCTGTTTTGGAATTGAAACCATACAGTATTTTGAAATCTATGATTCGACTTTTGATGCATTTGATTTGCTTGCATATGTTTCAATACTTATCCCCTTATTTGTAATTGACAAACATAATTATGAAAAGAATATTGAAAAATAGCGGCAAGAAAAGATTCAATTTTCACATTTAGGTTTGGATTTGAATATGAACTATTACAATTATAAATTTTGGCGGTAAATATGACTCCCTGGATATTAAAATGATATGATAATAATTAAATAATTTGATATTTAGAACGGGATTTAAACTTTGAAGAACAAATATTGTGTATAACAATGTAAAAAGCACAGAATACAAAGATACAAATCTATGAAATCCAATAAAGCCCTGCTAATCATCGACATGCAAAAAGGTTCATTCACGTCCGAAACACCGCGGTTTGATACTCAGGGTGTAGTGAATAGAATTAATAAATTGGCTGCCATTTTCAGAAAACAGGAAATGCATGTGATATTTATTCAGCATGATGGAACCGGAACCGGTGAATTCGAAAAAAATACATGGGAATGGGAAAACCTGGATAGTCTGATTGTTGAATCAGGCGATATTTTAACAGACAAATATGCAAACGATGTATTTTATAATTCAAAACTGCAATCGACATTAGACGAATTAAATATAAGCGAAATACTGATTACAGGTTGTGCAACCGATTTTTGTGTTGAATCCACAGTTCAGTCAGCGTTAACAAAAGATTATAACATCACTGTGGTTTCAAACGGACATACAACAGGAGACAGACCACATTTAAAAGCTGAACAGGTAATAGAACATTATAACTGGATTTGGCAAAATATGATTCCAACCAAAGGTAAAATTGAGGTAAAATCTTTTGAAGAAATAACAGAGGATTATTGAATTAAATCACGAACCAGAAAAATAATGGAAAACTTAGATAAAGACAAAATTGAAAAGCTTGTAAAAACAAGAAAGAAAGCTCATTCTTTCTATATGAAAAAATCAAAGGTCTACCAGTCCTTTGTAGATATGGAGCAAAATACATATAAAGACGGAACTTTAAGTAAAAAGCAAAAGGAGTTGATTGCGATTGGAATTTCTGTGGTAATCGATTGTGAATCGTGCATGGAATGGCACATCAAACAAGCTTTAGATGATGGAGCTTCAGAAAATGAAATTATTGAAGCCATTGAAGTTGGTATTGAAATGAGCGGTGGCCCCGGAACAGCATCGGCACGATTTGCGATGAATGTGTTGGAGTATTATAAAAAGTAAACGTAAAAACTATTTGATGGAAAAGTACCTTACATTCGAAACAAAACGACTAATAATCAGACCAACAAATACCGAAGATGCTGGTTTTATTCTGGAGCTTTTGAACACTCCAAAATGGTTAAAATATATTGGCGACAGAAATGTTAAAACAAAAACGGCAGCAAAAAATTATATCAAAGAAAAAATGCTTTCTCAACTGGAAAGACTGGGTTATGCCAACTATACTTTAATTACAAAAAAAGAAAATCAGAAAATCGGAACCTGTGGTTTATTTGACCGCCCCGGATTGGAAGGAATAGATATTGGCTTTGCTTTTCTTCCTGAATACGAAGGGATGGGCTATGGATTTGAAGCTGCTGAAACATTAAAAAATGCTGCTTTTGAAGATTTTGGAATTACAACTATAAATGCAATAACTACCAAAGACAATTTTGCATCGCAAAAACTTTTGGAAAAGCTGGAATTTAAACAGTCAGGAACAACAATACTTCCAGATGATGACGTTGAATTGTTACTTTATAAAATTGAAAAAGACTCAGATTAATTTAACTTTCAAATAAACCAAAAACTATGGAACAAAGAGTATGTTTGGATTGTGGTGAACGGCTTCGCGGTAGGGCCGACCAAAAATTCTGCAACGACTCGTGCCGGAATTCTTACAATAATAAAAGATTAAGTGGCTCAAGCAATTTTATACGAAAAATCAACCGTATTTTAAAAAAGAATCATGCGATTTTGGAGGAATTAAACCCTGAAGAAAAAACCACTACTTTTAAAAGCAAACTGGAAAAAGAAGGATTTAATTTTAACTATTTTACCAATACCTACACCACCAAAACCGGCCGTATTTATTACTTCTGCTATGATCAGGGATATTCAGAACTGGAAAACAATAAGTTTATGTTGGTAAAAAAAGAAGAATAACATTATTTTCGCTGGCCAACGATTTACCTAAATCAATAAATGAATATTCTTTTTTTGCCATATTTGTTTTTAAAACGGTATGCTGAACTCGATTCAGCATCTTTTGCAACTATTGCAAAGCTGTAAAAACAAGACCCTGTATCCGCCAGCTGGCGAACTGGGTGACGTTCTCAAAATGACAGATTATTGACTATAAAATTCAATTAAAATGACAATTACTTCAGCAAAAAAATTTGCACTTGCGATTTGTGTTTTGTTTTCTGTTTTTGGATTTGAGACCAAAGCCCAGGAAAATCCTGTCGATTTGGTTTACCCGTTTTTAGACGCTGCCAATTCACGATGGTTCTATTTCTCATCAGCATGTCGTCCCTTTGGAATGGTAAACTTGAGTCCGGATACAGAACTGGGAGGTGCCTGGGGAAGCGGATATCGGTACAATACAGAAGAAGTAAAAGGAATTAGTCATGTGCATGCCTGGCAACTTTCTGCATTGTCGGTAATGCCAGTTAATGGTGATCTGGAAACTTTAAAAGAAGATTATTTCTCAGTTTTTTCTCATGAAAAAGAAACAGTTTTTCCAGGCTATCACAAGGTTGAATTAGACAGATATGGAATTACAACTGAACTTACATCAACTACACGGGTTGGATTTCATAAATATGTTTTTAATGATCAAAACAAAAAGGCAATTCGAATTAAACTAAACGGTTCAAATGGCCCCTGTGAAATTACAAAAGGAAAAATCACAAAAATCAGTTCCAAAAAATTTTCCGGGTATGTAATGAACGCTCCTACCCGACGCCGCCCAAAGGAAACACCGGTTTTCTTTTATATCGAATTGAATCAGCCAACTGAAGATTTAATCGTGTGGCAAGAAAATAAGTTTACAACAAAAAGTAAAGGAATTGAAGGAGAAAACACGGGTGCATTTCTAACATTCAGCGATAAATTATCAGAACCGGTTTTAATGAAAGTTGGCATTTCATATTGTAATGAAGAAGAAGCGCAAAACAATATCAAAGCAGAATTAAAACATTGGGATTTTGAACAGGTTGTGGAAGAATCAAAAAACGAATGGAACGAATGGCTAAGTAAAATTGAAGTTAAAGGGGCGACAAAAAAAGAAAGAATACGCTTTTATACTGACCTATGGAAAGCCTTGCAGGGAAGACGAATAATCAGTGATGCCAGCGGTACTTATTGCGATATGACCACAGACGAAAGAAAAATTAAAAATATACCATTTGATAATAACCGTAAACCGAAATTTAATCATCACAATTCCGATTCATTCTGGGGTGCCCAATGGACCATTTCAACACTTTGGCCACTGGTTTATCCGCAAGTGGCTTCTGATTTTTGTAATTCAATGCTAAATTATTATCGCGATGGAGGATTGATTCCCCGGGGCCCTTCAGGAGGTAATTATACTTTTGTAATGACCGGAGCTTCTTCAACTCCTTTTATAGTAAGTACCTGGATGAAAGGAATTAAAGATTTTGACATTGACCTGGCTTATGAAGGAATGAAAAAAAATCACATGCCGGGTGGTCTTATGGGGAAAGCAGGATATGAACACCGTTCGTCTGAAGCCGGTGGAATTGAGCCTTACATTGATTTGGGTTATGTCCCTCATCCCTACAAAGAGGGAAATTATGGTTTTCATAAAGATGGTGCAGGAATGACTTTGGAGTATGCTTTTCAGGACTGGACGCTGGCTCAACTGGCATATGCGTTGGGCAAAACAGATGATTACGATTATTTTATGAATCGTTCAAATAATTGGAAAAATGTATTTGATGTAAGTTATGGATTTGCCAGGCCTAAAGATGAAAACGGAAACTGGAGAATTCCATATGATCCTTACGAATATAAAAACGTTGGTTTTGTTGAATCCAACGCCGCACAGATGACATGGTTTGTGCCGCACGATTATCAAGGATTAGCTGAATTAATGGGAGGAGAAAAATATCTTGCGAGTAAATTGGATAATGAAATGGCACTATCTCAACAACTTGGTTTTACTGCAGGCAAATCTCATTCCGACGAAAACAGAAAAAGAGTAAGAAATATTCCGATTAATTATGGAAACCAACCTTCGATGCAATGCGCATTCATCTTTAACGAAGTAGGAACGCCCTGGTTAACCCAAAAATGGAGCCGTGCTGTAATCGATTCGGTTTATACAGAAGTCTCACCTGCATCAGGATTTAATGGAGATGAAGATCAGGGCTTAATGGGCTCACTTGCCGTTTTAATGAAAATCGGATTATTTCAGTTGGATGCCGGTGCAACACCTAATTCAAAATACCAGATTGGTAGTCCGATTTTTGACGAGATAACCATTTCTTTAAGCGACAAATATTATAAAGGTGAAACGTTTAAAATAATAACCAAAAATAACAGTAAAGAGAATATGTATATTCAGTCGGCCAAATTGAACGGCAAACTTTTGTACCGAACCCACTTAAAACACAACGAAATAATTAACGGGGGCGAACTCATTCTGGAAATGGGACCGGAACCGAACTACAAATTGAAGTAGTTTCGCTAACTCAAAGAATAATTAAAAAAGAATAAAATAATTACTACATAAAAACTGGCACGAAGCACGAAGCTAGAAGCTCGAAGTTGGTAATTCTTACTTCGGTCTTCCGTCTTCGGTCTTCGGTCTTCCGTCTTCTTCATATGAGCAAATTCTATTTTGAAAAAATTAAACGAATTCAGGCCCTGGCAGAAATAGGCCTGCAATATTGCGACAATAGTTTTGATATTGAGCGATACCGGGAGATTCAGGAAATCAGTCTCGAACTTTTGGAAGAAATGACCAATGTTCCTGTTGAAAAAATTATTCCTGTAATTGAAGAAAAGAATGGCTACAAAACCCCAAAAGTCGATGTTCGCGCAGTAGTCTTTAATGAAAAGGACGAAATACTTCTTATTCAGGAAAAAGTAGATGGCTTATGGGCTATGCCGGGAGGTTGGTCTGATATTTCTTTTAGTCCGGCTGAAGTGGCAGAAAAGGAATGTTTTGAGGAAGCCGGATTAAAAGTAAAAGCGATAAGATTACTGGCTGTTCTGGATAAACAAAAACAAAATATGCCACCTGCCTTTGAGTATGTTTACAAGATTTTTTTATTGTGTAAAAAACTCGACAACAACATTTCTGTGGGCTCGGAAACAAGCGATGTAGGTTGGTTTAAAGAAAATAAAATCCCCCCGCTTTCAACACCCAGAAATACAATCAGTCAGGTCAGTAAAATGTTTCAATATCATCGTGGAGAAATTACTGAAGCAATTTTTGATTGACTTATAACCAATCTAAATAGATGTTTAAAAGAACTTTGTGAAACTCTGTGACTACTTTGTGCAACTCTGAATTAGCAATAGCACAGAGATTCACAAAGGACACACAAAGCTTCACCAAGTAAGATATATAAATCAATTTTGATTTGTTAATTTTTTAAAACAGCTATTCTAAAATTTTATAATGTCAATTAGAAATTATTGAAGTTTAATTACCTCACTTCCTGCAAGCAAAAATGCACCAGTACCATAAACTTCCCAACTTTCGGCTTTAAAATTCTTTTTTGGATCGGCACCAATGGGTTGTACCCATCCAACTCTGCCATCAGGTTGAATTAATCCGTTTAATCCTACCCATGCTTTTTCAACTGCGGGCAAATAAGTTTCTTTATCCAAAATTCCGTTATTAATTCCCCAGGCCAGTGCATAACAGTAAAAGCCTGAACCGCTTGCTTCTCCACCGGGATATGATTCAGGATCGAGTAAACTGGCACGCCACAAACCATCTTCTTGTTGAAGACTTACAATTTTAGCTGCCATTTCTTTATAATTCTGAATATAAAAATCCTTTGTTGGATAATCTTCAGGTAATTCAGAAATGGTCCGAACCAATCCTCCCATTACCCAACCATTTCCTCTCGACCAGAATATTTTTTTGCCATTGGCTTCTTTTATTGTTTCAATTCCGGGCTCATTCCACTTGTAGTTAATATCGCGGGCATATAAATCTTCTTCTTTATCATAGAGTAAATCATAACACTCTTTCCATAATTTATCGTTTAGTTTAATGTATTTATCATCATCGAGTGTAACACCAAGTTTTACAAAAGCAGCCGGTCCCATAAACAAAGCATCGCACCACCACCAGGTAATTTTTCTAATTCCTCCTGTTTCGTAAGGTGTCGCCATAAATTCATCCATGGTTTTAATAAAAGGCTGAATCATTTTCTCCTCCCCGGCAATTCTGTACATATCAATATAGGTCTGGCAAATAGCATGGTCGTCGGCGTGATGTAAACGTGGTCCGGGTTTCCACCCGGTTGTCTCTCCCATTTCATACATTGCCTTCCATATTTTTTTTGAGCCTGTTGTTTCATATGCGGCAAAAACACCGGCATAAAAAGCTCCGTTAGTCCAATCGTATAATTTATGTTTTGGATTTTTTAATTGCCAGTCCAAAGCCTTTTTCATGGTCTTTTTAATTGTTGAACTTTTAAAAAGCTTTTCGTTAGCGGCCTTTTGTGCTGAAACGGAACCTGCAATTAAAAACAGAGTAATAAAAATTGAAATGATTTTGTTCATCTGATTAAGTTTATTTTGTTGATTTATTAATAGTTAAAATTTTGTTTTGCCAAATTTATGCAATCGATTGCAATTTTCAAAACAATCATCAAAAATCGTAACAATTAATTATATGTAAAAATGAGATTCCTGGTCCAACAATCATTAAATCAATAAATAACTCTATTGTTAAGCTTAATTTTAATTTAACGTCAAAAGTTATTGTTCAATTCAATTTTATAATTATACTTGCATAAAAATTAACAAAATGATTTTAGGACTAGTACATCACGGCCATCACTGGAACCAACCCTTAGGTAGGCTGTAATTGTTTTATCCTGATTAAAAAGATATAATTTTAAAGGCTTACCGATTTGGTAAGCCTTTTTTGTTGGGTCTCGCGGATTCCGATCTGCGATTAATAGCAGCGAATCGGAATTCGCTGAACCCGAAAAAAATAAACAAATAAACATTTTTAAATAAACGAAAATGGAAAAACTTAAAATTGCTATTCAAACTAAAGGAAGATTAAATGAAGATTCCATGAATCTGATAAATGAAGCGGGAATCGGGTTAAGTGTCGGAAAACGAAAACTGGTTGCCGAAGCTAAAAATTTTCCAATGGAAGCATTGTTTCTTCGTGATGATGATATCCCGCAAACCGTTGCCGACAATGTTGCCGATATTGGAATAGTTGGGGAAAATGAAATGGCAGAAAAAGATGAAAATGTGGTAATTGCCAAACGACTGGGTTTTAGCAAATGCCGGCTTTCGCTTGCAATTCCTAAAACAGTGGATTATCCGGGGATTCAATATTTTAATGGAAAAAAAATTGCCACCTCCTACCCTGTTATTCTGAAAAAATATTTAGATAAAAACAATATAACTGCAGAAATACATGTAATTACAGGTTCTGTTGAGATTGCCCCGGGAATAGGTTTGGCAGACGCCATTTTTGACATCGTAAGTTCCGGATCTACATTGGTCAGTAACCGTTTAAAAGAGGTGGCAGTAGTGATGAAATCGGAAGCTGTTTTGGTGGCCAATCCAGATCTATCGGCAGAAAAGAAAGAAATCCTGGATGAATTAATTTTCCGTATCGAATCTGTACAAAGAGCAGAAGGAAAAAAATACATCCTGTTAAATGTACCTGATGAAAAAATAGATAAAATAATTGAATTGCTTCCCGGAATGAAAGCACCAACTTTGGTACCTTTGGCAAAAGAAGGGTGGAGTTCGATGCACTCGGTAATAGAAGAAGATACTTTTTGGGAAGTTATAGGTAAGCTTAAAAAAGCAGGTGCCGAAGGAATTTTAGTTGTACCAATTGAAAAAATGATTTTCTAGATCCCCTATCTCCGCTCTGTACTTCTGCGAAGTTACAGATTCCGTTTGTCCCCCTACAGGGGACAGTAGAGGCAGGATACTCCGAAGGAGTTCCTGGCCGAAACAGGGGTACAAACTTTGAACTTTAAACATAAAACGTAGTGACTACACGCCAATACATATTATTTGCAATTCCATCCCTGATTTGGGGCTCAACCTGGTATGCCATAAAATTTCAACTTGGAGTAGTTGATCCTTTGGTTTCGGTGGCTTTTCGATTTATTCTGGCCGGAGTTATTTTAATTTCTTTCAGTTTGGCAACCGGGAGAAGTTTGAAGTTTTCAAAAAAAGAACACTTTTTGATTTTTCTTTTAGGCTTGAGTTTGTTTGGCATAAATTACTGGTTTGTTTACGAAGCGGAAACCATGTTAACCAGTGGGGTGGTTGCTGTAATTTTCTCATTGATAATATTTTTTAATATTTTCTTTAATGCTGTTCTCTTAAAAGGAAAAATAAAAGCTGATGTAGTTTTTGCTGCTGTTTTGGGAGTTTCAGGAACTTTCTTTCTGTTCAGAAATGAAATGAGTTCATTTAGTTTAAACAGTAAAGACACTGTTGTTTTTCTGTTATGCCTCGGCGGCCTGGTATCAGCTTCTTTGGGAAATATTCTTTCAGCTTATAAACAGAGAAAAAAAATACCGGTAATTCAAGCCAATGCATTTGGAATGTTATATGGAGGATTAACCATGTTTTTTATTTCACTTGTTTTGGGCAAACCCATTGATTTTGATAATTCAACAAGCTACATTATTTCATTGATTTACCTTGCAATTTTTGGTTCAATTGTAGCATTTTCAACTTATTTAAAATTATTGGGTGAAATTGGCCCCGATCGCTCCGTATATATTGCATTGATAACACCGGCGATAGCAATGTTAATTTCAACAATATTCGAAGGTTACCAGTGGGATTTATTCGCATTTCTGGGTATAGTTTTACTATTTTCAGGAAATATCCTGGCACTTCGGTTTAAAACAAAAAAAACAACACAATGATTCGATACGAAAATCCACCAAAGGAAAGTTGGGCTGAAATATTAAAACGTCCTTTATTCGATGTTTCGGAACTCTACGAAAAAGTACAATCTGTTTTAAATGAAATAAGGACAGAAGGAGACAAAGCTTTAAGAAAATATACGCTTCAATTTGATAATGTTCAGTTGGATTCATTTCTGGTTAGCAATGAAGAAATTGAGGAAGCAAATCGTTTGGTCGATTCAGAATTAAAAAATGCAATACAACTTGCAATCGAAAACATTTCAAAGTTTCATAGCTCACAAAAATCCGAAATCAAAAAGATCGAAACACAAAAAGGAGTTACTTGTTGGCAAAAAGCTGTTCCTATTGAAAAAGTAGGTTTATACATTCCGGGGGGTACTGCCCCCCTGTTTTCTACAGTCCTGATGCTTGCCTTACCTGCGAAAATTGCCGGATGTAAAGAAATTCTATTGTGTTCACCACCTGATAAAAATGGTAAAATTCATCCTGCAATTTTATATGCTGCGAAAGTAGCCGGTGTAACTCAAATTTATAAACTCGGAGGAGTTCAGGCAATTGGAGCAATGGCATACGGTACAGAAACAGTTCCGGCAAGCTATAAAATATTTGGTCCCGGTAATCAATATGTTATGGCAGCTAAACAATTGGTAAGCATGAATGATGTTTCAATCGATATGCCTGCAGGACCTTCAGAGGTTTTGGTTGTAGCAGACGAAACCTCAAATCCTGCGTTTGTTGCATCCGATTTACTTTCACAGGCAGAACATGGAATAGACAGCCAGGTGGTTTTAATAACAAACAAAATTGATGTCGCTGAAAAGGTTTTAACAGAGATAGAAAACCAGGTTAAATATTTACCACGTGGGAAGACAGCATGTAAAGCGCTAAAAAACAGCGTATTTGTAATACAGGAAAATTTTGAAGATCAAATTGATTTAATCAATGAATATGCCCCGGAACATTTGATAATTAGTACAAAAAATTACACAAAATACATTGATAAAATAATGAATGCGGGATCTGTATTTTTAGGAGAGTATACACCGGAAAGTGCCGGTGATTATGCGTCGGGTACAAATCATACCCTGCCAACAAATGGTTGGGCAAAATCGTATAGTGGAGTAAATCTGGATAGTTTTACAAAAATGATAACTTTTCAGGAAATCAGTAAAGAGGGACTAAAAAATATTGGACCGGCAATAGAAAAAATGGCCGAAGCAGAAGAACTTGATGCGCATAAAAATGCAGTAACATTAAGACTAAAAGAAATACAAGAAATGGATTTCAGCTAAAATGGTTTCAAGTTATTTGAAACGAAGATTAAAACATTGGATGCTAAAACTAAATCAGATGCCGAAATAAATTCGGCATGACGGTTAAATAGAATCTTATAATACAAAATAAAACTTGAACGTCACCCTGAATTTATTTCAGGGTCTAAATGAAACAAATGTCTATAGGAGGATATGTTTATATTATGAGTAACCAGAATAGAACAACATTTTACATTGGTGTTACTAGTGATTTAAAAACAAGAATTGCTAACCATAAAAATGGGAAAGGCTCTAATTTTACTTCAAAATATAAATTAATAGATTTGATGTATTATGAAGATTTCCCTGACATTTACCAAGCTATTGACAGAGAAAAGCAATTAAAAAATTGGCATAGAGAATGGAAAATAAATTTGATAAAATCAATTAATCCGGATATGAAAGATTTATATTGGGAAATAAGATAAAATAGATGCTGAAACAAGTTCAGCATGACGTCCATAGTTATTAGCGTCAACCTAAACTTGTTTCGTGGTCTAAGAAAAAAGATTATCATGGAACTTAATAAACTACTTCGAAAAAATATAAGAACACTAAAACCCTATTCATCAGCTCGTGACGAGTTTTCCGGGGAAGCAATGGTTTTTTTAGATGCCAATGAAAATCCTTACAGAGAACCGTATAACAGATATCCGGATCCTATTCAAAAAGAGTTAAAACAAAAGATATCAAAATTAAAGAACATTCCTTCAAACAACATTTTTTTGGGCAATGGCAGTGATGAACCTATTGACTTGTTAATCCGTGCTTTTTGTGAACCCGGAGTTGAAAATATTGTCACGATTAATCCAACATACGGAATGTACCAGGTGGCAGCCGATATAAACAATGTGGAAGTGATAAAAGTTTCACTTACTTCTGAATTTGAACTGGATGGCGAAAAATTGCTTCAAGCAGTAAACGATAGTACCAAACTAATTTTTCTTTGTTCACCTAACAATCCAAGTGGTAATAGTTTGGACAAAAATGAAATATTGAAAGTTATAAATGGATTTAACGGATTGGTTATTATCGACGAAGCTTACATTGATTTCGCACCCGGAAAATCATTGCTCCCTGTATTGGAAAAATACCCCAATCTTGTTATTCTGCAAACTTTTTCAAAAGCATGGGGTATGGCCGGAATAAGACTGGGAATGGCATTTGCATCTGTAGAAATCATTAATGTCCTGAATAAAATTAAATACCCATATAATTTGAATATTCTTACTCAACAAAAAGCAATGGAACTTCTGGATAATGAAAAACAGGTAAATGTGTGGGTAAAAAAACTTATTGAAGAAAGGGAGAAAATGGCAAAATACTTTTCAAAATTGTATTTTGTTACAAAGGTTCATCCTTCTGACGCCAATTTTCTTTTGGTTTCCATGAAGAATGCCAAAGCCATTTACAATTATCTGGTTGAAAGCGGGATAATTGTTCGCGACCGCTCCAAAGTTCATTTATGTGAAAACAGCCTGAGAATAACCATAGGAAGCATGGAAGAGGATAATGTATTAATTCAGGCATTAAAAGATTATATTTAGTTGTTGTTAAGAAAAAGTGAAAAGGAAAAAGGAAAAAACATATAAAAATATTTAAGAGATATATGAAGAAAAAGGCACTTTTTATTGACCGTGACGGAACTTTAATAAAAGAACCTGAAGATGAACAAGTTGATTCGCTGGAAAAACTGGAATTTTTACCAAAAGTTTTCAGAAACCTGCACCAAATTCAAAAAAACCTGGATTATGAATTAGTGATTGTAACCAACCAGGATGGATTGGGAACTGAATCTTTTCCGGAAGATACTTTTTGGCCAGTTCACAATAAAATGCTTCAGGCTTTTGAAAATGAAGGGGTTGTTTTCGACGATATATTAATCGACAAAAGTTTTCCGCATGAGAATCTTCCTGGCCGAAAACCGGGAATTGCAATGTTTACCAAATATATGAGTGGTGAATACGACCTTGAAAACAGTTTTGTTATTGGTGACAGATTAACGGATATCCAACTGGCTAAAAATCTGTATACTAAAGGTATCCTGATCAATAACGGGGATTTGGTTGATGAGTTGGAAAAACAGGAATTGTCTGAATCCTGCGTTTTGGTTTCTGATGACTGGGATGATATTTATGCCTGTGTTGCATCGCCGCAAAGAACAGCAGAAGTAGTTCGTACGACCAGAGAAACAGATATTTCCGTAAAACTAAACCTGGATGGAACAGGAGTTTGTAATATCTCATCGGGCTTGAACTTTTTCGACCACATGTTAAATCAAATAGGACGTCATTCGGGTGTTGATTTGGAAATTAAGGTAAAAGGAGATTTGGAAGTAGATGAACATCACACCATAGAAGATACCGCACTTGCTTTGGGTGAGGCTTTTAAAACTGCTGTTGGAGACAAAATTGGTATGGAACGATATGGCTTTTGTCTGCCAATGGACGATTGTCTGGCAATGGCTGCCATAGATTTTGGAGGCCGGCCGTGGCTGGTGTGGGATGCTGATTTTAAACGTGAAAAAGTTGGTGATATGCCTACTGAAATGTTTATGCATTTCTTTAAATCATTTTCCGATGCAGCTGCCTGCAATTTAAATATTAAAGCTGAAGGCAAAAATGAACATCATAAAATTGAAGCTATTTTTAAAGCCCTTGCAAAAGCCATAAAAATGGCTGTAAAAAGAGATATTTTTAATTTTGAACTTCCTTCAACCAAGGGAAAACTATAAAGCCCCTCCTAACCTTCCCAAAGGGGAGGAAAGTGATTTACGAATGACAAAAATAAATACTAATAATAGAACCGCACCCTTCGGAAATAAAGTCCCCCCTGGGGGATTTAGGGGGCTTAACCTATGAAAACTATAAAAACTTTACGCGAAAAAAAGAACACGGCAATTTTGCTGATTCACTGCCCGGATAAACAGGGAATTCTGGCAACGGTAACAGAATTTCTCAATAAAAACAAGGGAAATATTATCTACCTCGACCAACATGTGGACAGACAGGAAAAAATATTTTATATGCGTGTAGAATGGGAGCTGGATGGTTTTGCCATTCCTGCAGATAAAATCGGTGAATACTTTGAAACATTAATAGCAGCGCCGCTTCAAATGAACTGGAAGCTGTATTTCTCTGATGACACTCCAAGAATGGCACTGTTTGTATCAAAAATGCCACACTGTTTATTTGATATTCTGGCACGTTACACGGCAGGAGAATGGGATGTGGAAATTCCGGTAATTGTAAGCAATCATGAAACACTTAAACCGGTAGCTGAAAGATTTGGAATCGATTTTCAATATTTCCCAATAAACAGGGAAAATAAAGCAGAACAAGAGAAAGCAGAATTTGATTTGCTAAAAAAATACAATATTGATTTTGTTGTTTTAGCAAGATATATGCAAATTCTTTCAGAAGATTTTGTAAAAAAATATCCCAATAAAATTATCAATATCCATCACTCGTTCCTGCCCGCCTTTGCAGGTGCAAAACCCTATCATGCAGCACACGAAAGAGGAGTGAAAATTATTGGGGCAACCAGCCATTATGTAACATCAGAACTTGATGCCGGACCGATAATAGAACAGGATGTTACAAGATGCAGCCATGTTGATACTGTACAAAAATTAGTAAGAAAAGGGCGCGATTTGGAAAAAATTGTACTTTCGCAGGCAGTTTATAAACACCTTCAACGAAAAATCCTTGTCTTTAAAAACAGGACCGTTGTTTTTAATTAGAAAGAAATATGAAACTTACATTTGCGATTCTTATAAGCCTTATTTTAAGTTCAGTCTGTTTTGCCCAGCTAAATGAGGTTCCGAAACAAAATATTCCTAAAGAATACGGATACATTGTAAAACAAGGTGATAAAATGCCCGATTTGGTTTTGGAATTAACTGATGGAACTAAAATAACAACAAGCGATTTAAAGGGCAAAGTTGTGATGCTACAATTTACGGCCAGTTGGTGCTCGGTGTGCAGAAAAGAAATGCCGCATATTGAAAAGGATATTTGGCAGAAACACAAAAAGAATGAAAATTTTGCGCTGTTTGGAGTGGATATGGATGAACCGGTGGATAAAGTAAAAAAGTTTGCCAAAGACATGAATATCTCCTATCCTTTGGCGTTGGATCCAGGGGCAAAAATCTTCTATACATTTGCTGCTCCTAAAGCCGGTGTAACACGTAATATTATAATAGATAAAGATGGAAAAATAGCCTACATGACGCGTCTTTTTAAAGAAGATGAGTTTAATGAAATGAAAGAGGTGATAGATTTCCTCCTGAAGTAGCTTTTATTGTGTATCAAATATCCGGAATCCAGAAATTAAAATCCAGCATCCTAAAATGAAAATTGTAATTATTAAATATAATGCAGGAAATATAGAATCGGTGAATAATGCACTAATGCGATTGGGCGTAAGTGCTGAGATTACAGGTAATCCGGATAAAATACAAAATGCAGATAAGGTTATTTTCCCTGGGGTTGGGGAAGCAAGCACCACAATGAATTATTTGCGTGAACGAAAACTTGACAAGCTAATTACATCTTTAAAACAACCAGTATTGGGAATATGTCTTGGATTACAACTGATGTGTTCATATTCCGAAGAAAACGACACAAAATGTTTGGGGATTTTTGATGAAAAAGTTTTGCGCTTTATTCCTGAACCGGGGAAGGAATATATTACAAAGGTTCCGCATATGGGCTGGAATTCCATAAGCAATCTGAAAAGTGATCTTTTTACAAAAGAAATAGAAAACCAGTATGTTTATTTCGTTCACTCTTATTATGCTGAAAAAAGTAAGCATACCATTGCTGAATGTAATTATATAAATCCTTTTAGTGCTGCTTTGCACAAAGATAACTTCTATGCTACCCAGTTTCACCCTGAAAAAAGCGGAACAGTTGGAGCTAAAATATTAGAGAACTTTTTAAAAATTTGACCGTAACTATAAAACCATGGATAGGCTAACAATAATAAAAGTAGGTGGTAAGGTTGTTGAAGATGAAAAATCTTTAAATGATTTACTCGACCAGTTTAATAAAATTTCAGGTCATAAACTTTTAATTCATGGGGGTGGCCGGACGGCAACTGAAATCTCGAAAAAATTAGGGATAAAAATAAAAATGGTTGACGGACGAAGGATTACCAATAAGGAAACACTTGATGTGGTTATCATGGTTTACGCCGGCCTGGTAAATAAAAAAGTAGTAGCCGGACTACAAGCCAGAAACTGCAATGCGTTGGGATTAACCGGTGCTGACCTGGGACTTATTCAGGCCAAAAAAAGAGAAGTAAAAGATATTGATTACGGTTATGTTGGCGATGTAGAGGATGTAAACTCGCGGGAACTGCGCCTGTTAATTGATGAAAATGTAATTCCGGTGATTGCCCCGCTGACTCATGATGGAAACGGACAACTTTTAAATACGAATGCCGATACCATTGCTGCTGAAATTGCTGGTGAACTGGCATCATATTACAGCACCTTTCTGTTTTACTGTTTTGAAAAAAAAGGAGTACTGCTAAACCAGGATGATGAATCTTCACTTATTTACGAACTGGATTCAAAACTGATGGAAGAATACATAACAGACGGGACAATAAATGCCGGAATGATACCAAAACTGGAAAATGGTTTCAGGGCAAAAAGAAAAGGGGTAAAAGAAGTACTGATTACAAATCCTGAAAATATAAGTACAGGTCGTGGAACACGACTAATTTAAACCTTCCCTTTTAAATCTGATTTTCAAATCCTTAACACTTCACTTTTGATTAAGAATAATCACATTTACAAAAAACAAGTTTCCAAACAAAAAAAACATCAATTCTATCATTGATAAATGTCAAAATTATTAGTATGTTACGGTCTTAAATTTAGGTGGCAAACCATTTATAACCGGCAAAAGTAATTTGCTTAATTACAATAAATTAACATGACTGAGACTTCTAATAAAAATTGCAAAGATTGTGGTAAAGAAAGTGTTTGTTGTGCCCAAACATGCTTTAGTAAAAGCGAAACAAACATATTCAAACCTCTTTCGGAGCAAGAGTTAAGCTTCCTTGTCGATAAAAAACAGCAAATTAAATACAAGGTTAAAGAAACCATTATTAAGCAAAATACAACGTCAACATTTGTAATATGCATGAGAGATGGTTTGGCCAAAGTTTATACAGAGGGAGAAAAAGGAAAAAACCTGATAGTTAAATTAATTGGGAAAGGTGATTTTATAAGTGGTGGAGGACTTTTTAACGGTAATATTCAGCATTTTACTATTTCAGCGATAACTCCTGTAACCTGCTGTTTAATTGATTCCAGCAAATTAACAAATCTGTTTACTGAAAATAACCAGTTTGCTGTTGAATTAATGAGAAACCATACCAAACAAAATAATTACCTGCTTTCAAAAATGGTAAGCTTAACCCAAAAATATATGCCCGGTAGAGTAGCTGAAACTTTACTGTATCTAAAAAACGATATTTACAAGAATTCGAAGTTCAAAAGTCACCTTTCAAGACAGGAACTTGCTGAAATGTCTAACATGACAAAAGAAAGCCTGGTAAGGATATTACATCAGTTTAAAGAATCGGAAATCATTAAAACTCAGGGCAGTGAGATTGAAATATTGGACGAAGGTTCTTTAACACACATCAGCAGAAACGGCTAGATTGACATATGTCAATTCCTGATTAATCATTTATCACTTTTACCCCGTTTTATATATCACCTTGAAGTATGTTTCAGGTGTTGCAATCCTTAGTATTTTAGCCATCAAGAAAAAACTCAAAACTTTATTTATTTAAATCTTATTGGTTATGAAATACAACTCGATTTTTAAACTCATTTTAATCGCATTTATTTGTGCGTTTGTTGCAGCATCATGTACAAAAGAAGGTCCGATGGGCCCTCCCGGAGCCGACGGAAAAGACGGTGTTGATGGTGTCGATGGAGCTGATGGTGTTGATGGTCAGGTAACTTGTTTAACCTGCCACTCTGGAACAAGTATGGATCAGGTACAGGCAGAATTTGCCATGTCAGTTCACCGTGCAGGTTTGGTTGCTGTAGATTATGCAGGTGGCCGTGCTTCTTGCGCAGAATGTCACTCTCATGAGGGATTTACACAGTATGCAACTTTTGGCGATGTATTAGGAAACATTACAAATCCTACTGCATGGAAATGTAATACCTGCCATGGTCTTCACAAATCATTCGAAGGAAATGACTATGCCCTTCGTTTGTCAGATCCAATTAATCCGAAATACGATCCATCTTCAACAATGGATTTAAACGGAAACAGTAACCTTTGTGCAAACTGTCACCAGTCAAGAAGAGCTGAACCTAACATGACAAATCCTGGTGAGCCTACATTTAACATTACAAGTTCTCACTATGGCCCTCACCACGGAGCACAGTCAAATCTTGTAGCTGGGGTAGGTTTTGCTGAAATAGAAGGTCCTGTTTCATATCCTGAGGCCGGAAGTTCTAATCACCTTTCAATGGCTTCTTGTACCGGTTGTCATATGGCTGACTATACAGAAGGAACCGGTGGACATACCTGGAATCCAACAGTAGCATCGTGTAACAATTGCCATGGATCAAACGACGAGGACTTTAATTATGGTGGTGTTCAAACAGAAGTTCACGAAAAACTTGTTCAATTACGCGACAGATTAATTGAATTGGGTGTTGTTGCCGGTGATGAAGAAGAAGGTTACCACCCTGTTGTTGGTGAATACCCAATGGCTCAGGCACGTGCTTTCTTTAACTGGGTAGGTATAGAAGAAGACAGAAGTATGGGAGTTCACAATCCTAAATACATCAAAGCTCTTCTAACAAACTCAATTGAAGCACTTAAAGATTTTTAAAGATATTTAGAATGAATATAGAAAAGACTTCTGGTAAAAAGGAAGTCTTTTTTTATTATTTTTAGCACCATTAACAAAGCATAAGTCTGAATTAAGAAGTTTGAATATTGTTTAATTATAATCTAAAAATAACTAAATGAAAATCATTAAATTACTGATGGCCGTGGTTGTAATAGCTTTACTTTTTAGTAATTGCGAATACAATTTTATTGTGCCCGTGGAGGTACCCCCGATAGATCCGGGCGATACAACAAAGGTTAGTTTTTCCGAAGAAATAATTCCAATCTTTAATGATGGAAATTATTGTACTTCATGTCATGCAGGAAATATACCTCCGGATTTGACACCGGATAATGCTTATGCCGAGATTAATAATGCAAAGTACATTAACAAAGAGACACCCGAAGAGAGTTTGATTTATACCTATCCGCATCCTGATACTGATACTCACCAGCGGAAAAAATATAATTCTGCACAAGCAGCAAAAATATTAAGGTGGATAGAACAGGGAGCAATGAATAACTAACCGATTAAAAGTTAAAGAAATGAAAAAATCAATACTACTTTTACTATTAACAGGATTTGTGTGTAGTTATTCTTTTGCACAGGAAGAAGAAACAGAAAGTTATCCTGTAACCGTTTTTGAAAGCAATTATCTTGTTGACGATCAAACTACCATGGTTTTTGACAAAAAAACTTTGGGATATGCAATTCAACATAAATTTGGAACCATGAATAATGGCATTTCAGATTTATGGGGTATTTATGGCGCCGGAAGAGATATCAGACTTGGTTTAGAATATGTGCCTGTTAAGAATTTGCAACTGGGAATTGGAATCACAAAAACTAAAATGTACACTGATTTAAGTGCCAAATACAGAATATTCCAACAAACTGATGACAACTCAGTGCCAGTAAGTTTGGCTGTTTATGGTGTTTTAGCTATTGATGGAAGAAGTGATGACAGCTTTGAGTCTGGCACAGTTATTCCCGGGAAAAGTGATACCATACCTCAGGCGATTTCCTTTACCAACAGATGGTCTTATTTCTCTCAGGTAATGGTGAGCAGAAAATTTACAGAATGGTTATCTGTTCAGGTAGGTGGAAGTTATACCCACTATAATATGGTTAAGATGGATGAAAACCATGATCTATGGGGAGCTCATGCACTGGCAAAAGTAAAAATCAGTCCGCAGTCTTCTATCACATTCAATTACAATCAACCATTAAAAATTGAGGCAATTTCAGAACAGCCTACCATGCCTGATTATAAACCCAGTATGGCTATTGGATGGCAAATTGCCACTTATACACACGCTTTCCAGATTTATATCAGCAATGCACCAAGTATGGTACCTCAGGAGAACATGATGTACAATACAAGGAGCTTTGATAAAGATGGAATTGCAATAGGTTTTACAATAACAAGACTTTGGAATTTTTAACCAAGTGAGATAATGAAAAAATGGTAATATCTGAATCCGGATATTACCATTTTTAATTGAAACATAATTAAATATAGAACTGACAAAATGAGCACTCGTCTGATCTTCATCATAATCATTTTTTTCACAACTTCGTTGGGTTTAGGAGCGCAATCGTTTTATGACGATGCTAAAAACCACTCTTGTCTTAAATGCCATTCATTTAATGTTATTACATTTCATAATGAGGTTATGGGAAAAGACCAGAAAAAACTAATGAATCCATATCTTATTATGGATACATTGGATTTAAAAACAGGAGTGCACCAAAATTTCGATTGTATGGATTGCCATTCATATGAGTATGAAACTTATCCGCATCCTGCAAATTTGAAGTTAGAACCAATGCCGTCATGTCTGGATTGCCATGGCTATGATCCAACATATGCTACTTATCAGTTTGAAAAAATTGATGAAGAATTTCAAAAAAGTGTGCATGCCAAAATTGGAGATGAAATTTTCTCGTGTGAAAGTTGTCATGACCAGCATACTTATCGTCCAACTGCCCGAAACAGTGAAAGAATAATGGAGATTGTAGAATACAGTAATGGTATTTGTCTTTCCTGCCATGACGATATGAACAGGTATGAATCGGTCGCAGGACATGAAAATCCTAAAATAGTACAGGTGCATAGCTGGCTGCCTAATCAGGATTTGCATTTTAGAAATACCAGGTGTATTGAATGTCACACTACCGTTGTCGACAGTTTAATGGTATCTCACAATATTTTACCAAAAACCGAGGCAGTAAGAAGTTGTGCCAAATGCCACAGTGGAAATTCTCTGTTACAGGCATCGTTATATAAGTATGAAAACCTACAAGCCAGGTCGGCTAATGGTGCATTAAAAACTATGCTTACAAATCAGTCATACGTTATTGGTACAAATCAAAGTCCCGTTTTAAAACGCATCTTGTTAATTGTATTTTTGATGGCTGTAGCTGGCATAATCGTTCATGCAACTTTTAGAATTTTAAAAAAATAATCCGGATGGAAAAAAATAATAAAATCTACTTCTACCCTGTTTGGTTAAGAATTTGGCACGGACTAAATGCCATTGGAATTATTGCACTGAGTATTACAGGATATTCAATGCAATCGGGTGTTGAATCTTCTTTTATCGAATTCTCCACAGCAGTGAGCGTTCATAATGTTGCAGGCGTATTGGTAACGTTAAGCTATTTGTTGTATCTGGCAGGAAATTTATTTACGAATAATGGCAAATTTTATATCGTTAAACCCAAGGGTTTTTTGAAAAGACCAATGAAACAAGCCCGTTATTATATTTACGGAATGTTTAAGGGAGAAAAGGCCCCCTACCCGCTTTCTAAAAACAGAAAATTTAATCCGCTACAGAAATATACGTACATAATGGTAATGTACATTGTTTTACCACTAACCATTTTTACCGGAATTGCATTACTTTTTCCTGAATTAATTATTGAAGAAGTTTACAATTTAAGCGGTATTTTTCTAACTGCGGTATTCCATACTGCTCTTGGCTTTTTTATCGCTATATTTTTAATTATTCATCTTTATATTGCTTCAATTGGAAAATCGCCCGCTGAAAACTTTAAAAGTATTGTAAGTGGCTGGCACCACGTTTAGGAGAAAGTGACAAACTTCCGGTGACTTTAAAATCTATAAATTATGAAGTTACCATCATCAGTAAAAAACGGAATTTCGATTTTTGGCGCTGTTCTGGCATTATTTAATCTTGCCACAATTTTGTCTCTTGCACTGCTATCATCTCTTTTTGGTTTTGGCGGAAGTTACATTGGTTTAATCATTTTCATTGTGCTTCCTGCCTTTATGGTTTTCGGCCTTATCCTGATTCCAATAGGAATGCGGATTCACCGTAAAAAATTGAGAAAGGCAGAACTGGAAGGCAGGGAACCTGACTGGCCAATACTTGATTTTAACAAAACTTCTACGCGAAATGCTACAATCATTTTTGCAGTGGGTACAGTTTTTTTACTTATCATATCTTCTGTAGGAAGTTACGAAGCATTCCATTATACTGAATCTGTTGAATTTTGCGGAAAATTATGTCACCAGGTAATGGAACCGGAATATACTACGTATTATGGTTCTGCCCATGAACGTGTTGCCTGTGTTGAATGTCATGTTGGTTCAGGGGCAAGTTGGTATGTAAAAAGTAAGTTATCCGGATTGTACCAGGTTTATTCTGTAATGGCAAAAAAATATCCGCAACCTATTCCCACTCCTATTGCAAATCTTCGTCCGGCGCAGGAGACCTGTGAACATTGTCACTGGCCTGAAAAATTCTATGACGATAAAAGACGCATAAAAAATTCATATTTAGCTGATGAAGAAAATAGTGAGGTAATTTTGCACATGCTGATAAAAACGAGTACCAAGCATACATTGAATGGAATTGAAAAAGGAATCCACCAGCATATTAGTCCTGATGTAATTATAGAATATAAAACATCGAATTCAAGCAGACAGGAAATTCCATGGGTTAAATACACTAACACAAAAACCGGAGAAAGTTATATTTATACAGACAACGATTTGGGATTAAGTGCAGAACAAATTGACTCATTGGAAACACGGGTAATGGATTGTCTGGATTGCCACAACAGGCCATCGCATGATTATCTTGCACCTCAAAATTTTATAGACAAGTCTATTAAAAACGGGAAAATATCTAAATCCCTGCCTGAAATTAAGATGTTGGCAATGCAAGTCTTGATTCCTGATTATTCAACAAAAGACAGTGCCTTTATGGCAATTGATTCTGTCATCAATGAATATTACAAACAGGGTTATCCTGAAATTTGGGAAAGCCGAAATACAGACATCAAAGATGCCATTTCTGAAATTCAGGCTGGATATTCAAATAATATTTTCCCTTTTATGAAAGCCGACTGGAGGGTTTATCCAAACAATCTGGGACATATGGAAACCGATGGTTGCTACCGTTGTCATAACGATCGGCATGCTACCAAAACCGGTAAAGTTATTTCCAAGGATTGTAATTTGTGCCATAACATAGTTGCACAAGGAATTGGAGACAGCATTACTTTTGCAGGCACGAGACAATCTCTGGAATTTAATCATCCAATGGATATTGGTGACATGTGGCAAACCGAGCTTTGTTCAATGTGCCACTCAGCACTATATTAATTGTAAAAAGAATCAATTTCTTTTTGAGAAATGATGAATTTGATGCATATTTAGATTCTCAAACTAAAACTAAATTTTGATTGATTTTGGCTTAAAAATTGTAAAACAAAAGATAAATCTAAAAATCAAAAACAATGAAGTATTTAAAATTTCTATTTGTATTAGGGTGTGCAATTGCAATTAGTTCTGTATCATTTTCTCAACCTAAATACATTGGGTCAAATGCCTGTAAAATGTGTCATAACAAACCTGCTAAGGGAGCACAATTTAAACAATGGCAAGAAACAACTCATTCAAAAGCTTACAGCAAACTGGATGATGCCGGCAAAAAAAATCCGGAATGTTTGGCATGTCATTCAACAGCAGGAAGCGTAAGTAAGGGATTAATTGCAACCTTAAAAGTAGACGAAGGTGTAGGATGTGAATCATGTCATGGCCCGGGTAGCATGTATAAATCGGCTGCAGTTATGAAAAACAGAGAGAAGGCACTGGAAAGAGGTATGGTAATTCCTAATGAAGAAACCTGTAAAAACTGTCATGAAGGTAAAAAACCTGAGGGGCATCCGGCAGCCAAAAAACCATGGAATTTTGAAGAGTTCTACTCACAAATAAATCATCCCGATCCTACTTTAAAAAAGTAATACAGTAAATCCACTAAAAAATCCTTTGTTTTAATTAAAACAAAGGATTTTTTTATGCATTAATTAATAACAATTACTTTCTTTGCGGAAGATTTTAAGGAATCAAAATAAAATTAAATGAGGTCATTTTCAAGAATTTGAATAAACATATTTATCCTTATTTATTTGAGATGATTTTTATTAAAATTTAAAATGATTACAGATTATAAAACAATTTCTCTTATGAAAAAAATTGCTTCAATTTTTTCCTCCATGTTTTTTACAGGTTTATTAGTTGTAATATTTACAATTGCAATAGCTTACGCAACATTTATCGAAAATGATTATGGTACAATTACTGCAAAAATCCTTGTTTATAATGCGCTTTGGTTTGAAATACTTTTGCTTGTATTGTGTATCAATTTGATAGCAAGTGTTTTTACACACAATTTAATAGGAAAAAAAAGATGGGCCGGAGTAATTCTTCATTTTTCATTTGTTATTATTTTTATTGGTTCCGCTTTAACCAGATATATAGGATATGAAGGCACAATGCATATACGCGAAGGAGCCTCGTCAAACAACCTTATTTCCGAATCGACATTTGTTACGGTAAAGGCACAAACAAACGGACAGGAAATTATTAAGGAAAAACAAGTAATGTTTTCCCCTTATACTGCCAATCGTTATTCTGAGAATCTGGAAATTGCAGGGCAAAAAGTATCTGTGAAAAATATCAATTATGTACCCTCAGCAGAGGAAGTACTGGTTGCTGATCCAAATGGTTCTTCCATTGTATCTGTTTTGGCTGTTGCTGACGAAAGTAACAGGACCGATTTCCTTCTGAACCCGGGAGATGTTAAGAGCCTGGGCAATGTTGCCTTTACCTTTGAAAAACAGGAAGTTATTAAAGGAATAAGTTTTTATTTGACAAGTGGAAAGTTATTTGCAAAAGCCAGCGATTCAGTTTCTGTTATGGAAATGATGGATCAGGAACCAGTTGTTTTTGCCCCCGGTACTGAAATTGAGATTAACACTCAAAACGCCTATACTGTCGGTAATGTAAGTTTTGCCGTAAAACAATATTTATCTAAAGGTTTATCAAAATTAAACTATGTTGGCAATCAAAACGGAAGTGCAAATCTTGATGCTATTCAGGCTGAAGTGACTATTGGTAATACCTCAAAAGTCGTTAATGTTTTTGGAACAAAAGGATTGGTTGGCAACGATTATATTACCAGTATTAATGGTGTTAATGTTGCCGTTAGTTATGGCTCCAAACTCATCGAACTTCCGTTTTCAATTTATTTGAAAGATTTTCAACTTGACAGATATCCGGGTTCCAACAGCCCGTCTTCTTTCGCCAGCGAAGTTATTTTAAAAAGCCAGGATATTGAAAAGCCATTCAGAATATACATGAATAATATACTAAAGTATAATGGTTTTAGATTTTTCCAATCCTCGTATGATCCCGATGAAAAAGGAACAATTTTATCGGTAAACAGCGATGCCTTGGGAACTACAGTTACTTATATTGGATATTTACTGATGGCATTGGGAATGGTATGGATATTTTTTAATAAAAACAGCCGGATAAAAGCACTTATAAAAGCTTCAGCCAAACTGCGTGAGGAAAGAAAAAAACTATTTGTGATTTTAATTCTGGGTATGTTTTTAGGTTTTAGCACAAATGCACAAAACCAAAAAATCAATAAAGAGCATATTTCTGAATTTAGCGAACTGATCGTTCTTAGTCCAAAAGGAAGAATAGAACCTGTAAATACGCTGGCCTCGGAAGTATTAAGAAAAGTTGCCAAAAAAAATAATTGGGAAGGATTATCTTCAGCAGAGGTTTTTCTTGACATGCATGCAAATCCTGAAAAATGGAAAAATATTCCAATTATCAAAGTTGGAAATTCAGATTTAAGAAACATGCTAAATGCAAGAGGAAATTATATTTCATTTAATGGTTTATTTAATCCGGCAAACGGAAGTTATAAATTAAACCAGGTGGTTAATAACGCTTATGGGAAAAACGCAAATCAGCGTAATAAATATGACAAAGAAGTAATAAATGTTGATGAACGTGCCAATATTATGATGCAGGTATTTATGGGAGATTACTTAACAATTTTCCCGGTGCCGAATGATGAAAATCACAAATGGATTTCTGTGCGCGATGCAAATTTATTAGGACAGGAAGGAGAAGCATTTGCAAAAACAACCATAAGCAGTTACCTGTCAGCAATACAAAACAAAGATGTGGCTTCGGCAAATATCTTACTGGATAAATTAAAGGAATACCAGAAAAGTACCGGTGCTGAAGTTATTCCTACCCTGGCCAAAATTAAATCTGAGGTATTATATAATAATCTTAATATATTCAGCAAACTCTCCAAGGTGTATATGTTGCTGGGATTAATAATGCTGGTTATCAGTCTTTTCCCTGTTTTTAAACCAACAGTAAAATTAACTGTTTTAAAAAAGGTTTCACTTTCAGTTGTATTTATACTTTTTATAATTCATTCCTTTGGATTAGGGCTACGCTGGTACATATCCGGACATGCCCCATGGAGTAACGGTTACGAATCGATGGTGTTTGTCAGTTGGGCTACCTGTTTGGCAGGTTTGATTTTTGCCAATCGTTCCGAAATCACACTTTCTATGACCACCATTCTTGCAGGATTAACTTTGTTGGTTGCAGGTTTTAGCTGGATGAGTCCTGAAATTACTAATCTTGTTCCTGTGTTAAAATCGTACTGGTTGATTGTGCACGTTGCGGTCATAGTTTCAAGTTATGGATTTTTGGGTGTAGGGGCTCTACTGGGACTTCTAAATCTTTTGCTAATGATTTTTAGAAGTAAAAGTAATGCAGCAAGGGTAGACTTAACCCTAAAAGAGCTTGTGAATATAATCGACATTGCATTAATAATCGGACTGATTATGGTAACCCTTGGTTCCTTCCTGGGAGGTGTTTGGGCCAACGAATCGTGGGGTCGTTATTGGGGATGGGACCCAAAAGAAACCTGGGCATTGGTTACCGTTTTGGTTTACACTTTTATCAGCCATATGCATAAAATACCCGGATTTAAAGGAAACTTTGCAAAAAGTGCAGCAGCCTTAGTGGGATTTAGCTCGGTATTAATGACCTATTTTGGTGTAAACTATTATTTATCAGGGCTTCATTCCTATGCACAGGGAGAACCTGCACCTGTACCAACCGGAGTTTATGTAGCTGTGGTTCTTGTGTTTATGACCGTTATTGCTGCATATTTTTCGAACAGAAATGTAAAAGAAATCAAAAACTAAAACTTTTTCAGGAGATATCTTACATTTCCGACAAACTGTTCACCAATTATTTTATTGGAATGAACAAAGGTATCTTTTTATGGTTTGGAATTAAAAGACAAAATAAAAGTCATATATGTCTTTAATATTTTCTCACCATAAAAATACTGTTATGAAAAAAATTTTAATTACGGGATGCAGCTCAGGATTTGGATATGATTCTTCAAAATATCTTGCCAAGAAAGGACATCATGTTTATGCAACCATGCGAAATATCGCAGGAAAAAATACAAAACCGGCATCAGAACTAAAAGAGTTTGCAAAAGCAAACAATTTGAAAATTGATGTTTTCGAAATGGATGTGACCTCCGATGAAAGTGTTAATGCAGCTGTATCGCAAATTCCCGAAGTTGATGTATTAATAAATAATGCAGGTCTTGGTTATGGTGGTGCCCTTGAAGCGTTTACATCTGAACAGGTTATGGACCAGCTGGATTTAAATATTGTCGGGACTATGAGAACGGCTAAAGCAGTACTTCCAGGTATGCGTGCAAAAAAATCGGGATTAATTATCCAGGTAAGTTCTACTGCGGGAAGAGCCGCTTTTCCGGGTTTTAGTGTTTATCATGCCAGTAAATGGGGACTGGAAGGAATGAGTGAAGCTTTGCGTTACGAACTTGCCCCACTAGGAATAGATGTGGTTATTGTTGAACCCGGCCCGTTTGACACCAATTTCTTTGGTAACATTGTAAATGCAGGCGACGAAAAAGTAGCAGCAGCATATCAGCATGTTGGTGAATTTTTCGATGGTTTTGGAAAAACTGTTCAGGGCCTTTTTGCTGATGAAAATGCCCCTACTGATTCCATGGTGATAGTAAAAATATTTGAAGACCTGATTAATAAACCTGCAGGCAGTCGTCCATTACGTACAATCGGAGGACTGGATTTTGGTTTTCAGGCATTTAATGATGTTACAGATCCCATCAGAAAAGCCGGATTGGAAGGAATGGGTATTTCCGATTGGGATGGACCGAAAGGGTAATGTAAAATATGGTTTGAAGCTCGAAGCTCGAAGTCGGAAGTCAGAATTGCTCTTCCAGCTTCGGGCTTCTAACTTCGGGCTTCTGACTTCGGGCTTTTCAAAACCTACCACCCAAAAAACAGAATACCGCTTGCACTTACCAAAATCAACATTCCTGCAACTAAATGGAGATAGCTTTCCTGTTTTTTAAATTTAACCAGTGAAAAACCTTTATAACCAATATATACAGCCAACATCATTGTAAGAACTGTTGTAATTCCAAATATCAATGCTACGGCAATCATTCCGAAAGTACTGCTTTCATATGCCGGGAAAATCAGTAATGGAATCAAAACTTCACAAGGCCCAAACACAAAAATTAAAAAAAGAATCCATGGAGTAAGTTTTGTATTATCCTCCTTTTGATTTTCTACAGGCAAATGCCGCAAATCACGAACCTTTTTGGGAACCAAAAAATCGGGTAAATGAAAATGATGTGTACTATTTAAATATTTGTAAATTCCGTAAATGGTATACCCTATACCAAAGGCAAACAACATCCAGCCTACCATCTCACCGCGAAACGATTCTATAAACTCCAGCTTATTTAAGCTTATTCCAAGCGCAATTCCAATCATACCAATCAGTACCGAACTTGCCACGTGGCCTACTCCTGAGAAAAAGGTAATCCACATGGTTTTATTTCCTGACCAGTTTCTGGCTTTACTTAATACAATAAATGGCAAATAATGATCGGGTCCTAATATGGTGTGTACAAAACCAAACGTGGCTGCCGATCCAAAAAGTAAATACAATTCATTCATTTTTTCAATTCTTATAACTGGTTTATTAAAGAGGCCTGGCATGCAGCACCAAAACCATTGTCTATATTTACAACACTAATTCCACTGGCACAACTGTTTAACATTGAAAGCAACGCCGAAAGTCCCTGAAAATTAGCGCCATAGCCTACACTGGTTGGGACCCCGATAACAGGTTTACTTACTAATCCACCAATTACACTTCCCAGCGCTCCCTCCATACCGGCTACAACAATAATCACCCGGGCATTTCGTATCAATTCAAGTTTATTAAACAGTCGGTGAATTCCGGCAACACCTACATCATATGTGGTTTCAACCTTGTTGCCTAAAAACCTGGCTGTAACAGCAGCTTCTTCAGCAACAGGCATATCGGAAGTTCCCGCTGCAACAACAGCAATATAACCTTTAGAATTTTCCGTTTCAATTTTTCGATAACAGATAGTTTTGGCAATAGGATTATATTCCGCTTCAGGAATAATGGATTGTACAGCTTCAGCCATTTCTGCAGTAACCCGCGTTGCCAAAACATCAATTCCCTTATTAAACATCCGTTCAGCAATTTGCTTTACTTGTTCCACTGTTTTTCCCGATGCATATATTACTTCAGGCAGTCCGGTTCTGTGCCTGCGATCAGTATCGATAGTTGCAAATCCCATTTCTTCTATTCCCTTACCCGGAAATTGTTCCAAAGCTTCAGAAAGTTCTATCTCACCGTTTTTATACTTTTCCAGAATCTCTTCTAACATCATTGATTTGAAATAATTTTGGTTACCTCATTCTCTATTTTCGAAATTGTTATCTGATGTTTTTCAGCCAGTTTTTTGCAATCTTCATACTCAGGTTTTGTTCTTACAAGATTTCCGTTAAAATAACTTTGTTTTATTCTTACCCGGCCATATTTTGTTTTAACATCATATTCTTCACGTCGCAGCATATCTTTTCTTACTTTGTATTGGCGAATGCCTAGCGATGTGCTGTGCTTAAAGATCATTTCCTTTAATTTCGCTGCTATTTCTTCTTTACACAAAACAGAAAGTGTTACTGCCGGTCTTGATTTTTTCATTAAAACAGGTTTTAACCACGCATCACTCGCACCCTCCAGAAATAGTTTTTCAAGAAGAAAATCGTAGTGTTCCGGATTCATATCATCAATATTACTTTCCAAAACCAAAGCCTCTTCTGAATTTACATCTTTTGTGGGTTGAGTATCTTCACACAAATATACTCTTAGCACATTGGGCACCTCGCTGTCTCTGTTTCCAATTCCATAACCTGTTTTTACAATTGGAAAATCTAATTTATCGGAAAATTCATCAACGGTTGCCACCAAAATTGCGGCTCCTGTTGGTGTAGTGGCTTCATGATTTACAAGACCCGTTTTTATAGGAATGTTTTTAACAATCTCAGCGGTTGCAGGTGCCGGAACAGGCATAATTCCATGCGCACATTTTACGGTTCCCCCACCCAACTGGATTGGCGCAGACATCACTTTATCCACTTTTAAATAATCCAAACAAATTGCAGCTCCTACAATATCCGCAATCGAATCGAGTGCACCTACCTCGTGAAAGTGTACTTTTTCTTTTGATATATTATGAATTTTAGCTTCAGCTACGGCTATTAAATCAAAAATCTTTAAAGCATTTGATTTTACCTGTTCGGGCAATGAACTTCCATTTACAATTTCCTCTACATGCCGTAAATGACGGTGTTTTTCATTTTCCTGGTTTTCAATGACAACATCTGCCTTGGTACCAGAAATCCCTTTTCTTTGATCAATCTTAACATCAAGGTGAAAGCCCTCGATATTTAATTTTTTTAATTCTGATTTTAGATACGCGGCATCCACTCCCAAATCGATAAGTGCGCCAAGATTCATATCTCCGCTTATACCTGCAAAACAATCGTAATATAATATCTTCATTGTCCTATATATTCTTTAGCACACGGTTTAATTTTCCCGAAACCAATCCCTCTTTATCGATTTTCAGGTCAGCAAATCCAACCTTTTTTATCTTATTAATCACCTCATCTTCAAGCTGAAGCAATTTCTCCAGTTCATCTTTCTGAACTTCTATTTGCCCGTATGCTCCATAGTGACGTACACGTACATCTCTAAAACCAAAATCATTCAGGATATTTTCTGCGTCTTCTACCTGTTGTAATTTTTCTCTGGTAATCTGATGGTTGTACGGAATTCTGGAACTTAAACAAGGACTGGCCGGTTTATTCCAGTTGGGAAGACCAAAATATTTTGCTATTTGCCTTAATTCATCTTTTGTAATATTACAATCTACCATAGGCGACAGGACTTTATATTTTGCTGCCGCTTGTAATCCCGGACGGTAATCTCCTAAATCATCATGATTGGTGCCGCTTAATACGTCAAATTCAGGGTATTTATCTTTTATTGACTGCAAATCGTGAAACAAATGTTCTTTACAGAAGTAGCAACGGTTTTCGGGATTTTGATTATAACGTTCATCTGTTAATTCCCGGGTCTTGATTATCTCAAGATTTATATCAAATCGATTACAAAAATCCTTAGCCAGATTAAAATCTTTGGCTTTTAAACTTTCTGAATTAGAAATAACACCAATAGCCTTCTCTTTTCCCTGGAACTTTCTTGCAAGAAATAATACCAAAGTAGAATCTATTCCTCCTGAAAATGCCACTATGGACCCTTCCCGGCGTGTAAACCACACATCCAGCTTATCTAATTTGTTTTGAAGTTCCTGATTCAATTCACTCATCTTTAACTTTTTTGATTACTTTTCGCTAGCAATTATTTTACAAATGATAACACTATTTTATTGACGTATTTAATCTGCACGACTCATGGTTAACTTACCGTTTTGCATTCCTTTTATTGATATTAATTTATCAGCCAATTCTGTTAACCTGCTGGCAATGCCTTTAATAGCAATTACTTCCATGTGTTTTGTCTTATCAAGAATTACACGCTGGGTTGACAAAATTTCCTGATAGTAACCTATCTGAATTTCAGATATTTGATTTTGAATTTCCCTTCTGTTTAGATCGTAAATTAAAGTTACCGAACCGGCAACATAATTATTACATTGCCACTTTTGCTCCACTGTATTTTTATTTACCAAATGCCTGATTGCCTGAGATCTGTTAGCAAATTTATTTGCATGAACATATTCATCGAGTGCATCAAGCAACTCTTTTTCTAAGGAAACACCTATTCTGGAAACAGCCATAGTAACACCAATTTTAAAAAAAGTATTATCATGCAAATATAAAAAAATATGAATTGGTAAATTTTTAGATTGATCACAAAAAAAGGTGGTTTTTGATAACCACCCTGTTTTCCGGGTCTCGCGGTTTCCAAACCGCGATTCATTTATTGTAACATCATCCAATGTGCCTTGAAAATCTAAAGTTCTATTTTTGAACTTCAAAGTAAAATGTTAATTCGATTGTTGAAAATCAAAGATGTGGTTTTAAGACTGATTAGAAAAACATACTTTTTTGTATTTTTAGCGCACTTTAAAAACTGTTATGAAAAATTTAAAAACCAAACTAATATATTTGATTTTAGGAGCATTGATAATGTTGATTTTGGATATGCTGTTTCATTTCAATAACTCAATTGAAACAAAAATTGATCGTGAGAGTAAAAAAGCACAACGCAAAATTGAAAACATTTTTAAATAATGAAAGTAATTGACATTATTGATAAGGCAAAAAGTACGGTATTTTCTTTTGAACTTCTGCCTCCACTTAAAGGTAATGATACCGGCAGAATGTATCAAACTATTGAAAGTTTAACAGATTTCGATCCAAAATACATCAACATTACTACTCATCGCGATGAGTTGGAGTTTAAAGAAATGGAGGATGGAACCATTGTAAAACGTACAGTTCGAAAACGGCCGGGTACAGTTGCTATTGCCGCCGATATTCAGCATAAATACGGAATTCCGGTGGTACCTCATATTTTATGTGGCGGTTTTACCAAAAGCGAAACCGAACATGTTTTAATTGATTTGAATTTCCTTGGAATTGAAAATGTACTTGCTTTGCGTGGTGACGGAGTAAAAAATCAACATGTTTTTAAGCCCGATCCAAATGGCCATGCCAATGCGAACGAATTAGTCGGACAGATTAAAGACCTGCAAAAAGGAAAATACCTGGAGCCGGATTTGAAAAATAATACACCACTCGATTTTTGTATTGGCGTGGCGGGCTATCCAGAAAAGCACTTTGAATCACCAAACCTGGACATGGATCTTCAGTACCTGAAACAAAAAGTAGATACAGGTGCCGATTACATTGTAACACAAATGTTTTTTGATAATCAGATTTACTATGATTTTGTTAAAAAATGTCGGGATATAGGAATAACCGTTCCGATTATCCCGGGTATTAAACCGATAAATCTGAAAAATCAACTTACAGTTTTACCAAAGATTTTTAGTATCGATTTACCCGGCGAACTGGCAAATGAACTGGCTAAATGTAAAAACAACGAAGAAGCCAAAAGGGTAGGTACTGAGTGGGCAATTTTCCAGTCAAAAGATCTGGTAGCGAATAATGCTCCTTCGCTTCATATCTACACTTATGGTATTGGTGATAATGTTAGTGAAATTATAAAGGCAGCGTTTTAAAAAATTAGACTTTATATTGAATAAATTAGGCCCGTAATTTCAAAAATTACGTGCCTAATCATTTGTAATTCTCTGCAAGAATTTACCTGCCTGTGACAGACATAGGACGGTTTTAATTACCCATTTTAACCTGGCTGTTAATTTTATCGTTCTTTGCCTGGTCGTTCAATGCTAAAGAATAAATCATTGCCTCAACCTGTTGTAATAAATTACGTTTATCCTTACTCGGAGCAAAAACGTAACCAAAAGCTACAACTATTCTTTGGTTGCTTGCATCCAGTTCAGCCAGTGCAACATATGGGCCACCCATAAAATCATTTTCCATCCTCCACAATCCTCTCATTTCCGCAGCATAGTTTTTATTGTGCTCTGTGATATTAAAAATCTGGTCAAGCCTTTTTTCAATTGCCATATAACTTCCTGCGGTTGGCCCGGGTATGTCTATTTCAAGTACACTATCGGTTTGTGCTACCAGGTAGTCTGCTGTAAAAGTAGAGTCTGATGTATAGGGGAAAGTATAAACAACGATACCCTGAGAGATTTCCGGAGTTTCGTATCTAACCCAGATACTGTTTTTTTTCTGACGCGAAACTTTAAATCCGGGAGGTACGGTCATCGTTAATCCATAGTTTTCGTTTAAAGTATTGTACACTACTTTCTCATAATATTTTTTGTAATTCTTTGTGAACCTTTCTTTTTCCGCTTTTAAGAAATATGAGATGATGCGGTCGCTGTTTTTATTAAAAACCTTAATAAATTCTTCTGCATTTTTAGCTTCGATTCTTACAGTTGCCTGCGGATAAGCCCAAACATCATCCTTAAAAATTACTCTGGTTGTGTCATTCGTCGAGGCTATTGAAGTTTGAACAATATTTCGTGCTGTACGGAAAATTTTTTTAAATGCCTGTGGTGGTACATTTATTAAATCAAAAACCGGTTCACTTTGCGGTAGTGCCAAATGTGACTGTCCAAGTGTTTCGCGTAAAGCTTCTCCGGGTTTCCCTTCCCATGATTCGTTTGATACAACAACTACAACCTCATTGGCATTTCCGGTGATATTTGTATGAAGTACAGGTTCGGTTGAACATGATTGTAAAATGATTACAGAAATAATGATAGAGAACAGGTAGATAAATTTTCTTTTCATCTTTATTAGTTTTTTTAGTTTTCGATGTCAAAAATCATAACAAAAACTTTACCATAAAAAAATCCTGCATCCAAAAAATTCGGAAACAGGATTTTTAATATTATTTGTGCAAAATTATTTTTCTATTTTGTCAGTGTCAGAAGCATTCTCACCGGCTTCCTCTTTACTGGCATTCTTAAATTCTTTCATCCCTTTTCCCAGCCCTTTCATTAATTCAGGTATTTTTTTACCACCAAACAATAAAAGAACGATTATAAGTATGATTATTATTTCCTGTGGTCCGATGAAACCTGCTATTATAAATAAATTCATGTCTTTAATGTTAAATTGATTTGTTACAAAAATAGAAATTTTTTAATTAGAACGTCCCGTTTATCATTTTAATTATATCGTTGGCATTAGCATAAAGCACCAAAGCCAAAAGAAGAATCATTCCTGTAATTTGTGCATATTCCATAAACTTTTCCCCTGGTTTGCGTCCTGTAATAATTTCACCCATTAAAAACATTACGTGCCCTCCGTCGAGTGCAGGAATAGGTAACAGATTCATTATTGCAAGAATAATTGAAATAAATGCGGTCATATTCCAGAATGAGTACCAGTCCCATGTACCGGGGAAAATATTCCCTATTGTTGCAAATCCTCCCAAAGATTTATAACCTTCGGTTTCCTTGTTAAAAATTAATCTAAACTGTTTTAAATAATCTTTGGTAGTTTCAAAACCTCTTTTAATTCCTGCCGGTATAGATTCAAAGAATCCGTATTTTATACTTTTGAATTCAACAAAATCAATATTGTTAAAAGAGGCATAAAAACCTATCTTTCCGTCTTCATCCACTTCAACTTCTTTGGAAATTTTTTGTCCTTCGCGCAACAATCCCAGTTCAATATTCTGACCCTTTTTGGTTTTGAGGTAATCAGAAAATTCATCATAAAACTCAAAACTCTGTCCGTCAACAGTTTCAAAAACATCGCCTTTTTTTAAGCCGGCTTTGTCTGCTGGTGATTTCTTGGCTACTTTACCTACGCTTATGTCAAATGTTTTACGAAAATCTATAATTGATTTACTTTTTATCATTAATGCCAAATCTTCACCACTAATATCAACATCTGTTTTGGTGCCATTTCTTTCGACCTGAACAGTTTTTGCATTTTCCAGAACAATGGTAGGTACTATTTTTCTGAAGTTTTCGATGTATTGATTATCAACAGATAAGATTTTGTCTCCATTTTGAAATCCTACTTCTGCACCAATTTCTGATACTTCAATACCGTATTTTAAATTTTCCGTGGGCAGGTAAGATTCGCCCCAGGCGTAAAGAATACCGATGTAGATTACCATTGCAAAAACAAAATTCATCAATACTCCTCCCAACATAATCAACAGTCTTTGCCATGCAGGTTTTGAACGAAACTCCCAGGATTTTGCCGGCAGTTTCATGGCTTCTTTATCCATCGATTCATCAATCATTCCCGAAATCTTTACATATCCTCCCAAAGGCAGCCATCCTACTCCATATTCAGTATCTCCTTTTTTTACTTTAAAAAGTGAAAACCAGGGGTCGAAAAACAAATAAAACTTTTCTACTCTGGTTTTAAAAAGGCGTGCAAACATAAAATGCCCAAACTCGTGAAGTACCACAAGAATTGAAAGGCTTAAAAGTAACTGAGCTGTTTTTACTAATATCGTCTCCATTAAAATCTTCTCTTCTAATTTTTATTTTCTATCAACAGTGTTGTTATGCCTCTTGTTTCGGAATTTGATTGAATTAAATCATCAAGCGTTGGCTTTTTTATAAAAGCGGCTTTTTGCATGGCTTTTTCAATAATTTCCGGCATTTGTAGAAAAGCAATTTTTCTATTTAAAAATGCCTCTACAACAATCTCATTTGCAGCATTTAAAATACAAGGCATATTGCCTCCCATTTTCATGGCTTCAAAAGAGAGTGCAAGGTTACGAAAAATTTTTGTATTTGGTGGTTCAAAATCAAGCCTTGGGTAATCAAAGAAATTAAATCGGGGAAAATCGTTTTTTATCCTTTGTGGAAATCCAAGGGCATATTGTATTGGGAGTTTCATATCAGGTAATCCCATTTGTGCTTTCATCGAACCATCTTCAAACTGAACTATTGAATGAATAATTGATTGCGGATGGATAATTACTTCTATTTTGGAAGCAGGTAATCCAAAAAGCCAGCAGGCTTCCATCATCTCAAAACCTTTGTTCATCAGAGTAGCTGAGTCGATGGTGATTTTAGCTCCCATATCCCAGTTGGGATGGTTTAAGGCCTTGTCTACTGTTACATTTTGTAGTTCTTTTTCTGATTTTCCCCTAAACGGACCACCGGAACAGGTAAGATAAATTTTCTCAATAGGATTCATAAATTCACCTACAAGACACTGGAAAATAGCCGAATGTTCTGAATCTACCGGAAGAATTTCCACCTTATTTTCTATTGCCGCTTTGGTAATGATCTCTCCTGCAACCACCATAGTTTCTTTATTGGCAAGAGCGATATTCTTTTTTGCTTTAATAGCATTGTAGGTAGGTAATAATCCCGAATATCCTACCATAGCAGTCAATACCAAATCAACCGTATCCATTTGAACAACCTGACTTAAAGCATCGGCACCGGCATACACCTTTATGGGTTCGTCTTTTAGAGCTTCAGAAACAAATGAATATTTTTCTTGGTTGGCAATAACCACTACATTGGGCTGAAAAGCTTTGGCCTGCTGAATTAAAATATCAACATTATTATTTGCAGTAAGCACTTCAACCTCAAAAATATCCTGATTTTGACTGATTACCTCAAGAGCCTGTGTTCCTATAGATCCTGTTGAACCAAGTATGGCAATACGTTTCTTCATAGTTTAAAAAACAATATACTGTTCAGGATTAATGGCAGTACCTCTGTGCCAGAGTTCGAAATGCAAATGTGGCCCGGTTGAAAGTTCTCCGGAATTACCAATAATGGCAATTGCTTCTCCTGCCCTGACTTTATCTCCCGCAGATTTTAAAAGTTCCGCATTGTGTTTATATACCGAAACCAAATCTGCATCGTGCTGGATATAAATCACATAACCTGTTTCCAGTGTCCATCCGGAAAAAATTACTGTTCCACCCAGAACTGAAGATATTCTTGCATTTGGATCACTTACCAAATCGACGCCAAAGT